>CANDQP010000005.1 GCA_947388185.1 uncultured Dorea sp. | reverse complement strand
TTCACAGAAGACGGGAGGTGATGCATATGAGTACATACGAAGTTTTAAGCCTGTTATTTTTTGGTGGTTCGTTTCTCGTTGCATTGCTTGCCTATTTGGATAATAGGAACAATAAGCGAAAATAAATAAGCCTACCTTGTACTTTGCCGAGTCAGGTAGGCTTATTATAGTCAACTTTAGGAGGTAAACCACTTTGTGGGCGGCTGCTCCTTTTCTATAATATAACATTTCTAAACCTGAAAATCAACATTTTTTTGACTCCGACAAACTATCTCATATCATATTAAAATGCCTAAACGCCTCCATAATCGCTTTTTCTTTCTCCGGCGGGCATTTCGGCACATGGCTTTTATTATCACCCACATTATAATTCAGACGCTTTTCAATACCGCATTTGTCTTCCCGAGTTTGCCACTTTATCACACTTAAAATAGGTTACAAACCCTGATTCTATGCGGGTTTGTGACTTGTCTTCTACATAAATTTTTTGTAGGTACATCAGATTTGCCTCTATTCCATATAAAATAAGGCTTTAGAATACTTTTTCTGAAATCCCTCAATTTCATGTAGGTCATAAATGTAGGTATATTTTATCAAACCGCGTAAACTCTTAAAAATTGCTGTTTACAAAGGCATTTTAATCTAATTTTTTCCCTCTCAAGTGGCAAACTCGGGATATAACATTTCTAAACCTGAAAATCAACATTTTTTTGACTCCGACAAACTATCTCATATCATATTAAAATGCCTAAACGCCTCCATAATCGCTTTTTCTTTCTCCGGCGGGCATTTCGGCACATGGCTTTTATTATCACCCACATTATAATTCAGACGCTTTTCAATACCGCATTTGTCTTTTATCTGTGCCACATACAAGGATGATACCTTCAGACCATACTCCGACTTTATCCATTCTTTGATTTCCGTATAGGTTGCACAACCTTTCATGTCTTTCAAATATCCGTTATTTTCTGGCGTATAATCATCGTACACATAGACAGTATCAGCGGTGTAACTATTTCCTACTCAAAAGAACGCACGTCTCCACATGATACGTCCCCGTAAACAAATCAATCCCCCCAACCTTCTCCACCCGGTACCCCCGTCCCTGCAGCATCTCCAGATCCCGCACCAGACTCGTCGGCTTACAGGCAATATACACGATCCTCTCCACCCCAAAATCCGTAATCTTCTGAAGCGCCTTTGGATTCACCCCGTCCCTTGGCGGATCCAGCACGATCAGGTCCGGCACCTCGCCGAGCTCATCGATCACCTTCAGCACATCCCCGGCCCAGAATGTACAGTTATCAAGCCCGTTAAGCTTCGCATTCTCTCTTGCCGCCTCCACGGCCTCCTCTACGATCTCCACGCCCACAACCTTCTTCGCCACAGGCGCAGCCATCTGCGCAATGGTTCCTGTACCGCTGTACAGGTCAAAGATCACCTTATCCTTCGTCTCTCCGATATACTCCCTGGCAGTTTCATACAATACCTCCGCCCCAAGTGAATTCGTCTGAAAGAACAAGAAGGGTGTGATCTTAAACTTAAGTCCCAGCAGCTCTTCATAGAAATAATTCTGTCCGTAGAGAATATCCGTCCCTTCGTCCTTGACCACATCCGCCACGCTGTCATTTTTCGTATGCAGGATTCCGGCAATCCTTCCGTCAAGACTTAACGCAAGCAGCCTTTCTGCCCATTGCTTTTCATCAAAATCCCTTCCGTACTTCTCATTCCCGGCCGTCACCAGATCAATCAGGATCTCCCCGGTCTTTACCGCCTTTCTCACCAGGAGATGCCGCCAGAAGCCCTCATGGCGCATACGGTGATAGTATGGAAGTCCCGTCTCCCTTGCATATTCCAGGGTACAGGACAGAATCCTCCGGTAATCCGCATCTACGATCTGACAGCCGGGAACATTGACGATATCATGGAAGCTCCCCCTGCGGTGCATCCCCAGCGCCAGCGGGCCGTCCTTATACTCATCTCCGAATGAGAATTCCATCTTATTGCGGTAGCCCTGCTTTACCGGGCTTGGTTTGATACCCTCCCAGATATAATCCCCGTCTACCGCCCCGTCCATCATCTTCTTAATCTGGGATTCTTTCAGCTTAATCTGCTCTTCGTAGGGAAGATTCTGATAGGTGCATCCCCCGCACTGACCGAAATGCGGACATGGTGACGGGATCTCCAGCGGAGAAGCCTCCAACACCTCCAGAATCCGTCCCTCTGCCTTGTCTTTGCGGACTTTATTGACGGAGAATTTGACCTTCTGCCCTGGAATTCCATTTTTTACACATACAGTTCTGTTCTCTTCCGGCAGCACGATCCTTCCTTTATTAGGAAAATCCACCGTTTCAATCATTCCCTCATATATCTGACCCTTTTTCATCCTGACTCCCTTTCTTCACTTCACTTTTGAATTATCCGATTATTTTCTCAAAATACAGCAGTTCAGACAAGCGCCCCTCTTACATGCCGCATACCTGTCTGAACTGTTTCGTTAAAACAATTTCTGATATTTCGCCTTCAGGATCGTCCCTTCCTGCTCCACCTCTATCTTATCTAAACTCTTCACATACTGGTTAAACTGAGAATAACCGTAATCACTGATCTTAAACTCTCCGTACTTCTCATACACCTTATTGCCCAGGGTACTAAGCTCGATACCGTGTCTTCCTGCCTTCTTCACCAGGTAAATGACATACCTGTCTATATCCTCTTTCATTCCCCAGTCTTCCTTCAATGCAACAGAGAAGAGATTGCCCTGCTTGATCAACTGTATCCTTGAGAACTCTTCCAGAAACTTCGACAGCATATTGTAACCGTAACTTCTGACGTCAAAGTCTGGATACAGGCTTACAAGGCGGCTTCCCACCTCTCCAAGTCCGGTCACCTTATTGTCATCCTGATTCTCTATGATCATCTTGATGATCGCATCCTCGATCCGCTCGCGGCTAAGCTTATCATGCGGTTCTTCCGCCTTGGTGCTTCCCGGCTCCTGCTCATTCAACAAATTCTCCAGTATTGTGAATTTGTCACAGGCTTTGCGGAACGGCTCCGGGGTCTTATTCTCCCCCATACCGATCACCATCTTCGCACTCTCCCTGATCCGGGTCACCAACCGTGTGAAATCACTGTCGCTGGACACGATACAGAACCCGTCCACATCATTGGTGTACAAGATATCCATCGCGTCAATGATCATTGCCGAATCCGTGGCATTCTTCCCCTGGGTATAGCTGAACTGCTGGATCGGCATGATCGAGTTCGTAAGAAGCTCATCCTTCCAACTGGAATTATGCGTGCTTGTCCAATCCCCATAGATCCTCTTGTATGTGATGACCCCATACTTCGACAGCTCCGTAAGTATCGGTTTAATATATTTCGCAGATACATTATCCGCATCAATCAGTAAAGCATAACATTGTTCGTCCATCTTCTTCTCCTCATCTTCTCAAACTTCTAACTCTCAATTTCCATAACCGCTTCGCTATTCCGGCTCTCTGCCAAGACCCTTAACTCTCACAAAAAAAGCAGGCAAAACGCCTTTTTCTCTTCAAATAGGCCTCCACCTGCTTTCTCTATCGCACTATTTCAACGACATTACTCTCCTATACCTGATCTTCCTCGTTAAAGAAATCATCATCAAAATCATCCTCGAAATCCTCTTCAAAGTCTTCGAGATAATCCGGTGTAAAGAAACAATATACTGCATAAGCGATCGCTGCAACTGCTGCAACTGCGCCTATGATAGCAAGAACCCAGAGAACGGTCTTGCAGTTCTTGTCTTCCTCTTCTTTCCTGTTTATCAGGTCATTCAACCTTGTTGCCGCAATAATTTCCTCTACTTTATTCATGCTTCTACATCCTTTCCTGATACTTTTTCCGGTACGGCCGATTCCTGGCCGCCTTCAAATACTGTACCTATTATAACACTTACAGGCCGAGATTACTACATTTTATTAAAAATCTTCTGAAAAATATCTCTATACCTTCTGAAGCTTCGCAAATGCCGCGAACATCTTCTTGGTACCCGGTCCGTCGAAATCCACCGTCACCTCATAATCCCTGCCGCCTTCAATGATGCCTGTCACGGTTCCCTCTCCGAACTTCACATGGCGCACCCGGTCGCCCACCTCATAACTCAGATTATGGCCGCTTGGTGACCCAAACTGCTTCGCCGGTTTCGCGGCGGCATACACCTTAGTCTGAAATGCCTGCTTTGCCTGTGTATAAATATTTCTCTTCTGCATCTGCCTGTGGCTTTCTTCCGGTTCTTTCTCGAATGCGGCTCCCGTCGATACCAGTTCTGTCGGAATCTCATTCAGGAAGCGGGACATCCGGTTATACTGTGTCTCACCTCTGACCATCCGCCGTCTCGCACAGGTCAGCGTCAGCTTCTTCTCGGCTCTGGTGATCCCCACATAGCAGAGGCGGCGTTCTTCTTCCACATCCTCCGGATCCTCTGATGTGATCGTCATATAACTAGGGAAAAGCCCATCCTCTAAGCCCGCCAGATACACATGGGGGAATTCCAGTCCCTTTGCGCTGTGAAGCGTCATAAGAACCACATAATCACTGTTCTCATCCAGGCTGTCAATATCGGCTACCAGTGCGACCTCCTCAAGGAATCCGCTAAGTGTCGCCGGTGTGTCCGTCTCCTCGCACATTTCCTCAAATGCAGCGATCTTGCTGATCAACTCGTCGATATTCTCTATCCTTGCCTCGGCGTCCTCTGCATCCTCTGACTCAAGGCTCTCGATATATCCCGTTTCTTCGATGATCTCCTTCATCAGCTCCGACACGCTCATCTCCCGCGCGTCAGCCTTGAAATGCTCGATCAGCGCCACAAATGACGTAAGCTTCGAAAGTCCTCTTCCGATTCCCGGAATCAGGTCCGCCCCCATGAGCGCCTCATAGAAGCTGATCTCTTTGGTGGCCGCATATTCCTGGATCCGGTTGATACTCGTAAGACCGATCCCGCGCTTGGGTACATTGACGATCCTTCGGACCGCCAGATCGTCCTTCCCGTTATCTACCGTTTTCAGATAACTCAAGAGATCCTTGATCTCCCGCCTTGCATAGAAGTTCACACCGCCGACGATCTTATATGGGATATTCGCCGTCACGAACTTCTCTTCAAACACGCGGGACTGGGCATTGGTGCGGTACAGGATCGCATGATCATTATATGTACATTCTTCGTCTCTGACACACTTTCTGATGTCATCCACAATATATTCTGCCTCGTCATAACCCGTATCAAACTGCCGGAACTCGATCTTGCCGCCCTCGCCGTTCGCCGTCCACAGGGTCTTATCCTTCCTTCCGATGTTATTGCTGATCACCGCATTCGCCGCATTCAGAATATTGCCGGTAGAACGATAGTTCTGCTCAAGCTTGATCACCCTTGCATCCTCAAAGAACTGCTCGAAATTCAGAATATTCCTGATATTCGCCCCGCGGAATTTATAGATAGACTGATCGTCGTCACCGACCACACACAGATTCCGGTACTTGGAGGACAGGATGCGCACCAGTTCAAACTGCACCGTATTCGTATCCTGATATTCATCCACCATAACATAGCGGAAACGCTCCTGATAATGATCCAGTACATCCGCCTGCGTCTGGAACAACTGTACGGTCTTCACCAACAGGTCGTCAAAATCCAGGGCATTATTCGCCCTTAACTGCTTCTCGTATTCCTCATAGACGTCGGCAATCTTCTGTTTGGCAAAATCCCCTTCCGCCTCAAGCCGGAATTCCTGCGGTGTGATCAGTTCTTCCTTCGCATGGGACACCGCCCCCAGGAACATCCGCTCCTTGAACATCTTCGTATCGATCTTGAGCAGCCGGCAGACGTCCTTCATCAGCGTCTTTTGGTCGTCACTGTCGTAGATCGTAAAATTCGTATCATACCCAAGCAGTCCGATATGCCTGCGCAGGATCCTTACGCATGCCGAATGAAATGTGCTCACCCAGACACTCTCTGAGCCGACGCCTACCAGCCTGTCCACACGTTCCCGCATCTCTCCCGCCGCCTTGTTGGTAAATGTGATCGCCAGGATATTCCACGGATTCACATGCTTCTCCTCAATCAGATATGCAATCCTGTGCGTCAGCACCCTGGTCTTCCCGGAACCCGCCCCTGCCAATATCAAGAGCGGTCCTTCCGTATGAAGCACCGCCTCCCTCTGCTGTTCATTTAACTTATCGTATATACCCAATCTTTCATTTCCTCTCTTTTCCCTCTGGCCTCCGGCCAAAATTCTTCGTCGTACCAGTACATCTGAATCTGGATATATTATAGTGTCTTTGCACAGAAAGTGCAAGGGCTACTTGCAAGGATCTCCCCGGCGATCCCGGCGATATCTTCGAATCTCGCCGTCTTCTCCTTATATTCCCCCGCATCCCGGTCGGTCACGATCAGGAATCTGCCTTCCGGATTCGACGCCGGGTGAACCGACACCCCTTCCCGGATCACCTCGATCTTCGGATACCGGCTGTCCTTCATCCCTTCCAGGAATATAATATCTGCCTCCGGGAACAGGCGCATCAGCTCTTCTTCCCGCTCCCCCGTTCCTTTCTTATGGACGAAGCACCTGGAACCGGAGAATACTGCCGTTCCGTATGCCCCCGCTTCACCCAGGCGGTAACTGTCTGTTCCGGGGATATCGCAGTCAAAATCATGCCCGTCATGCTTGATCACAGCCACCTTCATTCCCCGCCCTGACAATTCCCTGACCAGCCGCTCAAGCAGCGTCGTTTTCCCGGAATTCTTCACACCGCAGACAGCGATGATCTTCTGCTTCGACAGTTCCTCATATTCTGACACCGTATTCACATTCTTAAGCATCTGCCTGATCTGCCGTTCCCCGGAGACATCCACGTACAAGATGTTCTGCCGTTCCAGCACATCCCTGATACGGTAGTCCTTCCTGGCGATCTGCTCTTCCAAGCAGGGAAGCATCTCTTTTCGATAGACCGCGGCGAGAGGGTGGATTCTTCCATCCGCCGCCGGAACCGCGCCTGCATAGATCTCACCTGACTTCTGCCTTGCATTTTCAAGCTCCCGCTCAAGCAAATGATACAGCTCCATCTTCACAAAAGGCATATCGCACGCTGCCACCATCACAAAATCGCTCTCACACCTCTTAAGCCCTGCATGGATCCCGCCGATAGGCCCGCAGCCCGGATACTCGTCACAGACCGTGACACAGCCCGGATATTCCCTGCGAACGTCTTCTCCGTAAGAGATCAGAATCCTGTCCGCATACGTCTCAAACTCTTCAATGATCCTTTCAAGAAAAGTCTGATCCCGATATCGGAGATCTCCTTTATGTTTCCCGCCCATCCGGGTACTTCTTCCTCCCGCCAATATCAATCCGTCGATAGTACCGCCTCCTCTTTCCAGTAATTCCCGACTGCCTCTGATCTTCTACATCTGCCTCATCAAGTTGACCATCTCGATCGCCGACAGCGCACAGTCATATCCCTTATTGCCTGCTTTGCTTCCCGCGCGGGCGATGGCCTGCTCGATATTCTCCGTCGTCACCACCCCGAACAATACTGGAATACCCGACGCAAGCCCCACCTGTGCAATCCCTTTAGACACCTCATTGCACACATAATCATAATGTGAAGTATCCCCTCTGATCACGGCGCCCACGCAGATGACCGCGTCATACTTCCCGGACTTTGCCATCTTAGAAGCCGCCACCGGGATCTCAAATGCCCCCGGCACCCACGCCGCCGTGATATTCTCTTCCTCCACGCCGTGGCGAACCAGCCCGTCTACCGCGCCTCCCAACAGCTTATTCACAATGATCTCGTTGAATCTGGACGCTATGATCCCGACCTTCAGCCCCTCCGGCGCTACTACTTTTCCTTCCAATACCTGAATCTGTCTCATCTTTCGATTCCCTCCTATAATTCTATTTTGTTGAAAATATGTCCCATCTTCTCCTGCTTGGTCTTCATATAGACAATATCATACTTCTGCGGCGCGATCTCGATGGGTACGCGTTCCCTGATCTCCAGTCCGAAATCACTCAAACCATATACTTTTTCCGGATTATTCGTCAACAGACGGAGAGATCTCACTCCCAGATCCGACAGAATCTGGGCGCCCACCCAGTATTCCCTGAGATCCGGTGCAAAACCAAGGCTGATGTTCGCCTCCACCGTATCCATCCCTTCTTCCTGCAATTGATACGCCTTTAACTTATTGATCAGGCCAATCCCCCGGCCCTCCTGCCTCATGTAGAGGACAATCCCGCGGCCTTCCTCTTCGATCCGGCGCATCGCCTCCTGAAGCTGCTTACCGCAGTCACAGCGCAGAGAACCGAAGGTGTCCCCTGTCAGGCACTCGGAATGTACCCTGCAGAGCACATTCTCTCCGCCGCCGATCTCTCCCTTCACCAGGGCTACGTGATGCTCGCCTGTGATGTCGTTCACATAACCATGTATCTGAAAATGACCGTACTGTGTTGGCATATCCGCACAGGCTTCCTTCACCACATGCTTCTCGTGGATCCTGCAATAATCCTGCAGATCCTTGATGGTGATGAATTTAAGCCCATGTTCCTTAGCAAGCTTCCATAAGCTGGGAGTACGCATCATCGTGCCATCGTCTTCCATGATCTCACAGCACACGCCGCATTCCTCAAGCCCGGCCAGACGCATTAGGTCGACGGTCGCCTCCGTATGTCCGTTACGCACCAGGACTCCGCCTCTTTTCGCGATCAGCGGGAATACATGCCCGGGCCTTCTGAGATCTTCCGGCCTCGTGCCCTCATCCACACATTTCATCATCGTGTAGGACCTCTCCGCAGCCGAGATTCCTGTCGTCGTATCCACATGATCGATCGATACGGTAAATGCCGTCTCATGATTGTCAGTATTCTCCGATACCATAGGCGGCAATCCAAGCTTCGCCGCCACCTTGCTGCTCATCGGCGTACAGATCAGCCCTTTTGCCACACTCGCCATAAAATTAATATTCGCCTGCGTCGCAAACTGTGCCGCGCATATCATATCTCCCTCATTCTCACGGTCCGGATCATCCGTTGCCAGAATGATCTTCCCCGCTCTTAAGTCCTCGATCGCTTCCTCAATTGTATTATATCGATATTGCTGTTCCATCTGCCTTCCTCCTAAATCCCGTATTCTCTTAAGAAATCCATGGTGATCCCGGATCCCGCCGCTTCATCCGGCTTTCCTGGTCTCAATAGCTTCTCAACATATTTCCCGACAATATCATTCTCCAGATTCACCAGATCTCCCGGCTTCTTCTTAAGAAGCGTTGTCTCCTCTCCCGTATGCGGAATCACCGACACCTGGAAATCCGTATCCCCAACTGCCGCAACCGTCAGGCTGATCCCGTCGATACCGACAGACCCCTTCTCCACAATGAGCCGTAAGATCTCCGGTTTCGTCCGGATCGTCACCCACACGGCATTCTCTTCCCTGCGGCAGGATTGGATCACTCCGGTTCCGTCTATATGCCCGGACATGATGTGCCCGCCGAACCTTCTGCCTGCTTCCATCGCACGCTCCAGGTTCACCAGATCCCCTGCCTTCCTCTGTCCCAGATTACTTCTGCGGTAGGTCTCAGCCATGATATCTGCCGTGAATCCGTCCGGCCTGATTGCTGTCACCGTCAGGCATACGCCATTCACCGCGATACTGTCACCAATCCTGGTGCCCGCAAGAACCCGATGCGCCTGAACCTCGATCTGCCCGGAGCTCCCCGCCAGGGAAATCTTCTGTACTCTCCCCATCTCTTCAATAATTCCTGTAAACATCTTCTCACCTGCCTGTCTTCTTGTTCCGCCGCTTCATCCGCTATATCACCTTATATTCTGCCAACAGATCTTCTCCGATCTGAGATACCTTCTGAAGCTCAAGCCTCACCGCTCCATCCGGGAGTTCTGCTCCCACACCGGCAACCGGCGTCCGGGCCTTATCCCCTCCGAAGATCTTCGGTGCAATAAATGCCTGGATCTCCTGCACGATCCCGGCGCTCAGGGCGCTGTCATTCAGTGTACCGCCGCCCTCCAACAGGATACTGTCTATCCCCTGACCGCCCAGGATCTCCATCAGCTTCTTAAGATCTACTCTGCCGCTTCCGTCCGGAACCGACAGCACCTCCGCTCCAAGCCGCTCTAATTCCTCTCTCTTCTGCCGGTCTGCTTCTTCCGGCTCCTTTGACGGATCAAACGCACAGACAATGATCGTGCGGTACTCCCTCGCCGTCCGGCAGATCTGGCTGCCGGTTGGAATCCTCAAGCTGCTGTCGCAGATGATACGCACCGGGCTTCTTCTGTCCGGTATCCTGACATTCAACATCGGATCGTCTGCCAGGACCGTTCCGATTCCTGCCATAATACCCATACACCGGCTGCGAAGCTTCTGCACCTCCATCCGCGCCGCCTCCCCGGTGATCCACTTGGACGCGCCCGTCTTCGTCGCGATCTTGCCGTCCGCCGTCATGGCGTATTTCATGAGCACATAAGGCGTGCGCCGGGTAATATAATGAAAGAATATGGGATTCAGCCGGTCGCATTCCTCCCTCATGAAGTCCTCCTCCACCAGAACCCCTGCTTCCCGCAGCAGCTTCGCACCCTTTCCCGCCACCTTGGGATTCGGGTCCCTGGAACCGATCACTACCCTTTTGATCCCATTTTCAAGAATCGCCTCTGTACAGGGCGGCGTCTTCCCATAATGGCAGCACGGCTCTAAGGTTACATAGATATCAGCACCTTCTGCCGGCTCGGAGAGGGAAGCGATGGCATTCCGCTCCGCGTGCAGTTCTCCGTAACGCCGATGGTACCCTTCTCCTATGATACGGCCGTCCTTGACGATCACCGCGCCGACCAACGGATTGGGATTGGTCCCTCCCGTTCCCAGTCTGGCAAGCTCAATCGCCCGATTCATATAATCCCGATCTGTCATACGTGCCCTCCTCTCTATAGATTCAAAAACTGTTATCTCCAAATATCACAAAACCCCTGGCAGAATCATCTCCAGGGGTCTGATCGTATGAAATAAATACCTTACATATAGAAATGCTCTGAAACGGGGATTCCATTCCAGAGCAATAATCACTAAGTAAGTACACGGATACATACCGATATCTTCTTCCATCCAGACTATACTGTCGGCTTCGGAATCTCACCGAATCGGCCTTGCGGCTCGCGGGCTGTACCGCCGGTAGGGAATTACACCCTGCCCTGAAGATTCTCTATTCATGTAGATTATTATAACGCGTTGGAAGCGGGATTTCAAGTGATTTGCACACAAAATCTAAATCGCTTTCTCTCTCCATTTCCCCCGTTTATAGAATATCCCGGTAATGACCGCTCCAAGTACCCATGAGATCAAAAGTGAAATATAGATACTCTCCCTTCGTCCGCCCGGAAATTCTGCGCTTCTCGTCAGATAGACCAGTCCATATGCGATCGGCACCCTCAGGAATATGGTCATCACAATGGAGATCCACATAGGCGTCATCGTATCTCCCGCGCCGCGCATCACACCGGACAAGCTCTGGATGATCGCCATGGCGATATAGCCCACGGCAAGGATGCGCATCATATTCATACTCAATATCACCAGATCCTCCGTATTCGTAAAGATCGCCATCAGATGCCTGCCGAACAGCAATATCAAAGCAGTGATCGATGCCGAGAATCCGATCGCCATAAATGTTCCCTGCCTTGCTCCCTGCGTCACACGGTCATAGGCACGCGCACCCACATTCTGTCCGGCATAAGTCGTCATAGCCGTACCAAAGGAAAAATTCGGCAGCATAGCGAAGCCGTCCACACGCATGACGATCACGTTCGATGCGATAAACTGCTCGCCGAAGCTGTTGGTCAGTGACTGTACCACCAGCATCGCCATGGACATGATTGCCTGGGTGATGCCGGACGGAAGCCCCAGACGGATAATATTGTATCCATGCTGTCTGGTCAGTTTAAAATACCGCGCCTTAAAATCAAACAAATCCTTCATCCGCATTAACTTAAGCAGACATAACACCGCTGAGATTGCCTGCGCGATCACTGTCGCCAGCGCCACTCCGCTGACTCCCATATCGAACCGTATCACGAAGACCAGATCCAGGATGATATTCAGCACACTTGATACGATCAGGTACCACAGTGCGGAGATGGAATCTCCAAGCCCCCTTAAGATCCCGCTTAGAATGTTGTAGAACGCAAGACCCGAAATGCCCAGGAACAAGATCCTCAGATAGGAAGTACACCAGTCAAGGATACTGTCCGGCGTCTTAAGCAGGACCAGAAGCGGCCTTGCCGCCACCGTTGCCAGGACCATAACGATAACAGAAGAGATTCCTGTCAACACGATACTGTTCGCGATCGCAACAGAGAGATCTTCCCGTTTCCTCGCGCCGAAATACTGGGACACCATAATACTGGCTCCCACACTGATCCCGATAAAAAGCACGATCAGAAGGTTCAAGATCGGTCCTGCGCTTCCGACTGCCGCCAGCGCATTATCACCGACATAATTCCCCACCACAACACTGTCTACCGTGTTGTAAAGCTGCTGGGCAATATTCCCAATCAACATTGGGACCGTGAAAAGCAAAATATCTTCCCAGGGTGTACCCACGGTCATATCAACCGGAGCAAATAATTTCTTCAGTGCATTCATATTCTCCCTCCTTACTATTTGTTATAACATAAAATATTAAATTTTAATATAGTATTTAAAAAATCCTTGTCATATAGTTTTAAAAACTATATAATAGTTGCATTGGGGTGATATTATGACAATTAATACAAAGGACATGCTCAACAGCATTCTGTCCAGCATTTCACGTATAGAATATGTACGTCCGCGCGATATTCCGAATATAGACCTGTACATGGATCAGGTAACCACTTTCATGGAGGAGCAGCTTCGCTCCACCAAGCGTCACGAGGAAGACAAGATCCTGACCAAGACCATGATCAACAATTATGCCAAGAATAATCTCCTTCCTCCTCCAGTCAAGAAGAAATACTCCAAAGAACATGTCCTGGTCATGATATTTATCTATTATTTCAAGAATATCCTGGCGATCAAGGATATCGAGACTCTTTTGAATCCTGTCACGGAGAAGTATTTTGATACCGGAGAGGAGATCAATATGACCTCCATCTACGAAGAGATCTGCCGCCTTGAGAAGTCAAGGATCGATACGCTGCAGAAGGATGTTGCCAGATCTTACAATTCGGCTATCGAGAGCTTCCCTGACGCAGATGAGGAGGACCGGGATTATCTTCAGATCTTCTCCTTCATCTGTTCACTAAGCTTCGATGTATATGTGAAGAAGCTGCTGATCGAGAAATTAATAGACGAGCTTCCGGAACCGGTACATGAGAAAAAGAAGAAATAAGGCTTTATCCGTCTTATTTCTTCCTGATCTTAATCTCTTATTCTTCCTTGTTAATCCTCTCAAATACCATATCATACCCGTCATTGCCATAGTTTAACGAACGATTCACTCTGCTGATCGTAGCCGTAGAAGCCCCCGTCTTCTCCGCGATCTCAAGATACGTCTTGCGCTCTCTTAACATCTTCGCCACCTCAAAACGCTGCGACAGTGACAGCAACTCATTGATCGTACAGATATCCTCGAAAAATGTATAACATTCTTCTTTGTTCTCGAGGCTTAATATCGCACGAAACAGATAATCTACCGCCTCCGTCCTGATCTTCTTACTCATAGCACCATTTCCTCCGTAACACTTTCACTACTGTTACATTTTAGCACAGTGAATTTATAAAGTCTATACCTTTTTATTTCGTTTTAATGACGATTTCAGCTTGGCAAGCGTCGTGTTGGCAACCAGTTCTTCCGGGAAATCCGTCTCTTCTAAGATCCGGTATGCATACTCGTAATTTGCAATATCCGCGTCCACATGGGAATCCGTTCCCAGAACGACCATGGTCCCCTGTTTCTTACATTCCAGAAGCATCTTGCGGCAATTCTCCATCGTATTCACCCGGAATCCTTCCGGACGCAGAGAAGAGTTATTCACCTCCAGCAATGTCCCCGTCCGCTTCGCCTCTGCCGCTAGAACTCCCATATCCACCGGTATCCTTCCGTCGTCCGGATGTCCGATGATGTCTACATATTCATTCTGCATAGCATTCACATACGCCTGCGTGATCTGTTCCTCTGAATATTCTCCCTTATAACATGGAAGATGAATGCTGGCAATGGCGATATCCATCTCCCTTAACACTTCCTGTGCAAGATCCACCTCTCCGGCTTCGTTCAGGATATTAAGCTCCGTCCCAAGCAAGAGTTCAATCCCGCACTGATGCCTTGGCACCACTCTGAGATTCTGAAAATAATAGATATGGCAGGTTCCCGGCATCTTTACTGCATGTTCCGTGATCGCAAGACCCTTAAGCCCCCGATTGGCGGCGGCCGCCGCCATCTCACGGATCGTATTGTACGCATGGCCGCTGGCCAGTGTATGGGAATGGGTATCAATTTCAATATTCATAAACTGTCATCCTTCTTTCCTTATTATATATTTTTACATTTTTCTTCAATACATGGAAATATTATACAGTATATATTTTTCTTTTTCTACACAATCTAAACTAAAACTTATAAACCGGAGGATTTATTGCTATGAATGATAAGAAGATAGATAAAGAGAATCAGAAAATCATTGACGAATATGATTATCTGTCTAATGCTGCCTCTTCCCAGGACTGTACCGGCCTGATCCCTTCCGAACCGGTTTCCGCAGAAGAGCTCGAATCCTATGAGGAGCTATACCATTTCCTGCCGCCGGGCGCAAGGGCCGCCGCTATCAAACCGGAAGATCACTAATCACACATTAAGCCGTATCCTGCATATACTAATGAAAAATGGAGTGTTTATTATGCCTTCAACCAATTTGATTCCTGTAAACGGAGTGATACAAAATATCTCCGAATTTGATAACAATTGCTGTATGCAGGAGATCACGATCCGCAATTCAGACGGGATCCAGAACTTCATCGTAAGTCCCGACACCTATGTGATCAGTGAAGTCCGCTTACGGATCGGGATGAATGTCACGGCATTCTATGATGCCGACCTTCCGATCCCGCTCATCTTCCCGCCCAGATACCAGGCCATATTCATTGGGCGGCGCAATCCGCAGGAAACTCTCTATGCGGGGCAATTCGACCGGAGCCTTACCTCTCTCGACGGCGCACTGCAGTTGAATATCGGACGTTCTACCGAGATCGTCACATCAAACGGCCAGCCTTATAACTGTTCCCTCGAGGCGCAGACTCTGATCGTATATTACACGACTACTACAAGGAGCATTCCGCCCCAGACTACGCCGCGTAAGATTATTGTCGTCTGCTGAAAAATTTATTCTAAAAGTTTTAAAATTCTACTTTCTTCGCGCTCTCATCTGTGCTATAATCTCCATATGGGGCATTAGCGCAGTTGGGAGCGCGCCACACTGGCAGTGTGGAGGCCACGGGTTCAAGTCCCGTATGCTCCACCAAAAAGTCGTTACTCCAACCTTTACCAAAAAAATTTGATAAGCGGTTGGATATTGAAGATAGGAAGTCCATGAGCAAATGCTCATGGACTTCTGCGCTATCTGCGGCAGCATTTATCTGCGCTAACTCATCTTTAATCGGTTCTGCAAACATAGCAAACGGCTCAGCAAACTCTGCCGTCACTTTCCCGTCGGGACCAAGCCGCAGTCGGTAATCAACTCTATCGCATCATCCAGCCGTTCAATGATTGTAGTAAATGTATAATCATATGCTTTTGTCTGGTGATTAATCGCGGCAAGCTGTTTGGCGATTTTCTGTTGCTCGCTTTTATATCTTTGCTAACAACCGTAAGGAGCCAAAAGCTATCAGCCGGATACAAGCGTGGAGGATTATTCATGCTGCAGTGGTGGAACTGGGGATTATGGGAAAGTTACCTTGGAATCACGCAGGATGAGCGGGATGAGGCGTATTTGGGGATGGAGTTGTTCTGACTGTAGATATTGGAGACTTGATGCGGCAAATCTGGATACTTATTACTAAAGGGCGTGCGGGAAACAATAAACTGGCTGCTGCGCTCTGTTTTGTGTCTCTACGATGGTAAGTGGTGGATGGACCAACATATGTAGATATAGAATTGAGACGATAGGCGTAAGTGTTAGAATAGGCGGTTTGTGACCAATCCCAACAATCATAACCAATACTACCCGCATTGTTAGTTACGGTACTGACTCCCCCACTACGGACAAAAGCTAAGGGTAGGAAGATGATGTTGGAGGCATCCAGCATATTATCCATATGCTAAAATGAATATGTTGATAAAACTATTATATTGCTGTAATATCTTCTAAAAATAGTTTATACTCTATGCATAAGATGTTATAATAAAATCAAACCAGATGTGATTATAAAGCATTTAAGAATATGAGAGGAGAATGGTTATGAGTACTCTTGAGAATACAGTTTCCATGATGAAAGCCTTGCCAGAAACGGACCTATTAGAAATCCAGAATTTGACTCAAAAACTCTTCCAACGGCGTGAGTCGGAAGCCATGGACAGAGCCGTTGGCAAGTTCCTCAAACCCCTGTCGCGGGAAGATTTTATGAGGGATATTGATACTGCAGAGCAGGAAATTGTGGACGGGAAATACCGCAGTGCAGATGAGGTGTTTAATGGGTTGGAACGTAAATACGGATTATGAGGTTATATTGACGGATAAAGCACAGACGCAGATTCTGGAAATCCTTGATTATATTTTCTTTAAGTTGGAAAACCCACAGGCAACACGTAGCGTTGAACAGGATATGAGAGAAACTATCAAACGGCTTTCATGCATAGCGGGCAGCCTGAAGCTATGTGATGACCCAAAGTTACAGGATTTAGGTTATCGAACCATCCATCTAAAACGCCACAACTATTTTATGCTATATAAAATAGTTGACAAACAGGTATTTGTTACGGGCATCTACCACGACTTACAGGATTATGAAAATATATTGAAGTAGCAGCGTGGTATTGTTAAAATGAATATGTGGATAATATCGTCCATGGGGATCGATGAGCAGCACTTGAGGTCAGGCTCCGGCTGTTAGTTGTTCTCGTTTACAAAGATCGTGAAGTCGCTTATTGCTGATCTTGGCGCTTTCTGATAGAATATGTTTAGGCGGAACATTATTAATCTGATGTTTGAAGTTCAGTAGGGTTTGATATTTTTTGAAGTTAAGCCCTGATAATTCCATTCTGCAAGGCAGAGCCATGTGAAGTCTGTTTAAGCGGAGGTTACATGAAGATAGAATGAACCAAATTACTATGGCACATGAAAAGGTGGTGAGCATATGCCAATCAACCTTGAAATTGTGAAAACTGCTATTGATGATTTTGCAAAAGTACAAAGACGTATGATATTGGCCAAAAAAGAAAATGCGCCAGAAACATACGCCGATTTGAAAGAGGAATATATCTCTCTGAAAGCATTGCTCAATATCGCAGGCGTGAATCTCAACGAACTGGATAAAATCAAAGAGTAGTTCCGTATGCTCCATTTCAAAACCATTGTTTTTACTGTCTTTGCGGCACATCGATAATCAAAAGCGATGTGAAAAATATGCCTGGTGAAAAAAAGTTAAATATCAATCTTTTTGAAAGGTTAGATTTGTTAGACAGATTAGAGAGAGTGGCAAAAAGGGAAAATTGCGAACCCGTTTTACAAGAGATTGCATTTGAACGCAAATTGATAGAACGTAAGCTTTACCAAAAACTGCCGTTGACAGATGCAGAGTAATTAATAACTAAACCATCAGAAACCTAGAAGGTGCAAAGTCTTTCGTGAATGATCAGAGACTTTGCACCTTTTTAATATCCAATACTCTTCTATCCTCTATTGATAAATATTCTCTCTTATACTTGATTCCAAATTCCGCTGAAAAAGCATGGTCCAATTTGGTTATTACGGCTATGCTTTTTTAATTTTCTCTGCACTGAAAAATCAGATACGGGGCAGTATTCAAGTAAGGGAAAATACGGCGTCTTAAGGATGAATGGGTGCAAGTATACGGCTACTGTCTGGCACTCTCCTACCTCATAAATCATTAAAAAAACAAGTCAGCCTATCATGCATTTTGGTATACTGACTACTTCTATTACTAAAAGATTGCTGTCATTTACAATGATACCTCCACTTATGGCGACAACTACGGCGACAGCGTCGTCGTCAGCTATTATGCTATCATATTCATTTCTTAAAATTCTACTTTCTATAAACATATCTTACGAATTTAACTATGATTTTCTTATGAAAATAATTATGTGTTTTTTATCTAAAATTATTTCTATGTAATAATGCTTAAACACCAAGAGAATGAGTAAAAAAAGATTACAGCGGATTTTCTGTGCCCCCGTCCTTTATAGGAGGGGATGAGGAACGGGGGTACATAGAATAAAGCTATTACCACGATTTTTCAGGAAAGGAATTGGCAAATAAAACAAATTTGATTACTACATCATTCTTTAAGCGAAAAAATGAAAGGAGAAAAACCCATAAAAAACTTAGTAAAAACAGAAATAGCCGTGAAAACAGAGATACTATCATCAGAGGACGGGAACAGAACATACAGCATTAAGAAAGAGATTACAGGGATTACAGGCAGTCATGCATACTTTATCTTATTATACCCCACCAGAACACAGGAAAATTGCTATGTGGAGGATTCCACTAATAACCATCTTTTGAACCATCTTGCTGAATTGGGATTAAATTCATACACCGTCATTAATCTGTTTGCCCAGGTGACACAGAGCCGACTTTCTTTAGCCGGATTAACCGTGGATGAGGAAAATATGAACTATATTAAGGAAACTGTCTTTTCAAACCTTACGGATGATTCCAAGGTGGTGATAGCATGGGGAAACAGTCAGCAGAACTCTCCCGTTATCTGCCAGTCAAAACAGAGAATCCTTGAACTCTGGGAGAGTGAACAGCCTTCAAGACCACTCTATCAGCTAACTGTAGACGGGATGAAGAATGATAATATCGGCGTCCATCCGCTTTTCCTGGGAATCCGCTACAGCCAGTCCTATTGGAAACTGGTGGAATATCCCAGAAAGAAAGAGTAAGGCAACAGAGAAGAACTCAGCTAAGAGGAAGAAAGACAATGGTAAATAAAATAAAAAGTTCAGCACATTAACAGATTATGTATATCCGCAGTTAATGTATATGAATTAGGGATAATGAAACATAATGTTCCATTATCCCTATATTATTTTATTGCTTATCTTCTACCGGCGGTATGTATTCTAATAAATCGTTCAAATCGCAATTTAGTGCATAGCAGAGCCTTGATAATACAGCTAAGTCTACTCGCTGAATAGAGCCATCATAATAGTGCTTCAACTGGGTTCTCTGCATTTCAGCACGAAATGACAGTTTCGTTAGAGACAGACCACGCTCATGCATTATTTCTTTAAGGTGAAGTTTTACAGTGCCAAATTGTAAATCGTTCATGAATGAATCCTCCTGCTATACATGATATTTTATCTTTATAGCTATTGTAAGCAGTATATTTATGTAGTATAATTATATGTGTAGATATATACTGTATTAAAAAATATTGGTTTCATTATACAAGAAAAGAAGATATTAAAGCGACCAGTGTATATATATACGATTACAAAAAAGTAAAAAATTACTAAAATGTTAAGGAGGGAGCGACAGACAAAAAATATAAAATATTAGAAATTGTAAATAAAAGGTACCATCAAATCACCTGTAAAACTAAGGAGGAAAGACAAATGATTTTTTTGTTAGTTTTAGTATTAGCAGTTATTATTTTTGTTTTTTACAAAAAGCTAAAGAAAAGCAGACAAAATAAGGTATTTGAGCACTATTCCTGTGAAGAAGGAATTTTTATAGTGAAAGGCAGAAGAGATAATTTTAAAGTGAAAAAAAATGGAAATATAGAATTTGTGGTAAAAGATGGACAAATTGTTGCAAGTCGGGATTTAAGAATTGGCAAAAATTTCGTTTATTATGGAGGTACAGTAGATGGGATTGCTAAGTAGTGCTTTAGATTGGTGTGCAGATAAAGTTCAGACCGTGACAGGAGAAAAAGAAAGACGTGAGTTAGTACAGCAATTTAAAGATATGTATGATGATTTCAAATTTATGGTGAAACAAAAAGTAGAAGAAATCAATGAAAAGATTAAAGAATTCAACTCATTAGTACAAAAAATTAATTTGTTTCGCCAAAAACAGATAGAACCGGAAATTACCTGTTTAGGTGGTTTCCTTGGAAAATTTGGAAATATCAAGGCTATCGGCTCATACGCAGAAGAAAGAGAAAAATATGAGATTGCCTTACCAGAACAACAATATGAAACAATAGAAGATTATATATTTGAAATTGATTGGAGTCAGGGAGAAGTTTTTAGTAATACCTTCTTCTTGACACCTGTTGGAATGACAATGAAGACTAAACATCAAAATTTGTCTATGAGAGAACAATTAAACAATTTCCGTCTCGAAATAGATGAAACATTGTCTCAACTTGGGATAAAAAAAGAGGAGATTGAGCAGAATACTCGTATTGCCGAGTTATATATTTTTTGTGTAGAATTCATAGCTAATTATATCGCAAAAGTTATTTTGCCTGAATTAGATATAGTGGAGGCTTTTTTTCAAACACTATGTCTGAAAAATGAAATACTTGCTGAGCGGGCACTTACAAATATAAAGTTTAAGAATAATCTTGAAATTATTCAGGATACCCAATACCAAAAAAATTTCCTTTTTGTGAGGAATGCTTTTATGTTTTATGTAATTGCATGTAAGATATATACGACGCCTATTCTGACTAAATTGTTAAATAGTGAAGTTATTGTAGCGGAAGACATAAAAATAATGGAAGAAAATAAAAAAGTATTGTTAGGCCAAAAGGATAATGTGGATAAATATTTAATGTTTAACAGGAGTATTTAATATGGCAGAAGAAAAAAATATTAAGATAATTTTAGAAGAAAGGGATTCTTTAGCAGCTCAGGAAAGAAAATTATATTTAGAAACAGTTGAAAAAATTAATATGCAAACTCGCGAGTTGCTCGATAATAATTTTGGCACAATGCTGGTTCAAAATATAGGTCGGGATTTGGCAGGAGAAGTAGTAAGACGGTATTTTGATTTGGGTGATTATTATATTACGGTGGATCAGTTATACGACAGATTTGTACATTTTTCTTATGATAATGATACAGATATTTTTCATACTGATGAGGGTATCCGAAAAGCTTATTATAACTACACTGATGGTATAAATTCTAAAACCCTTAAAAATATTTCGGATACTTGCAGAGACGCACAACGGCAGCTGTTTACCATTAATAGGGCAAATGATTCACTGGATTCAAAAGGAAAAAAGGCATATCGTAATTTAAAAACAAGAGAAGATGGAAAGATTTTTGATGAACTTACGGGTAAAGAAGGAAAAAGCAGAACAATTATTAAGAATGGAAAAGAAATCTCTGTCAGTGAACTGCAGGCGGACCATATCCAGGCAAGAGAGTCTGCATCATATAATGAACAATTTATAAAAAAGGAAAAGGTGGAAGAACTCAGAAAGTTTTATAATTCAGCAGATAATATGCAGATGATGCATGGTTCTGCAAATTCATCCAAAGGGGATGTCCGGGTTTGTGAAGTAAATGGAAAGGTCGAATATTTAAACGCAAAGAATATGAAGACCCGGCAGAAAAATGGAGAAAATATCTTAGATATTACATATAAAGCGACTCCCCAACAATTAGCTGAAGCTACAATTACTCAATGGGAAAAAGAAACGCCCAGTGGAAATAAGCTAAAAAAACTACAGGAGGAAGGATATCTAGATGAAAATGGAAAAGTAAAAAAAGATATAAAGAAAAGATTGACAGAAAATATTAAGAATTCTCAAAACAAAGAAAGTTTAATGATTTTAAACTCCAGTGATTATCAGAAGATAGCAAAAAAAGTTGGTACAGAGACAACAAAAAGTGTAGGAAAAATATTAGCTGGACAGATTATTTATTATGTTATGCCGCCAATGATATTTGAAACACAGAATATACTCAAACGTAAAGATATTACTCTGGATAAATTTTTTACAGAAATAAAAAAAGCCGGAAAGCGGGTTACAAAATATGTACAGAGCAAAATGAACGAGATATTTAAGAATGTAGCTGGGAATACATTCAGTAAGTTTATAAAGTCTTTTTTTGATTGTATCATAGAAACAGTGAAAGCTACGGTGAAACGTATTGTAAAGGTTATCAAAGATGTAACCTTATCTTTGATTAATTGTGTTAAAGTACTGACACAAAAAAATTCCTCTGCAAGCCAAAAGGCAGATTCCATCACAAAAATTCTGGCGACTACGGTTACAACTGTTGTTATGGAACTCTTGTTTGAATATTTGGAAAATCAATTTAAGTTGCCAAATTTCCTTATGGAGCCATTACAAATTATAGTAACGATATTATCAACAAATATTATCATGTTAGTGCTTAATAAATTGGATTTATTTAATACAAGATATGGGTTCTTAGTATCGAATATAGAGAATATATTTGAAATGGAAAATGAACGATATGTTACAACAAGAAATCAATTGTTACAAGAAGGCAGACAAGCGTTTGACAAGCAAATACAGGAAATCGAGTCAGAAGTTAAAAAAATAAAAAGTTCAATAATTGAGTTAAATATGTATAAAGATGAAGCAATGCCTTATTTAGATAAGATTAATGAAGTTTTTGATATGGGCATTGATTTTGAAGAAGAATGGATGGATTATTTACAAGTTGTCTAAGACTTGTCAGATAGGATAAATTTACTTTTTAATGTTATTTTAGGATGGAGGTACATATTCTTATGATTTATATTGTTGTTATTGTCGTTATTATCTTGGTATGTCTTTTTTGTTCTTATTTAAATAGCAAGAAATAATATATGAAATTGAAATTTCCAATTTGCAATAAAAATCCAGAACGTGCACCAAATATTATGGGGCATACCTTTTTACTTTGCTGGCGATGTTCTATGGTAATTGTAGGTATTATTGTCACCTTAATATCTATAAAATTAGAGCGAATTTCCATCCCGCAAAAGAGTATAATTGGGGGGATTGTGTTTATGTTTCCAATGATAATAGATGGCAGTCTACAATACCTAAAACGAATTCCCAGCACAAATTTACGACGAGCAATAACTGGATTTCTATTCGGTGTAGGTATTACAATTATTATTAACATAATATTGCCCAAATGATAATAATGTAAACGACAAATTTAAAGATAAAAAACTATTATTTTAGCCAAACTCTATATGAATATATTATAATAATACGTCGAAATGCAATGAATATTATTGCGTTTCGACTTTTTATATTTTAAGAAAGGAAGATTATACATATGCAGATTAAAATATTTAACCAGAATCAGCTTTCAATTCTAAGGAATATAAATCCTTTATTGAAAAACCACAAAATTCCAAGAATGGTTCTTCATGAAATTGGCTATATCTTAGAGTTTAAAAAAGCAAGGGATAATGACTATGTAATATTATTCTTAAGCCCACTTAAGAATGATTCGATTGAGATTTTAGACAAACTGCATTTATATCTCGAAGAAGTAGAGTATTCAGAAAATAACTTTCATACCATCGAGGTTAAAGGCAAGAAACATCCTATGAAGAAGAAACGTATATGGAGTTGGTACGATATTTCCATTCCAGCCCAAGACCGTACCATTTTTGTGGTCTATTCCATGAGAAAGAAAGATTTAAAAAAGAAAGGGGGTTTTTAATCTATGAGAACATAATTTTTGTACATACATTCTTTATAGGAACTCAAACAGACGGCACAGCACCGCGCGGCGTTCCCGCCGCCTGCAATGCCGTACCGTCAAGATACTTAGATACTTAATTCACACTTCTCTTCACATAGCTGGTATGAAGCGTCTCATGCGCCTTATGACTGCCCGGTTTCCCGAGATACTCGTCATAGAGCTTCTTGATCTCTGGATTCTCATGAGACTTACGGATCGCCTTTGCCTCATCGTTGCGGTACAGTACGCCCGCACGGATCCCCCGAACATCCGTAAAGTTACGGACATCACCGGATACCTGAGGCTGGCCGCCGCCGTTGACACATCCGCCCGGACATCCCATGATCTCAATGAAGTGATAATCTGCCTCGCCTGCCTTCACCTTATTCAGCAATTCTCTGGCATTGCCAAGTCCTGAGGCAACCGCAACCTTCACATCCATGCCCGCTACGTTGTAAGATGCTTCCTTGATTCCTTCCGTTCCGCGGACATCCGTGAATTCCAGACTCGCAAGTTCTTCGCCTGTCAGCACTTCTACCGCAGTACGAAGAGCCGCCTCCATAACGCCGCCGGTCGCTCCGAAGATCACTCCGGCTCCTGTAGATTCACCCATCGGATTGTCGAATTCTTCGTCTGGAAGCTCTGTGAACTCGATACCGCAGCGCTTGATCATTCTGGCAAGCTCTCTGGTCGTGATCGCAATGTCCACATCCGGTACGCCCGCTGCGCTCTGGTCGTCTCTTCCGATCTCGAACTTCTTCGCCGTACAAGGCATCACGCTGACGGATACGATCTTCTTCGGATCGATTCCTTCCTTCTCTGCGAAATAGGTCTTCAGCATCGCGCCGAACATCTGCTGCGGAGACTTGCAGGTTGACAGATTCTCCGTCATATCCGGGAAGTAATGCTCGCAATATTTGATCCATCCCGGTGAACAGGAGGTGATCATCGGCAATACGCCGCCGTTCTTAACGCGGTCAAGCAATTCTGTTGCCTCTTCCATGATGGTAAGGTCTGCCGCCCAGTCTGTATCGAATACCTTGTCGAAACCGAGCCTTCTCAGCGCTGCCGCCATCTTGCCTTCCACATCTGTTCCCATAGGATAGCCGAATTCTTCGCCAAGTCCCGCACGGACAGACGGAGCGGTCTGTACTACCACATATTTCTCCGGATCCGCGATCGCCTCGATGATCTGGCTTGTATAATCCTTCTCATACAGCGCGCCTGTCGGACAGACAGCGATACACTGACCGCAGGATACACAGCTTGTCTCGCCAAGCCCCATCTCGAATGCCGAACCGATCATGGTCGCAAATCCACGGTTATTCGGGCCGATCACGCCGATTCCCTGCGTCTTCTCGCAGACAGCCACGCAGCGGCGGCATAAGATACACTTGTTATTGTCACGGATCATGTGAGCCGCGGAATCATCCAGCTCATAGTGATTCACCGCGCCTTCATAGAAATCCTCATCATCCACGCCGTACTCACGGCATAACTGCTGCAGCTCACAATTCCCGCTCCTCACACATGACAGACATTTCTTGTCATGGTTGGAAAGGAGAAGCTGCAGAGTCTTCTTCCTGGATTCAATCAGCTTCGGAGTATGGGTGTATACCTCCATCCCTTCATTGATCGGGTGTACGCAGGCAGCCACCAGGTTTCTTGCTCCCTTTACCTCGACCACGCACATACGGCATGCGCCGATCTCATTGATTTCCTTCAGATAACACAAGGTCGGTATCTTGATTCCTGCAAGGTGCGCTGCTTCAAGGATCGTAGAGCCTGCAGGAGCGGATACATCAAGACCGTTGATTTTAAGATTAATATTTTCCATATTCTCCATCCTCCATTACTCTTTGTAAATTGCACCGAAACGGCATTTTTCCATACAAGCGCCGCATTTCACACACTTATCCTGATTGATCACATGCGGTTCTCTTACGGAGCCTGAGATCGCGTCATTCGGACAAGTCCTTGCACATAAGGTACAGCCCTTACACTTGTCTGCGTCGATCTTGTAGGAAAGAAGCGCCTTACATACGCCTGCCGGACACTTCTTGTCAACGATATGCGCTATGTATTCGTCCTTAAAGTAACGTAAGGTGGAAAGCACCGGGTTCGGAGCAGTCTGTCCGAGCGCGCACAGGGAATTGGACTTCAGATGCGCCGCCAGATCCTCCAGCTTATCTAAGTCTTCCATGGTTCCCTGGCCGTTGGTGATCTTCTCTAAGATCTCCAGCATACGCCTTGTTCCAATTCGGCACGGCGTACATTTGCCACAGGATTCATCTACCGTGAATTCCAGGAAGAACTTCGCAATATCAACCATACAGGTATCTTCATCCATAACGATCAATCCGCCGGAGCCCATCATGGACCCGATGGCGATCAGGTTGTCATAATCGATCGGCACGTCAAAATGCTCTGCCGGAATACATCCGCCGGACGGACCGCCGGTCTGAGCTGCCTTAAACTTCTTGCCGTTCGGGATACCGCCGCCGATCTCCTCTACGATCTCGCGGAGCGTCGTTCCCATCGGGATCTCTACAAGTCCTGTATTCTTAACCTTTCCTCCAAGGGCGAATACCTTCGTCCCCTTAGACTTCTCTGTTCCCATGGATGCGAACCAGTCCGCGCCGTTCAAGATGATCTGCGGAATATTCGCCAATGTCTCTACGTTATTCAGGATAGTCGGCTTCTGGAACAGACCCTTAAGAGCCGGGAACGGCGGACGCGGACGCGGCTCGCCTCTGTTGCCTTCGATCGAAGTCATAAGCGCCGTCTCCTCGCCGCAGACGAATGCGCCCGCACCCAGACGAAGCTCAATATCAAAGTCAAATCCTGAATCAAATATATTCTTACCCAGCAGGCCGTACTCTCTCGCCTGATCAATGGCTATATTCAGTCTCTCAACCGCGATCGGATATTCCGCACGGACATAGATGTACCCCTGCGACGCACCGATGGCATAGCCTGCGATCGCCATTGCTTCTAATACTACGTGCGGATCGCCTTCCAGTACGGAACGATCCATGAACGCGCCCGGATCGCCCTCGTCCGCGTTACAGCAGACATACTTCTGATCGGCCTGATTCGCCGCCGCGAACTTCCACTTAAGCCCTGTTGGGAAGCCTGCTCCCCCGCGCCCGCGAAGCCCGCTGTCTAAGATGATCTGGATCACCTCTTCCGGCTTCTTCGACGTCAGCACCGTACCAAGCGCTTCATAGCCGCGGGTTCCGATATATTCCTCGATATCCTCAGGATTGATCACGCCGCAGTTACGCAGGGCAACCCTGTGCTGCTTCTTATAGAACTGCGTCTCCTGCAAAGGCAATATCTCGTCATTGCTCTTCACTGTCTCATCATACAGAAGACGCTTAACCACTCTTCCTTTTAACAAATGTTCGGATACGATCTCCGGGATATCCTCTTCCTTCACCATGGCATAGAAAGAGCCTTCCGGATACACGATCATGATCGGTCCTAACGCGCACAGACCAAAACAGCCGGTCTTTACCACACCGACTTCATTCTCCAGTCCGTTTCTCTTAATCTCTTCTTCTAATCTTTCCCTGATCTTCTGGCTGCCAGAGGAAGTACATCCTGTTCCACCGCATACCAAGACGTGCGAACGATACATAAGTCTTTGTTCCTCCTTTGTCTATAATTGCTGAGCCGCCAGTGTATACTTGGCAACTGCCTGCCCCTGCTTCAGATGGAGCTCAAATACTTCCATCGCCTTCTCAGGGTCCATCTTAATATATGTAACCTTCTCTTTGCCCGGTTCCATGACCTCTACGATCGGCTCATACTGACACAGCCCGATACATCCGGTCGGAGTCACACTGATCTTCTCTGCCAGAGACTCCTTCTGCACCGCATCGGAAAGAGCGGTCAGCACCGGCCTTGCGCCGCTTGCGATCCCGCAGGTAGCCATACCTACCACGACTCTCGTCTGCGTCTCATTCTCAGAGCGCACACCGACCTTGCCCTGATTTCTTTCTCTAATTGCTTTTAATTCTTCCAGAGATTTCATTCTATCTTAATTCCTCCTTTTTGCAGCGCCCCCTCACCTTCGTTCGGCGGCAGATCGTCGGAAGACTTCCTTACAGTATCCTTCCGGCATTTACTTCTGTTTGATTTGTGTTCAGATATTCTTTGATAAATTCCGACACTTCCGCGTCGCGAAACGGCAGACCGCCCAATATCTGCTTCATCTCTCTCGTATCCAACACAAATTCCCTCTCATCATATGCATATCTATAGTGAAAATCAATTTCTTCATTGAATACTACCAACGTATAGATCGTAGAATTCACATCGCCCAAGGGCATCCTGTCTATATGCGACAGACCGAAAACCGCTTTTACGGCCGTTCCTTCCCCTTCTTCGGACACGATCTCAAAGCTTCCTCCTGTCCCTTCGGCTGCCTGCTTGAAAAACGGAATCCCAAGCCCTACCTTCCGGGTAGTCCTTGTTGTAAAAAACGGATCTGTGACCTTCTCTGCCTGTTCCTTACTCATCCCGCATCCATTATCTCTGATCTCTATCTTCAGCGTGTCCTCTGCGGTATCCGCTGACACGTCAATCTCTATGTAACTGGCCTTCGCGCGTATAGAATTCTCTGTTACGTCCAGAATATTCAATGCGATCTCCGTCATCATACCTATTCATACTTGGCCAGAATATCGTCAATATCATCCACCGTAAGCCGGCCGTATACCTCGTCATTGATCATCATAACCGGAGCAAGGCCGCAGGCGCCTACGCAGCGGCAGGCATCCAGAGAGAACTTGCCGTCTGGAGTACATTCTCCTCCGACGATCCCAAGCTTCTCCATCAGCTTATTATAGATATCCCCGGACCCCTTCACATAGCAGGCGGTTCCAAGACAGACTGATATGCGGTAGCGTCCCTTCGGATTCAAATTAAACTGGGAATAGAATGTGGCAACTCCGTAGATCTTCTCCAGCGGAATCCCCGTCTCATCAGAAATGATCTTCTGAACTTCATAAGGCAGATATCCGTAGATATCCTGCGCCCTCTGCATGATCGGCATCAACGCGCCCTTTTCATCCTTTAATTCACGGATCATCTCTAACAGTTCTTTCTCCTGAGCTTCTGTTCCATTGAACTGAACTGTAGATTTGTTAGAAAGCATTAGTAATTTACCTCCCTTGGTTATTTTTTGGTAACGTGTTTTACATCCCATTGTTTTTCATTCTATCACACAAATTTTCAAAAATCTACAACTAAATTCTTGAAATTGCGTTAATTTTCCAACAATTTTGTTTGTTAATTCACTATCTATTTTGTTAAAATATATACAAATATATTTCTCTATTTTTGTATAAGTTGTACAAATTTGGGTTGAATTTCACTTTTGTCAATGCTATACTAAAAAATATGCCGGGGCAGGTTCTCCCCCGCAGCCGCTAAACGTACATGCAAGCACTCCCGCCCGGTTTGCGCCCGCGGGAAAACAGCTCTTCATGGAGGTATATATGACAATCGATACGATCAAAACCTTACTGGATGCAGATATTTTGTACGGCAGCAAATATCTGAAACATGAAGTCAACTATGCATTCTCGTCAGATATGATGAGCGATGTACTCGCATTTGCCACCGATCACTCCGCGCTGATCACGGGCCTGTGCAATCCGCAGGTCGTTCGGACCGCCGAGATGCTCGATATCGTCTGCATCATATTTGTGAGTAACAAGATTCCTGATCAGAACATCCTCACCCTGGCAGAAGAGAAAGAGATCGTCATCCTCTGTACAGGCCACGGAATGTTTACCGCATGCGGCATACTATACAGCAACGGATTACTTGGAGGTGCATAATTCATGGAGGAACTCCTGACATTCAACTATACGATTCCCGGAGATGATTTTACCCGTGCCGGGGAAGCAAGCAGCAGTGTGAAGAACAAACTAAAGAAGATGGGACTTGACAGCAATACTATCCGCAAGGTCTCGATCGCCATGTACGAAGGCGAGATCAATATGGTCATCCATGCCGACGGCGGTACGATCACGGTGGAGATCTCTTCCGAGAAGATCCGCATGATCCTTGCCGATACCGGTCCCGGGATCGCCGACATTGACAAGGCGATGGAGAACGGGTATTCCACTGCTCCGGAAGAAGTCCGGTCACTGGGCTTCGGCGCCGGTATGGGACTGCCCAATATGAAGAAATACACGGATTATATGAATATAGATTCTACAGTCGGAGTCGGCACTACCGTCACCATGGACGTCCGTCTCTGATAATTTTCAAAGGGGGGAGAAGCTTGAACAAATTCATCCATTCTGTACAGCTTGATGAGGAAGCCTGTACCGGATGTATCAACTGCATCAAATACTGTCCGACGCAGGCCATACGCGTACATAACGGGAAAGCAAGCATTACCCCGGAATTCTGCATCGACTGCGGCCGGTGTTTAAGATACTGCCCGCACCACGCGCAGACCGTGTCCTATGATTCCATCCGGGACATCCGCGATTACCGGTATACGGTCGCGCTTCCGGCTCCTTCCCTGTATGCACAGTTTAATAATCTGAAGAATATAGACATCGTGCTCAACGCACTTCTCTCCATCGGATTCAACGACGTGTTCGAAGTCAGCGCCGCCGCAGAGCTGGTATCTGAGGCTTCCCGCGCCTATATCCGCGAACACATGGAAGACGCGCCATTTATAAGCACCTCCTGTCCCGCGGTCATCCGGCTGATCCGTGTGAAGTTCCCGACACTGATCCCCCGGCTTCTTCCGATCAAGCCGCCCATCGAGATCGCAGCGGAGATCGCAAGGAAACGGGCTGTCAAGAAGACCGGATATGCTCCTGAGAAGATCGGCATCTTCTTCATCTCGCCCTGTCCGTCCAAGGTCGCCTATGTGAAGTCTCCGCTGGGTATTGAGAAGAGCTCGGTCGACAAGGTACTGGCGATCAAGGACGTCTATCCTGCCCTTCTGGAACACATGACGGACGATGAATCCCGGTTAAAGCCTCTTGCTTCTTCCGGGCGCATCGGTATCGGCTGGAATAATGCCGGCGGTGAAGCCGCGGGGCTGATTACTGACAATTATCTCGCATGCGACGGGATCATGAGCACGCTGAGAGTATTAAGCGACTTAGAAGACGAGAAATTCCACGGATTGAAATTCGTAGAACTGAACGCATGCGACGGCGGATGTGTAGGCGGCCCGCTGAACGTGGAGAATCCTTATATCGCAATTGCCAAGACCAAGAAACTGAACCGGATCCTTCCTGTCGCAAGAACCCATTCTAACGATATGGAGGACCTTAAGGATATCGACTACCGCTGGAATGAATGCATCGAATATGAACCTGTCTTCCGGCTTGGGGAATCCTTCCGTGAGAGTCTGGAGATGATGGGGCTTGTTGAAGAACTGACAGAACAGCTTCCGGGACTGGACTGCGGCTCCTGCGGCGCGCCGACCTGCCGCGCACTGGCCGAAGATATCGTCCGGGGCGAAGCCACGCGTAACGACTGCATCTATATCTTCCATGAATATATCGGTTCCTTGTCAAAAGAGATCTCATTTCTGACGCGTTCTCTGAACCTAAGCTGCAGCAACAATGACGATTCGATACACCTTCTGGAAGATTATATCCAGAAGCTTACCACTGAACTAAGCAAGAAGGAGCGATAATTATGATAACCACCCAGACACTGATCGACGCCGGCCTGTTCACCCTGAAGACCGCCGGCGATCCCTCGAAAAATATCGGCAAAGTATTCTGCTGTGATCTTCTAAGCATTGCTATGGGCAGAGCGCCCTCTGAGAGCGCATGGGTGACCGTGATGGGCAACCGGAATACCCTGGCAGTTGCGTCCCTGGCGGACATCTCCTGCATCGTCCTTGCCGAAGGCATAACATTCCAGGACGCGGAACTTGACTGTGCCGAACAGGAGGGGATCGCCGTATTTACCACAGAGCTTCCGGTCTTTGACGCCGCTCTTAAGATACAGGAGCTATTGTCATGATACCTCTGTACTATGATCTGCACATCCATTCCTGCCTCTCTCCCTGCGGAGACGACGATATGACCCCTGCCAATATCGCAGGCATGGCAGCCGTCAAGGGACTGGACGTGATCGCGCTGACCGACCACAATTCCTGCAAGAACTGTCCTGCCATCCTGAAGCATGGCGAAGAGTACGGCATCACCGTCATCCCGGGAATGGAATTGACGACCGCTGAGGAAGTGCACGTTGTCTGTCTCTTTCCTGCCCTTGGCGACGCAATGGCATTTGACGGGTATGTGTATGAGCATCTTCTTCCTATTAAGAACAGGGAGGATATTTTCGGAAAACAACAGATCATGGACGCGGACGATCAGGTAACGGGCAATGTAGAACGCCTGCTGATCGGCGCAACAGATATCTCTTTTGATCAGGTATTCGGCCTGGTTGAATCTTACCGCGGTATCGCGTATCCTGCCCACATTGACAAGCCTACCACAAGCCTTCTGTCTAACTTAGGGTTCGTACCGCCGGACAGCAGTTTTACTTGTGCAGAGATCAGTACATTTGACCACCTGCACCAGATACAGAAGGAACATCCGTATTTTCTGCAATGCAAGATGCTCAGCAGCTCGGACGCACACTATCTGGAGGACATCCGCGAGCCGGATTATCAGATCTATGCGAGGTCGCGGGCGGCAAAGGATATACTTGAAGGGCTTCTCTGACAGTGTTATATTACTTTAGAGTTCTTTCAAGCTTCTTGCGGGTTTCTTTTACTTCTGAATGATTGCTCCCGCCGGAGCTGATACCGATGGTTAAGTCTCCCTGCCGGACGATCGCCGGGAAGTAGAAGTCACATAGCTCCTTTTTGTGGGATGTATTGACGGGGATCCCGCGCATTCGGCAGTCTTCTATAATCTGTTCGTTGCATACGGGGTCGTCTGTGGCTGCAAGAACCAGGTCTGCTCCTTTCAGCAGATCTGCGCGGTAACTATCCTGTATCCACAGGATGCGTTTCTCTTCATGTAACTGCCGGATCCGATCGGTAGCCTGGGGGGCTGCGACCCGGATATTATCTGCAAATTCCAGCAGAGTCTCTATCCTCCGCTGTGCGATCTTTCCTGCGCCGACGATAAGGATCTTCTTCTGTGATATGTCTGTAAATAATGGAAAATACGGCTTTTTCATATGATACTCTGCCTCTCCTGCTTCTTAACGACCTTCTGGTATCACAGCATACTTGAAAAATTGTTCAGTCTTTTCCTTCGCTCCCGGTAGTCCGGGAGCACTTCTTCCACAATTCTCCAGAAATCTTTAGAATGATTCATCTCTCTTCTGTGTGCCAGTTCATGTACGACCACATAATCCAGAAGGTCCATCGGCATAAGCACAAGCTTCCAGTTGAAGTTAAGATTACCTTTGCTGCTGCAGCTCCCCCATCTTGTCTTCTGTTCCCGGATGGTTATCCTGCCATAAGATATTCCCATCAGCCGGGCATAATGATCCGTCCGCTCCGGTAAGACCCGAAGCGCCCTTTCGACGCCTTCGCGGCGGATCTCTTCCGTGATGACCATCTTATTTTCCTGTGCTTTATGAAGCTGTTTTTGATTCTTAATGATCCAGTCTTGCTTCTCTCTCAGGAAATCTTCTACCTGTTTTCTGGATATGGAGTATGGAGTCCGCACAACCACTTTTCCGCCCTCTTTGATCTGGATCGCAATCGTCTTGCGACGAGAACGAATCCATTCATATGTAATCTGCTCCATCTGGATGTACTCCTTGCTTCCTTTTTGTTTCGCCGCATAGCATGCTATATATTTTCCCTTTAATTTTATAGCTATCTGTGCAATAGTATAAAATCACAAAATCCTATCCAGATAATTAGCATGCTATGTATTCTGCATCAACCGAAATACCCGCATCACTTGTCTGACGATGTATTCTCCAGCTCATCATAAAAGGTATAACCGCATCTTCCGTTCTCTTTGGTATGGTACAGCGCAGTATCCGTCTGACGGAACAAGTCGTCATGGAAGCCCCGCTCGGAAAATGCAATGCCGACGCTGAGCGAATACTTGGGGAAATCTCCCTGGGGATTCTGAAGGATCTCGTTGACCGCGTCAATCTTATCCCGAATGATCTGTTTCTTGTCTGCAGTCATCTTTTCCATAACAACCGCGAATTCATCTCCGCCGATTCTGAGTACATAATCTGCTTTTCTAAAATTATCCTCCAGAAGATTCGCAACCTTAATAAGCGCCTGGTCGCCCACATCATGTCCGTAATTATCATTGATCGCTTTGAACACATCCACATCTACCAATAAAAAAGCCAGCTTTTTTACCGGATTGCGGAGACGCTCCTTCAATTGCTCGAATGACTGCCGGTTCAAAAGACCCGTCAGCGCATCCCGTTCCGCCTTCTGCCGGAGCATATTCTGCTGTTCCATAGTCATCTCATATACATTGTTATATGTGGCCGCAAGATATTTAAACTCATAAGCCCCTGTAATCTGCAGAAAATTATTATTCTTAATACAGTTCACATATAAGCGGATCGGTCTCAGAATCAGGACCGCGATCATAATATAAGAGAAGATCACCAGCGCTACGATCAGAACCGTATAGATACTCTGGCAGATGAGCGCATTTCTCATCTCATTTTCGCTCTTCGCCTGCCCTTCTTCACAGATTGTGATCACCCTCTCTGTAACAACTGATATATTGTCTTCTATCAGCCCCTTCATATCCCTGTATTCCTCGCTGAACACTAATCCGACGGCGACGTCTGACTTCTCTTCATCTGTGAAGGACAGTTCTTCTTCTGTCAGCGGATAATCCTTAACCTCCGGCGGAAACATACTTATGTCGTCATCTGCAGATAACGCCGCAAGCTTCATGGCATGCATCTCCATCTCCATAAGCTCATTGGATAATTCCAACGCTCTCCGGGATGCATCCAGAATCTCATCATCCTTCCCGCCCATGTGTTTTTCAAGCGTTTCAAGCGCTGTATCTCTTCTCTTTGTCTCCTCTACCTCTTTAAAATATTCCTCTACATAGACAGAGTCTTTCGTGACGGCATAGAGACGTACCTGATCCGTCAGGTAATCCGATCCTAACAGTAAATTCTCCGCCTCCTCCTGTATATATATGTATTCCTCTGTCATGTCTGCCAGCTTTTGGTAATCGCGCATTACACGAACGATCCCTTCTCCGATCAGAACAGAGACTATGATCGTAACCGCAACCATCCATAAGCTAAGCGTCTGTATCCGCAGCCCCCGCAAAGTACCTGAATTTTCTTCTGTTGTCTGTATACTCACCTTTCATTACCTGGCCCTTTCATAATTATTTCCTGTATCTCAGTTTATCACAGCAAGGACCATTCTACAAGGCTAAGCCAACCGATATTCATTTATCCTTTTCACCAAAACGTTACTTTTCACGGGGTGGAGAAAACCCTTTTTTGATTGAGTATTAGCTCTCTGTATGCTATAATTCGATTGTATAGTTGAAAGGAAAGTTGGATGCGATTTTTCGATGATAACCCTCTAGTCTTACGAAAGAGGGTGGTGCCCTATGAGTATAATGGAAGTTCTGACATTATTACTTGTGTTGTTCGCGGCTCTGTCTTACATAGACAATCATAAAAAGAAATAAGCATCCCTACCCGTCCAAAAGTGAGGATGCTTAAATTCTTGTAATTTTTTCTTTTTACTGAGGGTATATCGGAACTTCGTGTCCGATTAACCTTTCTAAGTAGATTATACATCAGAGCCGCTTGGTTTTCAAGCAGCTCTTTTAAATCTTCCCACCCCGTGAAAAGTAACCATCAAAACATTTCTTCGGCCCACCGCGCCGCCTTCTCTTCGTACGCTTCTTCTAAGCCCGTCAGACGTTCCTCTATCTCTTCCGGGTATTCGTCTGAATTGATATTCCCCATGAATGCATTGATCAATTCATCACTAAGATGAATCTTCCATGCGCCGCCCTCTCTATACGCCGTAACATCAATCTCTTCTGTCCAGGTATTCTCCGTCTCATCGATACAGCGGATCAGGTCATCATCCCTGTAGTTAATCATATCCCCCACATTCTTGATAAGAGAAGCTGCTCCGATCTCCGCGTCATCGATCATATCCTCCACGATCCCTAAGGCATAACGCCCCATCGCTTCCGACATATCTTTGTTGGCAAATGTCATCCTGATCCGGGCCTTATCCCCGTCTTCTTCTATCTCGCCGACTTTCCAGGTCAATTCTTCTACAACCTTCTCTGCAAACCTGTGGTTCTCCCTGTAATGCCTGCCTTTAAAAAAATGCGGCTGCAATAATTCACTGAATACCTTGTACTCCTTCTCAACCGGAAACCCGATCATATTCAGGCAGGCTCCCTCGTAATTATCCGTACATTCATTAAAGGTCTTAAGATCCAGCCCCTTTATCGCCTCCATCGTCTGCTGCGCCGCCTCCCTTGGGGTATCAGCAGTCTTATTCTTCATCTTCCCGGCGCAGGCCGTAAGAAGAAGGAAAGCTGTCAGAAGAGCAACCATTACCGTTGTCTTCACATGCCTTTTAACTGCCAAAGCTTTCCCTTCTGTTCCATAGTCTCCCGTTCTGTCATATTTTGCTGTCCTCATAAGTCCAAACCTCCGTTTTCCGCATATACTTAAAAACCGGATTCCCGAATCCCGCCTTCAAGTATATCTTATTCCTTCCATTCAGACATAGCAATCCGCCGCGCATGAACCGACGGTCAGACAGCATAAAAAGACGCTAAACGTGCAGCACTGCAGAGAAATAAAACCAGCCGTCCCGGCATTTCAGAACGCTTGTACCATGATTCTTCTCGATCACCGAATTAATATTGAGGAATCCTATCCCGTGTTCATCCTTTTCCCTCTTCGTTGTGAGGATTCTCTTTCCTTTTATCACAACCGGCTCTTTCACCGGATTACGCACGGAGACCGTCAGTTCCTCCTCTTCCAGCATCATCTTAAACTGTATGATCTTATTGCCGTCAAGCTTCTCGCAGGCCTCGACGGCATTGTCTAACAGATTCACAAGCAGGGCAACAATATCTTCCTTGCTCATCGTTAGCCCGGACAGATCATTTACCGACATCACCATAGTAATGCCTTTCTCTCTGGCGTATTGATACTTCTGGTTCAGCACCGTATTGACCACCAGATGATTCGTGTCGACGCAGTCCTCGCCCTTTCGGATGCCGCTGTGCAGTTCTTCTATGTAAGCAAGGGCCTCCTCAACCTCCCCTGCCTTAAGCATTCCGTGTATACATCCCAATTGATTTTTGTAATCATGCAGATACCTTCGGTAGCGCGTCTCGCTCTCCTGCGTATTCCGGTACATTTCCATCTGATTTTCTAGCTTCTCCTGCATAAGACGGGCCTTCTGCACCTGCGCCTCCTTCTCCAGGATATTTCCGATAAAATAAAAGGCAAGCACATTGATCACGCAATAACCAACAGCGGCCGCCAGTAGACCGCCGCTGTCCGCACGGATCGAATCCGTATACCATATATACATTGACAACAGTGTTGTCACCAGAATACTAATCACCGGAAGCCATCCAAAACGGCTCCACCCGGTCCCGCCAAAGCTGTCCGACCAATCCCTGCATTTATAGTGAAAGATAAGCGTCAGGCATATGAGCAGAATATCGCACAGCCAGTCTGATAGACCGGGAATACCCGCATACGGCCGGGGCATCACATAGATCACCGACAGCGCCAGCAGATTCATTACCCAGTAAAGCGCGCACCAGAATATCGCAAGCAGTATGATCTTTCCAAGGTTTCCCTTGTAAAAAATCTGTATGACGATACCAAGCAGTATAACCACCCGGACAGGCTGAAGCAGAAGCCCCGGCGCCTCCGTCACGGCAATCAGGAAAAATCCCGCCGCAAACGCCAAAGGCGGCAGACATTCGTTCCGGCCCCTGCGGGGTAAAAGCGTCCCGAAAAAGATGCTGCATCCGATTCCTGTAAGCAGACTGCCCGCCAGGCTTCTTACGATCATCTCCATCTACATTGCCCCCTTATACGCTACAAACGCTTCCTTCACCTTGCGAAACCGAAGTCTCGGCACCGGAAGTTTCTCTCCCGAGTCCAGGGTCACCAGATAATTACTGACCGTCCTGACATGTTTCATGTTTACAAGGAAACTTTTATGTGTCCTTAGAAACCCATATCCTGACAGCATCTCTTCAATCTTATCCAACTTCTCATAGATCTGGTAAGTCCCAATCTCTTTCTCCATATATAGAAACATACACTTATGTCCCTGACTCTCTATATAGATGATATTGTCAGTATACAGTGTTCTCTCACCCTCGACAAAAGGAAACGTAACCCGACGGATCTGCATCTTCTTCAAGACCGCATCCATGCATTCTGTCATCTGCATCTCAAGAGCATCCTTCATGATATATCGGACCGCCCCGACCTTATATCCTTCCAGCGCATAATTCAGGAATGCGGTCACCAGTACGATACAAGTCTCTGACTGAAACTTACGCATCTCCATCGCCGTCTGGATCCCGTCTATGTCCTCCATGTTGATGTCCAGGAAGACAATATCATATCCGACAAGGTTCTCCCTGTCTGCAAGGAATTCTTTCCCGGAAGAGAAGAGATCTACTGAAGCGTCCAGTCCACGAGCCTTAAGATACAGAAGAAGCTGAGTATGTATCTGCTCTCTGTAGTATTTCTCATCATCACAGACTGCAATCTTAAGCATATCTAATCCTTCTCTATTCTCCCCTTCTCAAGATTAGGGCTGATGAAGTTCTCATATGCATACTCCCATAATTCTTCCGATCCGTCCCCCGTACTTTGATTCCTCTTAAGTACCTGGCTTAACCGCACTCCATGTTCGATCCAGCTCTTCCCCTCTGTCGCCGCATTCAGCATCAAAGGCTGAACATGATCCATGGCATGGGCGAACTTCGCCTCTGCCGTCTCCCTGGCTTCAAATTCATCCCACAGCGCACGGAGCTTCTTCCCCTGATCCTCAGGAAGCAGCCCGAATATCCGGTCTGCTGCAGCCAGCTCCCGTACTTCCTTGGTCTTCTTGCCCTCTTCATCATATGCATAGGTATCGCCCGCGTCGATCTCAACCAGGTCATGGATCAAGAGCATAGTCACAGTCTTCAGTACATCGATCGGCTCATTGGAATACTCGCTTAGGAGAATCGTCATGACCGCCATATGCCACGCATGCTCTGCGTCATTCTCCTTTCTCCTGGCATCCGAAAGGTACGTCTGCCGACCGATAAACTTCTCCTTGTCAATCTCGCGTATAAAATCAAACTGTTTTTCTATTCTTTCCTTATTCATCTTCTTCCCTCCGTACTTCATTATCTGAAATAAACCACCTTAATTACCAGAACGTTCGACAAAGAAAGTCAATCTTCTTATCCTTCCGCCTACAGCAAAGTTCTAACTTTTATTTTCAAAGCCTAACCGCTCTGCCTTTAAATGGGTGAGATTTCTCATACTCGATCGCTTCCTTCCAAATCATTTCCAACTCCATAGCTTTAAAATATTTCTTTCTCTAAATTGTGTAATCAAAACTGTCTCTTTTAATCATTGCTATAAATCGTTCCGCATTTACAACACCTAACTTTTCAACTAAACAAGCAAAACCGATATCCATAATTTCAACTGCACTATTCATCATCACTTTCCTCCATTCGCTCTCTGAAAAAATTGCATATGCGACATGAAATACATCCACATCCTTAACCCCCGTTAATTTAATCGGTTCTGCTATTTCTGCTATCTCTTTGTCGTTTACCATACCCACATAATATGAAGCATTATCTTCTATACATTCTGAAATAGTCTCTTTTTATGAACAAATCGATTTTTCCCATTTTCATATGTCAAAGCAAAGGACGCAACCAACTCCAAATCTCCCCTTTTAACCATATCTTGGATAAGAAGCTTTGCTTCTGTTTCTAAATGAATTCTCATTTGCGATTGATCGTCATAAGGTCGATTATAACACCAATTATCCAAATATATTCTCATGATTCAATCTCCCCTATAAAAAATAAATTATAAACATTTACTTATTTTTATTATTATACGAAATCCTCATTCGGAAATCAATAATAATTGCTCAGTTGAAGCAATACATGAAGAACATGTAAAAGAAAAAACAAGATTATGACATACTCCGAAAGGAGTGTTTTTAGAAATGGAAAAGAAACTAACCACCGGCAGCATATTCAAAAATATTACATATTTCTCACTGCCTTACCTCTTATCATATCTTCTGCAGACTTTGTATGGTATGGCGGACCTCTTTATTATCGGTCAGTTCAACGGCGTGGCACAGATTACCGCCGTCTCTATCGGCAGCCAGGTTATGCATATGCTGACTGTCATGATCGTAGGGCTTGCCATGGGATCTACCGTAACCATCGGCAAGGCGGTTGGGACCAAACACTCCGAACATGCCTTTGCCACTATCGGCAATACAGTCACCCTGTTAATGAGGATATCCGCCGCCATCACCGCATTACTGCTGCTCTTCTCTAACAAAAAACTATTCCAAATAGGCGATGTGGCGAAGATGTTCCACATCAGTGTAGGAAGTCTTCGGCATTATGAGCAGGCAGGGCTTTTAAAGCCCGAATATATTGATGAAATACCGGATATCGGTATTGCAGCAGTCGGCAATTCGAGGTGCTGAATACCATCCGATATCTTAGGGGCCTGTATATGCCCTTGAATCAGATTGCTGCTTTTCTGCAGAAAAGCAGCAGGAATTAGCCGCCATAGAGCGCAAAACAGACCACCGCCTCAGGCAGCTTCACGATGCCGTAAGCTCAGATCTTAATAAGATTCAGCTGGTCAAGGTTTCCTCCTGTCGAATTGTCTGGATTGAGGATTCTCTGAGACTTAGCACCTATTTGGACCTGGAATACTCGATCCGGCGTCTGGAGGAGCACCAGAAGCTGTCCAAACATCACTGCCTTCGTCCTTCCGGTTGCCTGCAGCAATTTCTCAAAGCACATTGCCCCGATCGTACCAAAGGAACAAATCGAGACTACCCGAAGATAAGTCTCCCTCATTTCAATCGTCGCACTGTCATGAATCTGCCACTGAAAAAAATACAGACACCCTTGAAGCCATCTCGTGATCCCCTTCTCCTGAGTGCCTCGACAAATTCGCATTGACACCGACACCAATCCCCACACCGAAAGCAATAATAAGCATCTGGACGGGATATGCCAATGACAGTGCCGTTACCGCTTTGTCACTGGCATTGACAATTCCCGACGTATCTGCAAGATGCGAGACAAACAGACTATCTATCACATTATAGACAACATTTACAAAAAAGGAAAATATCATCGGATACGCCATAAAAATCAACAGCCTTGGAATTGGCATGACTCCCATTTTATTTTGATTTTCCATTTTACTCACTTCCTTTTTCTTTACTCGTTTAACAAGGCTGCCGCAAAACGATATTTTGCAGCAACCTTGTTTTCATTCCTCTCTATGTTGATCATACTCCACAAACTTATCAATCTTAGGCTGTGACGCACATCCTGTCACAAACTCATTGCTCAGAAACTCATCCGCCAGCTCTTCCATTAATTTATTGCCTATTGTAAAAGCACCAAAGCATGCAATATTCGCATTGTTACTGAGACGCGCCCGCTTTGCGGAATAGACATCTGACAAAAGAGCCGCATATGCACCTTTTACCTTATTTGCCGCCAGTGAGACCCCGATTCCGGTACCACAGATCAGGATACCCCTCTCATACTCCCCCTTTGCCACTGCCTCCGCCACTGAAATCGCCGTATTCGCATAGATGGGATCCTCACTGCCGAAATCTGTCACTTTATGCCCACAGTTTCCAAGAAATCGAATCAGGTTCTCCTTCGCACCCTGGGCGTTGGGGTCACAGCCTATTGCTACTGTATGCATATCTGATTCCCTCCTTCCAAATCTACAGCTCCCATACAAAGTCCGTCAACAGACCATCTCCTTGATTCCTTCTGCCATAGCCGTAAGAATCAGGCAACAGGATGTGGCACCGGCATCTAGCACTCCTCTGGAACGTTCCCCTAACCGGCTGGACCGCCCGAATTTTGCCACCATATCTTTCGTAGAATCGCGTCCTTTTGCGGCTGCCTCTGCCATCGCATTCATAGCCGTCATCAGATCCCATCCGACTTTTTGAGATTGCCTGAGACTGTCTGCTGCCGGTGACAATGTGTCCACCAGTGTCTTGTCTCCAACCTGTGCCTCAATGATCGTCTGAAGTTTGGCAAGGGCATACTCCAGAATATCCGCAAAACCGGTAAGTGAGATCTCCTCTAAACCTTCTCCCTTCTCCGCCATAGCCGTAAAAATCGTTCCATAGATCGGCCCCATAGAACCACCGATCTCATTCATCAGAATCATGCCAAGTTCCTCAAGACCTTCCGTAAATCCGAATTCTTCGCTGCCGAATCGTTCTTCAAATACAGTAAAGCCCTTATTCATGTTCATGCCGTGGTCTCCGTCACCGATCAGTCCGTCCACTTCTCCCAGATATGCCTTATTGTCCTGAATCGCTTTCACCATCTTCATGAGGATCGACTTCCCATCTTTATTCCTAAATATCTGTCCCATCTCTGGCTATTCCTCCTTCATACCTATACAATATGCCGGCATATCGATCAGTTCTTTCAATTCATCATCCAATTTCATCACTGTTAGCGTCACCCCCATCATATCCAGGGATGTATAGTAATTGCCTACATATGATTTATGTATTTTAATGCCTTTTGCACAGATCAGCTTCTCGATCTCGTTATAAAGGACATATTGTTCCATGACAGGTGTTGCGCCAAGCCCTGATACCAATACCACTACCTCGTCTCCTTCTATGAACGGATAATCCGGGAGTACGGTATCTACCATCCGGCGTGCCATCTCTTCTGCCGTTTCTAATTCACAAACCTTGATTCCCGGCTCGCCGTGATGTCCGATTCCGACTTCCATGGTTCCTGCCTTGATCTCAAAATTCGGTTGTCCTACTGCCGGAAGCGTGCATGGAGTGAGACCAATTCCAATACTTCTGGTACTGTCAATCGCTTTTTGTGCTGCAGCGATCACTTCGTCCAATTTTCCACCTTTCGCCGCCTTTGCACCGGCACATTTCCACATCAGGATCTCTCCTGCCACACCGCGCCTTTTATCTCTCTGGTCCTTTGGCGCAGACGCCACATCATCATTGGCAATCACCGTCCTGACGGTCAGTCCCTCCTTCTTCGCCATCTTGACGGCCATCTTCACATTCATGTTGTCACCGCTGTAATTGCCGAACAGACACGCAACCCCTTTTCCTCCGTCAGCTGCTTTGAAGGCTTCCAAAAATGCTGCCGCTGTAGGCGACGAAAATATCTCTCCAACGGCTGCCGCATCACACATATTTCTCCCAATATATCCAATAAATGCCGGTTTATGACCAGATCCACCTCCGGTAACAATCCCCACTTTTCCCGCAATTGGCGCATTGATCTTCGCAATCACTCTAGGATGGGAAGTTTGTTTTACGATATCTCTATGATTTTTCACAAATCCTTCCAGCATCTCGTCTACAATATGATCTGGATTATTTAAAATTCTCTGCATAATGATTACTCCTTACCAAGAATCTCCACTTCAATGTTCAACATTTCACATATCATCTTTAACTCTTCAACTACATCTCCCATCACCGCATGGCAATGGTTTGCATCAAACTGATCCAGAAAGATCTGATAATCAAACGGAAGCTTCGCAAATACATGCGGCCATTCCATTGTCGTCTCATCCATCTTCTTTTCCGGAAGCTCCACAAAATCAGCCGGAATTATCGTCAGCCTGTACTTCCCTTCCTTGCGGTTTAACCTTGCAATCGTCGCATGCCCCTCCTTTGTCATCAGATTGACATGACAGCCTCCTCCAGCATAGATATCCAGTACCGGATACAGCGTGGTTTTTGCCAGATTGGCCTTGTAATCATCTGTTCCGGTCGCATAATACGTAGACTGAGAACCACAGTTGCAGAAGACCATAACATTGTATTCCTCATCATAATGTCTGACGTCCATGAAAATTACCGGTTCATCTGTCAGTAATTTTAAAATCTGCATCGTAAGGGCTGCATCCGAATCTGCCTCGCAGGCATAGACTATCGGCTCTTTTTTCCCATCCCAATCATAAGAGTCATTACAAAAGGCAGCGGCAATACATTCCGTACAATAATGGCGGCTCATCTCATAATGACATTTGACTCCTACAAAATCATAGCCGTTCTCTGCTATGATCCGCTTCAAGGCTTCATAATGCCGGATCTGCGTCTTTAATTTATCTGGTGTAAATGTTGTACCATTGTACGCAATCCTGCCGACATTCTCAGTCAGCCATTGAAAAGCTTTCTCAACCTGGTTATCCGGGATCTCATCCGCAATCCGTACCAGTTCACTCTGATCCATATGATCTATATCTACGCCAAAGATCTTCTGCCAATCCTGCATACTGACTGTTGCACTATACATACCAAGACTTCTTCCGCCAATCAACCCATATTTCTGTCCGTTCAGACGGCTGACTACCTTTGCACATTTCGAAAACCGGATATATTTTTCAAGCACCTTCGGCTTCCTTACATCACCGCTGGCACGGAAATGCTTGATACCAAGGTGATTCAGAGCACCGCCTGCCGCCAGCATGGCAACCATCCCCGGCCAGTCAGGATTCAAGTTCGCTGCCAGAAGGAATGGTCCTTTTCCATTCTGAGCTACAATCGCCGAAAAATTCGGAAAAGCAAATACTCCATAAGACAGGATTGTTCCGTCAACACCCATGCTTTTCAGATATTCTGCCTGCTCCTTTGCAACCTTCACACTAGAAACCAGTTCTTTTGCTTCAATCACTTCTACCTCGCCAGAATCCCTCAATGCCTGAACAATTGCATCTACCTGTGCCTGTACGATTTCTTTCAGCTGCTCATGTACTTCTTTATCTCCATCAGATAAACCAACTATCCCAAGTACCGGTTTTTTCTGCATCTCATTTCCTCCCATCTTCCGCCCGCACATCAAACATGTGCTTCCCGTAATATATATTCCTTCATGCCCTCAATCATATATGCGCCTGCAAGTGCACCCTGATCTCTATTACCGGCACACGCATCCCTATGTACTGCCGCCTTACCAAACTTCGGAACCATATTTCTGGTTGCCTCCATTCCGGTAATGGCTGCATCGTATGCAGTAAGAATCACTTCTACCAGAGTTGCCCCGGGGTGGTCATGCAACAATGCCTGTGCACTCCTGGCCGCCGGTCCGACAGAATCCAGAACCGTCCTATCACCTTCCTGACATTTTCCCCGTTTGATGATCCCTTCTGCAAATCCCAGAAGGTATTCGGTGAGTTCCTCAGAGCCCATCCGATTTTTACCGACTAGCTTCTTTCCGCCGCTCATGATACCGGAAGACATCAAAGTCCCCATGGTTGACGGTACTGCGGATGCCATCTTCATACCTGCTTTCATCAATTTCTTTCCCAGATCCGTCTCCGTACTTTCTGCAATGATGCCCGGAACGACCGCGAATCCCTTCTTCATGGTAATACCAAGATCTCCGTCCCCAAGTCTGGCATCCATCGTGCAGAGTTCCTCCACCTTCCCGGCAAATTTGTCGGCAATATTTTCATACATACCAATCATCTGTTTTTCAGACAGCATCATATCCATCCCTCGCTTTCTGTATATAGAACGGCGTGCTCACCGGATGATCCAGATATTCTTTCAATTCCTCGTCCAGCCTGCAGACTGAGACAGACGCACCCATCATCTCCATAGATGTGGCATATTCTCCTACGTTACTCCTTACTACCTTAATTCCCTGCCCTTCCAGATATTCGACCACATCCTTGCAGAGAATATACAATTCTTCCACAGAAGTTGCACCAAGCCCATTGATCAAGATTGCCGCTTCCTCTCCCTTTGCAATAGGCATATCCTCTAAGATTGTATGTAAGGACTCTTCTGCCAGCTCCCCCGATGTCTTGATCGGTCCATTCCAGATACCAGGTTCGCCATGAATTCCCATGCCCATAGCCATCTCATTTTCCTCAAGAGTAAAATTGGGTTTCCCTACTTCCGGAATTATGCAGGGAGACATGGCAAAACCAACGGTTCTTGTCCTCTCTTTTGCCTTCTGTGCCGCAGCAAGCACCTCTTCTAAGTTTCCCCCCATATCAGCTTTTGCCCCTGCCGCTTTGAACATATAGAAAATGCCTGCAACGCCTCTTCTTACCTTTGGTGCACCGGAATTTACATCATCTGCACCAACAATACTCGCCGTCTTAATATCCTCCATCTCACAGAGCTCTGCTGCCATATCAAAATTCATGATATCTCCGGTATAATTCCCATACAGATAGAGTACGCCCGCTCCTGCTTCCACTTCCTTCGTCACCTCAAAGATCTGCTCGGCAGAAGGGGATTGGAATACCCCTCCTACCGCGCAGCCGTCTATAAGTCCATGACCTACATACCCAAGGAAAAGAGGAAGATGACCGGTTCCCCCGCCTGTGATGATCGCCACCTTATCAGGCTTTTTATTGGCGATGCAATAGCACCTGAGGTCATCATTTACATACTTTACTTCTTCGTGTGTCATATAGATGCCTTTCAGCATATCATCTGTATAAGCCTCCGGCGCATTCATAATTTTCTTCATCACATCATCCTCCTGATCTATACTAATTTTCAGCTTCTATCTTCTTCAACTCTTCTTCTGACAATTTCTCGATACCAATTCCGAAGAACCCAAGAACGCATCCAAGGATCGGGACCAGCACAGAACAAAAGCAGAGAGGAATCCACTGTTCTTTCGGTACACCAAGCATGTTGGAAAAATAAGTCGCACAGAATCCCCATGGTACAATCTGACCAAGCCCGTTGCCCCACAATTGAGAATACTTCATAATACCAGCCTGATGATATCCGTTCTCTCTCCACAGATCCCAAAATATGTCCTTGGAAATAATGGCCGTCGGAAGCCCGTCAAGCGTAACCAGATTGATCAAACCAATGACAATCCCTGTGACCAGATTCAATACACCGGCATTTTTGATGTTCTTGATTCTGCTTACCAGCGCTTCTCTGATGGAATCAAAGATTCCGATCTCTGACAAGAAAGCTGCCATAATTACCATAAATGCATAGAACAATACGGAATCCGCCATGGAAAAGATACCGCCACGATTCAAAAGACCATTCAATCCCTCCGACATCTCCACGCCCGGGAAAAAATTCTCTGTTGAAAAGCCGTCATATAGTGCGGAAAAACATGTTACCGGAGAAAAACCCTGAATTGCTACTGCAATGATAAACCCTACTGTTCCGGACACAAAGAAATTAATGATAATATCTACTTTCAAAAATACAAGCACAATGGCAAGGATCAATGGTATGATCACAATCGGATTCGGATTAAAATATGCCAACACTTCTGCTTTAAAGCTTGCTACAACCGATGCCGTATCGGATGCTCCTCCTGCATGTCCCATAACACCAGCGGCCCCAAAGAAGATGATTGCGATTACCGTGCTGATCATAGTCGGAATCAGATCCATCCGAATCATGTCATTGGGCGTACAGTCATACAGAGCCGGAATCGATGACAGACCATCATTAAACGGAGACAAAAACCCACCGTAAATAATACCAAACACAATAGCCGCCGCTTCCATCGGCATACTCACTCCAAGTACCTGAGCACAGCTTAACAGTACCACTCCAAGCGTTCCCAGTGTTCCAAAACTGGTACCTACCATCTCCGACATCAGCGCTGTCAGGACAAAACTGACAACAATGATGAATTTATCTGAGATAAAATTTGTCAGCCATATTGTCAGGATTGGCGCTGTTCCCGCCATCATATATGCTGCAATCAGATAACCAATCCCGCATAAGATCATGAAAAACGCACAACATGCCTTGAACTTCTCAGACGCTGCTCCCATCAAATCACCGAAAGTATGTCCATAGAATTTGCCCACAACGATCAATAACGCACAGCAGCACAGACACATCAGCTTAAGATTCAGTCCTACAATTCCCCCCAGATACCCGAGAAAAAACAGCATGATGAGAAATAAGATCAATGATATTGCCAAGGAAGGACCCTTTTTTTCTATTACTTTATTTTCTCCCATTTCTTCTCCTTTCCCCCGGCGTCCCTGCCTCCTTTTTTGATAGATCAGACCAAATCCTGCTTTGGCGATCATCATACAAGTTTCTGGCAGGACCGCTGCGGAACCTCGTAATACTATTTTACAAATTTCCTATAATCACCCTCAATATCATGACAGATCGGAAGATCCTGCGTTACCAGATATCCCGACTCTGCATTTATTACATACGGAATGGCATTCTTCATGGTTCCTGCCGTAGAAGCAATGCCCCGGTCAGGCGATAACTCGATCGTACAGTTGATCTTCGGGACACTGTCAAGCTCTACCTTCTGATAATATCTCTCCTCTGGATCGAGAATATAGGTCCAATCTGCCTGCATACGCAGCTTCCCTTCCGGATCGTATCCACAATATTTCTGGGTTGTCTTATATACAAGACCATTATCATCATATTCCGGATATTTTTCGGATGTGATCTTATCGATCTTCCATCCGATCCGCTCACATAAGTACCGGATACTTGCCTGCTCCCAGAATTCATACTTATCCTTCTGTTCCTTTGCATTACTCTGCTCCATGGCTGTTCTCGCATCCCATTCCTCTTTGGTGAGCCCTATACCAGGACCACGCTTATTGGATTCTGCATCGAATGCGTGGACATCTGCATGGTGTGTCAGATGAACAGATTCCATTGACTGTGCTCCTTCTGCCATGGCAAGTACAATTCTCTCCAAAGCCTGTGTAGATCCGATTCCACAATAGGTTACACCGAATTTCTTACACATATCATCAATCTCTTTGGCGAGTTCAGGATTGGATTCCCACATCTGGCTCGTATCAGAATTTGCAACAATTACATTAACATTATGTTCGATTGCAGTTTTGATCTGCTGGAACGGCTCATAGGCGTTGTTGCAGCCCTTGGCACAATTCAATACAATATCCGGTTTTGTAGCTTCATATACCTCGTCCTCATCAGCAGAGATCAGCACGCCCATCGGTGCAAGACCCGCAACCTCTCCGGCATCCTTTCCAACAATTCCTTCGTATTTATCAATTACGCCTACTACATCAATTCCTCCTCTGGTACTCAACTCCTTTAAGATTCTTTTCCCTACACCGCCAAGTCCGGCTATCACTACCTTGATATTTTCCGTGCACATTCCGTTGTTCTCCTTTCACTTCTTTAAAATTACATAAACCGATAAGTATCAAGCCCCATGCCGCAATCCATAGGAATCATTGCTCCATTGATACAGCAGGAATCCGAGCAGCCCGCAAGGAAGATCAGGAATTCACTGACTCCCTTCATATCCAGGCATCTCCATTTACGTCCATGATATTCATAGATTCCTCCAAGAACATCCATTGCCTGTCCGTAATCTGTCTCACGTTTGCTGAAATCAGACTCCTCACATGGATAGCACATATTCATATTCACTGCATTACACTGAATATACGGCGTATACTGAACCGCCAAAGCCGTCATAACTTTACAGCCGCCGAACTTGGCATTACCGTGACCGACACACTTCGGATCATTCTCATAATAACTGTTCCCTCCCATGAAGATCATACGGCCATGCTCATGCTTCATCATCAGCTTAGCAGCCTCACGTCCAAGAAATGCAACGGATTTGGCCATAACATCGTTAGAGTCATCCCACATCTCTTCTGTCAATTCTTCAAAAGGAACTACGTGATCGGTTCCTGCATTGAAGATTAATATATCAAGACGCCCAAACTCCTTGTCTACCTGATTGATCACCTCTTCAAATTTGCTGATCTCGCGTAGGTTTACTTCTAACGCAAGACATCTTGTCCCTATCTTCTCAATCTCTGCCTTCGTTACATCGGCTGCTTCCTTCTGGAACGGCAGATATGTAATAACCATATCAGAACCAGACTTTGCAAATTCATATGCCATCTGACGTCCAGCTTTAGTTGCTCCTGCTGTGATCATTGTTACTTTTCCTGTTAAATCAATCTTCATTATATTTTCCTCCTGAATGATATAGTATTTACAGCCGGATCAGAACCGGCTGCCCGAATATCCCGTCAATGTGGGATTCCCTTCGGAATATAAATATACGGTTTCGCTTCCAATCAATCCCTGTATTCCGTCCGGCAGGCCTTATCCCGACCAAATACCGTTCTCTCCTTTAGGCTTCCACCGATATTTTGCTTATTCTGTATAATCTATAAAATGTCTCTGTAATCTCCGCCATACCATCTGCATACCGGTATTGTAAGAGAATTTAAATACCCTGCCTTCTCTTTCATTACAACCGGAATAGAATTGCGGATCGTCGCATAAGTCGTGCAAAATCCTCTGTCCGGCGAATAATTCATCACGGATTCTACCTCCGGCACTCCATGAATCACAATCTTATCGTAATATCTCTTCTCAGGGTCCAGGATAAATACCCAGTCTTCCCGAATTCGTTCTTTCCCCTGCTCATATCCAATCAGGGTCTCCTGCGTACCAAATACAATACCCGAATCATTTACATATGTACTCATCTTGGTCTTAACATCATCAATTACGAATCCCAAGTTATCTCCTATGAATTTCACACTGTCAATGTTAGAATTGAGTTCGGCACTGTTTGTCTCGGCAGCCTTTTTCCTCTCATCAAACTCAGCCTCAGAAAGACCGATTCCCAATGTCTCCCTGTTCGACTTCTCTGAATAGGCGTGTACATCTGAGTGATGCATGAATGAAACACTCTCGATCTCTTTAGAACCTTCCGTCATGGCAATCACTGCTTTTTCCAAAACCTGTGAAGACCCCTGCCCGAAATACGTCACACCATGCTCTTTACAGATTACGTCAATTTCTGACGCAAGTTCGGGATCTGAGCTCCACAGATCAGTCGTACCTACATTTGCCGTGATCACATTGATTCCATGTTCCAATGCCGTCCGAACCTGCTCAAAGGTTCCTTTGGCATTGTTCGCTCCCGCACAGTGAATCAACACATCAATCTTTGTCGTTTCATAGAGGTCCTGTTCTTTCGTCTGATTCGCAGTCACGGTAATTCCTGTCTTATTATCCAGGCCAGACAGGATTCCCACATCATGCCCGATCTGCAGCGGATTTCTGGCAATCACTCCAACAAGTTCGATATCTTCTCTTTGATTAAAATCTCTGACCAATTCTTTTCCTACTCCGCCAAGACCATAGATGGCAACCTTGATTCTTTCTTTATTTGTCATTCGTGATCTCCTTTCCTTTTCTTGCTGTCTATATAATTAGCAAGAAACGTGCCAACCTGTTTCTTCTGCTATTTTCATCATTTTTTCATTAAATATGACTAGAATTGGTTATTTTTTCTAATCATTTGACATTTTTCATTAAATTTAGTTAATCCGCTTCCTTTGCCGGAAGCTTTTCAATTCCTATGCCGAAAAATCCAAGAAAACATCCTAAAATCGGAATTACATAAACAAAAAATGTCAACGGGGCCCATCGCCCTACGGAAACCCCTAATATGTTCGAAAAATATATTGCGCAGAATGTCCACGGAAGAATCTGTCCTGTTGTATTTCCCCACTGTTGTGCAAATTTCATGATTCCTGCAGGATCGTATCCGTTATCTTTCCACATATCCCAAAACAAATC
>CANDQP010000004.1 GCA_947388185.1 uncultured Dorea sp. | reverse complement strand
GTGCATCCGAAAGTGCAAGTGAAAGCGCAAGCGAGAGTGCATCCGAAAGTGCAAGTGAGAGCGCATCCGAAAGCGCGAGTGAAAGTGCATCCGAAAGCACAAGTGAAAGTGCGTCCGAGAGCGCGAGTGAAAGTGCAAGCGAGAGCGCATCCGAAAGCGCAAGTGAGAGTGCATCCGAAAGCGCGAGTGAAAGCGCAAGCGAGAGTGCATCCGAAAGTGCGAGTGAAAGCGCAAGCGAGAGTGCGTCCGAGAGCGCGAGTGAAAGTGCAAGCGAGAGCGCATCCGAAAGTGCAAGTGAAAGTGCAAGCGAGAGCGCATCCGAAAGTGCAAGTGAAAGTGCGTCCGAAAGCGCAAGTGAAAGTGCAAGCGAGAGTGCATCCGAAAGTGCGAGTGAAAGTGCATCCGAAAGTGCAAGTGAAAGCGCAAGCGAGAGTGCATCCGAAAGTGCAAGCGAGAGCGCATCCGAAAGTGCATCCGAAAGCGCAAGTGAAAGTGCAAGCGAGAATGCATCCGAAAGCACAAGCGATAGCATTTCTGCCTCAATCAGTGAGAGCCTGAGCGCAAGCGAGAGCGAGAATGCCAGCACGATTGAGAGTGACAGTATATCCATGAACGCAAGCGAGAGCGAAAGTCTGTCACTCAGCGCAAGTGAGAGCATAAGCATCAGCACAAGCGAGAGTGAAAGCATCTCTGTAAGTATTAGTATCAGCGAGAGCATCTCAGCAAGCGAAGATAACGCTGAAGATTCAGAGACGAACGATGTGGAAGATGACGATGAAAGTCTGTCAATAAGCCAGAGTGCATCCACGAGTGAGAGCCTGAGTCTAAGCGACAGCGCAAGCCAGAGTGCATCCGTAAGCATGAGCCAGAGTGTATCCGCAAGCGACAGTGCAAGCTTAAGTGCATCTGTTTCTGCTGCTGTATTGCCGGACGATGGAACTCCGATTACTCCGGCAGGCGACGGACCGGCAGCTCCGGCGGTTACAGGTACGGCTCCGGCAGTAATTCCGTTGACAACAGCACCGACGCCGGTTGGTATAGAAGTACCGGATGATGCTGTTCCTTTGGGAGTTATGGAAGACGAAGACGAACTTCAGGACATAGAAGATCAGGATGAGGAAATCGCAGAACTGGAAGACGGTGAAGTTCCATTAGTAAATATGGATTCTGATCAGGGTATGGGGTTAGGTCATAGAGTTGTGCATTATACCGAACTGATTCTGGCAGCTATTATGGGAGGTGCTTATATCGGAAGCACGAGAAAGCAGAAGAAAGAACTCTCTGCGCTGAAAAAGAAAATCGATGATGAAGAAAGGTAAGAGAAATTAATGGAATTTTGTTGGGTATGTACGGTGATGCTGATCATTCTGATAGCGGCTGCTGCCGCAATCTTTATGAAGAGGCATAAGCTGAATAAAGAAATGGAAGAGCTAAGAAGCCATTTGTCAAAATAATAATATAATTTTGGTGGCCGCCTGTCACAAGGTGGCCGCTGATTTGTAGAGACAGGAGAATTATTTTGCCGCAGTCAGGACATAAAGAGAATGTAATGAAGTACAAGCTTGCATATACAAGTTTGATACTTTTGGTATATATATTGGGGAAATGTATCCCGTTGTACGGTATAGATATGTCTGTATATTCTTATGAAGCAGTCGGTGTAGAGGAAGTGCTGATGCAGACGATCAGCGGGGATGCATATCGTTCTTCGATTTTTGCACTGGGGATTTTCCCGTTTATGATATCCGGGATATTGGTGCAGATCGTATTTGCCGTTCGGAATCTGTTTTCTAAGACGAGGATATCGCCAAAGACGATGAACCGTGCGTCGGTTACGGTGACTCTTGTTATAGCTGTCATGCAGGCGTTTACGCAGATTCCTGAATTGGAATTCGCCGTATCGCCGGAAAAGCTATTCTATACGAAGGCAATTGTTATGATGGAGATGATCACAGGCGTTATGCTGATCATGTGGTTATCCAGAAGGAATGGGAAGTATGGTGTCGGCGGCCGGATGATCCTGGGATTGGTCAATATCGTGGAGAGGATTACGGCAACGGTGATGAATCACAGTATTCAAAGTCTGGCGGTTCCGCTGCTTGTATCCATAGCCGTGATGATGATTACGCTCATAATGGAAAATGCGGAGATGCGGATTCCGGTACAGAGGGTTTCTATACATAATGTCTATGCAGATAAGAATTATATGGCAATTAAGCTGAATCCGGTAGGGGTTATGCCGGTGATGTTTACTACGGCAGTATTCATGCTGCCGCGACTTCTGGTCATGTTTCTGGGATATCTGTTTCCGCAGAATATGGATATTGCCTGGTGGCAGGCTAACATGACCCTGACGAAGGCGCCCGGTATCGCAGTGTATATCGCGTGTGAGTATCTGCTGACAATCGGGTTATCGATGCTGATGGTAAGCCCGAAGGATATCTCAGAGCAGTTTCTTAAGAGCGGGGACAGTATCGTGAATCTTCACGCAGGGCACGATACGAGGCGTTATCTTCGGAGGGTCATGTGGTGTATCAGTTCTGTGAGCGCTGGAGTCATGGGAGTGTGTATCCTGGTGCCTTTGCTTTTGCAGCTTAGAGGGAGTATAGACAGTACGCTTACGATGCTGCCGTCCTCTATTATGATGATGACAAGCTTCTGGTGTACCATTTATCGGGAGCTGGCGGCTGTTCGCAAGTATGACTCTTGCAGGCCTTTATTTTAGATAATATTTCGAAGGAGGTAAAGATGCTGTTTTTTATTCCGGCCTGGTATCAACAGAATCAATGGTGTGAAAATGAACAGAGGTGGTCAGTAAGGCGTATGCACACGGAATTTGACGATACGGTGAAGCAGATACAGCTATTTCACCGTAACAAGGCGTATCCGTATCAGATTATGCTTCTTAGCTTTGCACCGAATCTGCGGCATTTTCTCCATAGGCAGGGAGTGTACCGTGCACCATATTGGTCCTGTTTTGATGCGATACAGGAGGTAAGACGGAAGAAGACGGCGGTGTTATCGTTCCATAAGCTGAAGTGGCCGGAGGGGATCGAGTTCGTATATACGCCTTTCGTGGTGGTTGCCATGTTGAATAGAGAGAAATACGCGCAGATTGAGTTTGGGGAGGACGGGAATCCGATTCGGATCGATCTGTACCAGAAGGGACAGATCAGACGCCGGAATCTCTATGATGACAGAGGGTTTGTCTCCGGTACGGTCATTTATGAGGATGGACAGCCCTTTTATCAGGATTACCTGATGGAGAACGGGGTATGGAAGCTGCGGCATTTCTTTAGAGATGGCCATGCGGAGATCAACGGACAGTACCCGGAATATCTGCTTAAGTATCAGGATGAAGTCAGGAAGAAGCGTTTTGTAAGGTTAAGATATGACAGTATGGAACAGGTTATTGCAGAGGTGCTGAATGCTTATCTGAGTATGGCGGAGCCGGGGGATATCTTTTGTGCGGCAATGCATGGACGGCATGCGGGGCTGCTTGGAGAGTGTTTAAAAGAGAAGAAGCTGATCCTGTCTTTCTTCGAAGATCGGTATCCGTTAGCTGCGGCTACCGAGAGTCTGGACCTGATAAGAGAAGCAGACTACCTCATTGCGGATTCCAGAAAGAATGTGGAGAGGATACAGCAGGCTGTGGGGATGTTGTCTGAGAATATCATAGCGATTCCGCCTTATGATTCCCGTGTGGATGTGGGAATCAGCCAGCAGTTCAGTGTACAGAAGATATTGGTTGCGGTGGATGGCTTAGAAGATGAGAGATTCGCGGAACTGGTTGGAGGGCTTGGGAGATACCTGCGCAGAAATGAGAATGCGAGGGTTCATTTATTCACAAGAAGAGCAGAGTATGACAGGAAGAAGAAGGTATTAGAACAAGCCAGAAGAGAGCTTGGGAGACTTGGCTTCGATGAAGGCTGGGCTGCAGAGGAAGAGAAGGGGCAGGTCGCGGAGAATGATCTGGAACTTCAGGAGCAGGTTCCGGTCAAATTCTTTGTGGAGCAATGTGTGGATGAGTTATCGGTAAGTAAGTGTATACGGGAGCAGAGAATCCTTGTTGACCTGCGAGAGACTCCGGAACTGTATCTCCAGATTGCGGCGATCAGTATAGGGATTCCGCAGATCGTGCGTACCAGGACGGAATTTGTGAAGCCTGGCAGGAACGGAATACTATTGAAAGATATTAAGAAATTGCCGGGCGCTCTGCACTATTATTTGAATGGATTGAAGAATTGGAATCAGGCCATGGTATATTCCTATGAACTTGTCAGGGAATATACGACAGAAGAACTGCTGAAAAAATGGAGAAAGGTGCTGGATAGCGTTGGAGGAGATTCGTATCTTACAGCTGGGGGAAGAGGACTGGAATAAGATATACAGATTGCCTGGATGGGTCAGATTAGACTATGCAGAATATCTGGATGGAAGTTCCGTGAAAAAGAATGCCGGGAAACCATATGATCTGTGCTTCCTTGACAGGACGCCCCGGACAGAAGAGATTATGCCGCTATATAAGATGACGAAGGTATACGCGCTCTTTATTACGGAGAATGTGGAAGCTGCCGGTCAAACAGCATGGCTCTGGAGATGTAAGAAGGCAAAGCGAATTAAAAAGACAGAGGTTCAGAGATTTCTGTCGGAAGAGACAAGATATTATTATCCAAAGCCGTATGGTTCAAAAATAAATTTAAAAGATGTAGCTGTTGTACAGGGGTTTTCAGGACAGGTGAAATGGAATGGGAATCATGACGTAACTTTTGAAGGAGAATTCGGCGAAGATTTCAGACAGGTAGGTTATTGGCGTTATAATGCCTTTTTTAATCAGGGAGAAGTGATCGATCTGTGGCTGGAATACTGCAAAGATACGCAGGTGTCCATATCCTTAGAAATCACAGAGTTTGCAAGCGGCAGTATCTCGGAAGTTGCCGCACACTGGGTATTTGATGAAATGGATCTGCAGGATATAATCCGAATAGACAGTATAAAAACAGGCTGGGCATTCATCTCGATTTGTGCCAAGGGAAGAGGAAAGCTTCAGCTCATTGCATTGCATCAGAGGAAATCCCGAGGAAGTCATGGCTATTTTTTGCCGGGCGGAGAGCGGTATGTGACATCTGACAGGGAGGAGGCTTTCTGCTATTTTGAGCCGGGAGATCTAAAGCCGCCTCTGTGCGTATACTTTTCAGGGTATAAGACACTGGAAGGGTTTGAAGGATATTATATGATGAAGGGAATGGGGTGTCCGTTCCTTCTGGTGGCAGAACCGCGGTTAGAAGGAGGCGCTTTCTATATGGGGTCTGCCAAATACGAGCAGATCTATGTCGATATGATACAAAAATATATGGATGAACTTGGATTTACCAATGATCAGGTTGTACTGTCCGGGTTGTCTATGGGGACGTACGGCGCTCTCTATTACGGATGTGATATCAGACCTTATGCTGTCATTCTAGGGAAGCCATTGGCAAGTATTGGGGATGTGGCGGCGAATGAGAGATATCATCGCCCCGGTGCTTTCCCAACATCCCTGGATGTGCTGCGGTATCAGTGCGGGAATCTTGGGGAAGAGGCTGTACAGGCGCTGAATGCGAAGTTCTGGGATAAGTTCGAAGGGGTGGACTGGGGGAATACCAGGTTTATCATATCTTATATGTTGGAGGACGATTATGATGCGAATGCCTACCAGATGCTGATCTCCCATATTCAGTCGGAGGGGGCGAGCGTCTACGGCAAGGGGCTTAGGGGCCGGCATAATGATAATACCGGAGGAATCGTCAATTGGTTTTTGGATCAGTACAAGAAAGTGCTGGATGAGGATTTTGGCAGAGGTAAAGGGAAGAAATGACAGGAGAAAAGTGGACGATATACTGGAATGAGTATTCTTCGGATACTTATCTGTATGGTTCGGAAATATGGTATCACAGGAAAGATGACGTGGAGTTTCAGAACAGTCTGATGCCTCCGGGAACAGTGATCAAGCAATGGTATTCCAGGACGAATTATCAGACGCAGAGAATCGAACCGTCCTTACCGATGATTGACGGAGAGGCCGGATACAGAGTAAGTGTTGATATAGATTGTAAGGAAGGCGAGGCGTGGATCATACGGCTGATCTTCTATGACAAGTATGATGTAGAGGCAGGCAGCGTCACCGTCAGGGATGAGGAGACAGATTTCCAGTGTCCGCTTAAAACTTACAGTTACCGAATGCAGTTGATCAATGGAGGAATGACGCATTTTCATTTTCATTCTGTTACGATACAGGAGATAGAACCGGAGCCGGATGAGGAAAAAGGAAGAAAGAAGCTACAAAACAGATGGGACAAAAAAGAAAAATCAGAAAACTGAGAAAGATTGTGCGTCAGGTAAGAATATGCCAGGAACGGATGAAAGAGATGTCGGATAAGGAATTATCGCATCTGACCGTGGAGTTTAAGGAGCGGCTGGATTGCGGAGAGAGCTTAGATGACTTATTGCCGGAAGCGTTCGCGGCAATCTGTGAGGCGGATTACCGGGTACTTAAGATGGCGCCGTACGACGTGCAGATCTTAGGAGGAATTGCTCTTCACAAAGGGTATCTGGCGGAGATGAACACCGGAGAGGGGAAAACTCTGGTGGCGACCATGCCCCTGTATCTCAATGCATTGACCGGAAAAAGCGTGATATTGGTGACGGTGAATGATTATCTGGCAAAACGCGATGCCGAAGAGATGGGGCCGGTATACCGTTTCATGGGGCTTACCGTGTCAGCAGGGGGCGAGGAAGAAGAATCCGGCAGTGCAGGGACCAAGACAGGCATATCTCAGAATGCGGGGAAGAAGGAGGTGTATCAGGCAGACATCGTATATACGACACACAGTGCGCTGGGATTCGATTATCTGCTGAATAACCTGGTGACGAGGGCAGAAGATCGTTTTCTGCGGGAGTTCTATTATGTGATCATTGATGAAGCGGATTCGGTGCTCCTGGATAGTGCACAGACTCCTCTTGTTATCTCCAGTTCACCCAGAGTACAGTCGAACCTCTATGGGATGACTGATTTTTTTGTTACGACCATGGAGGAAGGCAGGGATTATGAGAAAGAAGACAGGGCAGTATGGCTGACAGAAGACGGGATCAGGTACGCTGAGACATTCTTTCAGATAGATAACTTCTACAGCGAAGAATACTTCGAAATCAACCGGCATGTGACCCTTGCGCTGCGGGCTCATACATTATTCGAGAACGGTGACGCATATATGGTATCAAAGGACGGGGAGGTAGTGCTCCTTGACGGAAGCACAGGGCGTCTGATGAATGGGATGAAGCTTAGAGGCGGGCAGCATCAGGCGTTAGAGGCAAAAGAAGGGGTGAAGATATCCCAGGAGAATCGATCGGTGGCAGCGGTCACCTTCCAGAACCTGTTCCTGATGTTTCCGAAGATGGCGGGAATGAGCGGTACGATGATCGACGCATCAGATGAACTGCTGGGTGTATATGGGGCGAAGGTTCTGGTGATTCCGCCGAACCGTCCAAGGAAGAGAGTAGATCTTAGAGATCAATATTTCCCCAATAAGGAAGAGCAGATACAGGCGGCGGTAAGAGAGATATTGAGATATCATGCTGCCGGACGGCCTGTATTGGCTGTGGCTGCCAATATCGCAGACACAGAGTCGGTCTCCGGCATACTGCTTGAAGAACAGATTCCGCACAATGTGCTGAATGCAAATAACGCGTACTGGGAGGCACAGATCATCAAAGAAGCCGGACAGGTGAAAGCTGTAACGGTTGCGACTTCTATGGCCGGGCGCGGTACAGATATTAAGTTAGGAGAAGGAGCAGAAGAATTAGGCGGTCTTGCGGTTATCGGAATCGGACGGATGGATAATGTCAGGATGGAGCGACAGGCAAGGGGCCGGGCCGGAAGGCAGGGAGATGTGGGGACCAGCCAGTTCTTCGTCTCACTGGAGGACGGTGTAGTAGACAGCGGGGCATCAGACCGGTATGACAAATATATTGAAGGAAAGAAGCGGATTGGGAAACGGAAGCTTAAGAAGATCATAGACAGATCCCAGACTATCGGAGAAGAGTCGGCTGTGCTGTCGAGGAAGAATTCGGTGGATTACGATAAGGTTATGCAGCGGCAGAGGAATCTGATCTATGCAACCAGAGATCATCTGCTTGACGGCGGCGATATCGAGTGGGGGCAGATCCTAAGGATGGCGGGGAAGAATATCAGGAGATTCTTCGACGGGCAGGAGAATGTACCCGGAGGGCATCCGGTGAGGCATGCCCCAATGAGAAGGGCGGACGGGGTCCGGCAAAGTATGAATAAGAAGAAGCTTACCAGATATATACTGGACCATATCTCTTATAAGCTTGAGAAGGATATTCCGGATCCTGCGGTCTGCGGCCGCGCTGCTTCTATGAAATACCTTCTTAAGAAGGTGGGAGAACGATTAGAGAAGCTGGAGGAAGATCTGGGCACAGAGGATATGAATACGTTTGTCAGGATCGCTGTCTTAAGCGCTATCGATAATGCATGGGTAGAGCAGGTGGATTATATGCATCAGCTTCAAGCAGCAGTTTCAGGAAGGTCTACAGCGCAGAGGAATCTGCTGTTTGAGTATCAGAATGAGGCATTTGATTCATTTGCGAAGATGGAGGATATAGTTTTCGAGAGTGCCATGCGAAGCATTATGCTGAGCAATGTGTATGTGGATGATGAGAGAAAGCTGCATATTGTGTTCCCTTAGGAGCCAACGAATAATTTGTAATAGCTTCTTACGGGATTGATATAGTAATACGAAGAAGGATGAAAGTGGGAAAGAGAACATGGCGGTATATGTATTCGGTCAGGCAAAGGAATATGCACGGGCAGAGTTAGACTATGGACAGACCTATCATCAGCAGATATTGGGGGAGATTGCTTGTCCGGTCAGATATGTATGTGCAGATATAGTAGGCCAGAACGAAATAGAATTGTATGAAAAAGCAGGAATAGATGCGGGGCAGATACTTGGACTTCATCAATTTCTGACCGGCAGCCGGACAGTCTGTCCGTCTATAAAGGCGAAGGATAAGCTTATGGAATTAAAGGCTTGTTTTGAAGGAGCAAGAGTAGAAGAGAGGGAGTCAGAGATCTGGCTGGTGAAGGACGGCTATGTCATTGCCTCAATCCTGCTGGATGAGAGAGACAAGAGCCTGCTTAAGGGAGTCAGTTATTTCAGCCGGGCGAAGCTCCTTCGTATGGAGATCTATACGGACCGGGTGTCTTATGCCAATTATTACATGACGGCGAAGTCGGAACATGGGCTGTATGCAAAGCTCGTGAGGCGTTCTTTTTATCGCGGAGATGGGTCAGTTGCTTATGACCAGATATTTGAAGGAGAGAAGGAGTGGTATATATTTCCTGACGGCAGGAGATATACAAAGCAGCAGCTGATTGCCAGATTTGTGCGTGAACTGAGTTTTTCGAATGGAGATGTGGTTATTTTAGATGCCTCCGTGCCGCAGGAGATTATGAGGATAATCTTTACGTTTGGGAGGGCGGCACGGATCGTTGCAGCGGTACACACTGGGAATTATTTTGCGAAGGATGAGAACGGACAGGCATTGTTTTTGAAGGAATATCCGTATTACTGGTTTTCTTATTCCGAAATGATTGATTCAATAATTGTGCCAACAGAAGCGCAGAAGAAAGAACTGATAAAAGTATTGAAAGAGTATCGTTGTACAGTTCCGGGGATTCGGGTTGTTCCTATAGAAGGGGAATTCACATATATGGTCTTGAATGAATCGTATGGGGAGAATCTGGCTCTGTCTTGGGTGTTTTCAGGGAAATCAGATGGATTCGGGATCTATGATGAGCTGGGGAAATTGATCTGTGAGACCAGGAATGAGCATCAGCACTATTTCTTGATTGAAGGGTATGGAAAAGAGAGCGGTTTTGTGGTAAAGGCCTTCGTTGATACGGTGAAGGGAAAAAGGGCGATAGCGGAATCGGGGGTTGTATATTGTGCGTGTGGAGGGGGAGAGTATGGGAAACTAGCGGTGAGTCTGATTATACCTGCTTATAATGCGGAAGATTATATTGGCAGAGCTATGGATAACGCATTGGCACAGTCTCTTAAGGATTTGGAAATTATTGTTGTGGATGATGGAAGTACGGATTCAACGTCAGATATATTGGATTGGTATGTGGAATGCTATCCTAATGTGAATGTGATACATAAGGAGAATGGAGGTGTTGCGGCGGCTCGGAATACGGGAATAGAAGCAGCGAGCGGAGAATATATCGGGTTTATGGATAGTGATGATATGATTCGCCCGGATATGATGAAAATGTTATATTTTTCTGCTCAAAAGAATGATTGTGATGTTGCAATTACTTCATTTTATACAATAACGGAGAGTGGTTATGTAGGATTCATGGAATATGCGGTAAATGAAGACACAGGGATGCCTGTAGAGATGTTTTTTAAAAGAAATTTTGTGAGTGGATATGGAATAGTAGTGTGGAATAAACTGTATCGTACATCTCTTATAAAAAAGCATTTATTTCCTGTGCTTTTATATGAAGATGAGGCGTGGACTCCATATATTTTCTCTTATGTAAATAAAGTGTGTTTTTTAAATAAACATTTCTATGAATATGATAGGATTATTCGTAGTAATACGCTTGCAGATCAATTGAATGAATATTCAAGAAAGAGGAAATTTGTATTTCGTAAAAATGCAATGTTATTCTATTTAGAAAACGGAAATCAAAAAAGAATAGAGCTGTTAAAAAAAATAACCCAAAATTGTTTGAATAGTATAAAAGGGTACTATTCACAGGAAGAATGTGAAGAGTTTTGGAGAGAAGTAGAAAAAGATTTCTGAAATCAGGAAAAGTGAGGGGAAGATGAAAACTATTTTCTTTGAAAAATATACAGACAATACCAGAAAAGTGCAGGAAACAATGAGATATATGGGAATAGACTTAAAGATTATAGTTTCAGAGGATTTTGGTTTTCTGTCCGAAGAAGTAAGTCCACTATGTGAATATTTTGTTTCCCTGCAAAATCAGGAAGAGCACATGGAAAGAGAATTGACTTGTGATTTATTAGAAGTACCTGAATACTGGGAAATCCAGTCGGAGGGGAGAATCAGTAGTATATATGAGGCGGGTTGTAAAAGAGCGACAATATACTTTGCTGAGCCAGCCAAAAAGGAAATTGTACAGCGAGTGGAATGGAATGGGGATAACGGATGGGTTTATAAAATTGATTATTATAATAGATATGGGTTGAAATATACGAGTGAATTTTTAGATGTGGATAGAAATGTTGAGTCGAAAGTATATTATTCAGATAGAAACGAGGAAGTAATTGTTATTCAGCCGCAGAATGATGTGGTTATGTTGCTTGAGAATGGCGTAGTGAAAGCGTTTTTTAATTCATACATTCAATTTATAGAATTCTGTATTACAGAAATCGGAACGGGAGATAAAAATATACTATTTGTACAGGACGAACAGTGTAGGATTCTGGATTTGGAAGTAAATGGAGAGAGCGTGTGGGATGCGGTTTTATTTTCTGATTCAAATCTTTTAGAAAAGTATAAGAATGTTGGGGGAGAAAACGGATATCGTTTTTATGCTATACCTGAGCAGTATCCGCGTAATCATGTGAGTGAAAATGTGCTGATTTTGACGGCTTCTGATCAGATTGAAAAATTGGATGAGCTGAGCCAGGAGATGCCGGAAATGGTGTTCCACATAGCTGCACACACACAGGTATCAGACAAATTGTATAAGTTAGCAGAGCGGGAAAATGTAATGGTTTATCCGGTGATCAGTAAGGAAGAGTTGAATAGTTTGTGGGAGAAGTGTGATTTCTACCTTGATATTAACCATTATCGTGAGATTGATAATGCGGTGGATGAAGCAAGTCAGAGGAATCTGTTGATTATGGGATTTGAAAATACTGTGCACCAAAGAGATTTGATGGTAGGCGGATGTGTGTATGCTGCACAGGATTATAAGAAATTAGTACCTGTGATAAGATATTTGAAAAAAGATCAGGCATTTACACAAAAATTACTTCTTGCACAGCAGAAGAAGAGGGGATGTTTTACGTTTGAAATGTGATTTGATCTGAGAAAGGAGACAAATTATGCAGATTCATATTACTAAGATATACAATATAGGCGGAACAGCGGCACAGTCTCAGCATATGGTGGCAGAAATAGCGAAGAGCGTACTGAATTGTAATGAATTGGGAATATATCATTATTCGGTTGAATCTGATTCATCGGAGATGTTGCGAGCCAGACAGGATGGAATTTTGGCAGCAGTGAAATGGTATGATGTTGTGATTTTTCAATTTCCTTCGTGGAACGGAGTACATTTTGACAGAGCATTAATGGAACGGGTGAATGTAAACCGTGGTGTAAAAAAGGTGTTTTTTATTCATGATGTTGTGCCGTTAATGTTTGAAAACAATCGATATCTTTTGGGTAAATATATTGAGTTATATAATCAAGCGGATTTGATTATCCTGCCTTCACAGAATATGGCAGATTTTTTATACAAAGAAGGTTTGAATGTACATCAATATGTTGTGCAGAGGATGTGGGATTGCCCTCTTTCCGTTAATACTTCAGTGATTCCGCGATTTAATAAGCTGATACAATTTGCGGGACAAACTGACGGATTTAAGTTTTCGTTTGTGCAAAGATGGAAGTACGAGTCGGTCAGACTGGCTGTAACAGCAAGTGAAGGAGACTGGGAGCATGGTGAGAATATTGAATTTCTTGGATGGTTTCAAGATCAGAATCTTTTAGCAAATACCATGAGACGTAATGGAGGATTTGGACTGTTGTGGACAGAACATGAATATTGGAAAGAGTATATGACACTGAATGCCTGCAGTAAATTAAGTCTTTACCTTGCGTCGGGAATTCCAGTAATTGTTCATAATAGTATTCCAGAGGCAGATACAATCTTTCAGAAAAATATCGGACTGGTTGTAGATTCTTTAGATGAGGCAGTGGAAAAGATCGAAAAGATGACAAAAGATCAGTATGATCAAATGGTGCAGAATGTAGCGTCGTTTGGCAGATTGCTGCGAGGTGGATTTTTTACAAGGAAAGTGCTGACAGATGCACTTTTTCAGTTGTTATATAATTGACGGATAGGAGTTTTTCAGACAAGAGGATTTTAAGGCGTGCTGGAATAGTCTATATTATTTGTCTGATTTTCAGAATGAACAGGATTGATATAAGAAATGGAGGTGCAAACATGGTTTACAATTTTAACTTAGGTGTCGGATGGGCAAGCAGCGGTGTAGAGTATGCACAAGCCTACCGTGCGAAGGTACTGCGGGAGATCGGACAGGATGCAAAGTTCATATTTACAGATATGTTTCCAAGAGATAATATCCAGCATATGACAGAGAATATCGGCTTCTTAGATTCAGAAGTTATCTGGCTGTATACATTTTTCACGGACTGTAAGACGTCACCTGTGACATACACGCTGAAGCAGTTAGAGAAAACCTTTGGCAGCAGGCGTTTTACAGGCGCAAGAGAAAGAGGAACGGTAAAATATACCTTTCCGGGATCAAATAGTTATTATGTGGCTTATCTGGTTAATGAGAAGGGAAACAAGGTTCATCGGGTTGAGATGGTTTCGAACGGATGCCTGATCCGAAAAGATTACTATACATATTGCAGAATCTATTCAGAATACTATGCGCCGCTTGATAATAAGGCACATCTGTACCAACGCAGATTTTTTAACGAAGACGGAACGGTGGCCTATGAGGAGATTACGGATGATGATAAGGTGATGTACCAGTTTCCGGACCGTTTCATCTGCTCTAAGGAAGAATTGGTTGGAGAAATGGTATCACGGCTTAAGCCGACCCGCCGGGATGTGGTGATCATTGACAGAACGACGGGAATCGGACAGGCGATCATGCAGAATGCGGGTCTGGCCAAGATCGGTATTGTGATCCATGCGGATCATTTCAGCGAAGGGAGTACGGATGCGGAACATGTTCTTTGGAATAACTATTATGAATACGCGTTTTCTCAGCACAAGCACATCAAGTTCTATGTCGCTTCGACGGATACCCAGAACCGCCTGTTGAAGAAGCAGTTTAAGGAATATAAGGGAATCGGTCCTAAGATTGTAACGATCCCGGTGGGAAGCATTGATGAGTTAAAACGTCCTAAGAAGAGCAGGAAGAAGTCTTCCTTGATCACGGCGTCAAGACTGGCGGATGAAAAGCATGTGGACTGGCTGGTTGAAGCAGTGGTAAAGGCAAGAGAACAGGTGCCGGATGTTTCGTTGGATATATATGGCAAAGGCGGGGAAGAACCGAAGCTTAAGAAGATGATTGAGGCGCTGAAATGCGGCGATTATGTGCACCTTTGCGGGCAGCAGAATCTTGATGACGTATATAAGAACTATGAGGCATATCTGGCAGGTTCTACCAGTGAGGGCTTCGGGCTTACTCTGATGGAGGCGGTTGGTTCGGGGCTGCCTATCATTGGTTTTGACGTGCGGTACGGCAATCAGAATTTTATCGATGACAAAAAGAACGGCTATCTGATCGCTGTGAATGATAAGATGGAGAAGAAAGAACGGATTCAAAAATTAACGGAGTGTATTATCAAGCTGTTTACGGAGGCAGATTTGGAAGCGTTTCATCAACATTCTTATGCCAAGGCGAAGATGTATATGACGGAGGAGGTGAAGGAGCAATGGGCAAAACTGCTGAAATGAATCTGAAACCAAGCGATGCAATTCTGCTGTTCGATCATTACGGGCAGGATAGTCAGGCGTTACATATGTCATTCAAGCTAGCGGGATTCGACTGTCCGGCAGTGGTGATTGAGGACGATGGTTTTCTGCCGGAGGATGTGATGTCGGTATATGGATTTTTCCTTGGGAATTTTAAGGAGGTGCTGGGAGACAGAGCCAGGCCGAAGTATTTTAATGAGATTCAGGTGCCGGAATACTGGGAGATCAGCGGAACGAACAGCAATGGGAAGGTGCAGGATCTCTATAAGGAAAGAGGAAGAATTTTTTACGCAAAACCGGAGCATAAGAGACTTGTGAGAATTGTGGACTGGTATGATGAACGCGGTGTTGCGCGGTCCAGTGACCATTACAATCGCTATGGGGCGATTTACGGCCGGACGGTATTTAATGCAAAGGGACAGAAGGTGAATAAGACGTATTTCTCGGCAGATGGACGGGAGATTATTGTAGAGAATTTTGTTACGGGAGATATCATCCTGAATGAAGGAAATGAGATATTTATCTTTCATAATAAGACAGAGCTTGTACTGCACTTTTTTGTACGTGCGAATCTCAAACAGAGCAGGATCTTTTTCAATTCTCTATCTACGCCGTTTTTCGTGTCTAACCGCTTAAAGGCTCAGGTGAAGCGGGATATTCTGTTCTGGCAGGAACCGAAGAGGGATGATATTCCGGGTAATATGCAGGCGATCTTCAACGGTGATACCAGCCGTACAGCGGCAGTTATGGTGCAGAAGAAGCAATCATACGATAAATTGATCGCTCTCGGCGCTAAAAAAGAGATGGTTCACAGGCTTGGATTCATTTATCCGTTTGAGAGAGAAAACAGCGGCCGGCCGGAGGCCTTGATCTGTACGAATTCGGACAATATCGAACATTGTGAAGATCTTATAAAGGCGCTGCCGCAGATGCATTTTCATATTGCAGCGTTTACAGAGATGTCATCTAAGCTGATGGGGATGGATTCATATGATAACGTGAGGCTGTACCCGGGGGTGAAGACTGCGGTTTTGGATGAATTGTTTAATACGTGTGATTATTATTTTGACATTAATCATGAGTCGGAGATCGCTTCGGCTGTCAGCAAGGCATTCTTGCATGATCATCTCATCTTTGCCTTCAGGGAGACGGCGCATAATGCGGATTATGAGGCAAAGGAATATATTTATCCTGCTGCCAAATGGAAACAGATGTGTGAGGATGTGAAGACTGCTATGGCGGATCAGAAGCTGATGAAGAAGATGCTGCAACAACAGAAGAAGGCAGCTATGGCAGAGCCGGCGGACAGTTACCAGAGATTGTTGTCAGAATAGATGTAGAAAAGCTATAGATCTTATGATACGATATATTTAGATTTTTTGTTCTAGATATATCGTATTTTTTGCGGAGAAATATGGAAGATTCTACTGAGGTGGAAATATGCAGAGAAAACAATCAGGAAGACAGGGACGTAAACTACGGTGGACAGAGAAGATGATATTGGTCATAGTTGCCGTGATCATTCTGCCGCTTATGATAGTCATAGGTGTTTTGTGGAATTCCATGTCACAGACATTTGAAGAACAGGCCGAGACATTGGTCGAATATAAATTGAAGGAAAGCACGGAGTTTTTGGAGCATCGTATAGATTCTATTTATAATATTATGTATCAGATGATTACGGACCAGAGTATTCGGAGCAGCTGTTGGGCTCTGGCAAGGCAAAGCAATGTGGCACGGGAAAAAAGTAATATACACCAACGATTTATTGAATTCGTTTCGCAGAGCGATTATCTGTATAGCGCCGCATATATTGGATTGCAGGATGATTTTTATACATATGAAACATTCAATAATGTACAGGATAATTCTATCTGGGCGAATGAAGAATTTCGTCAGGAGGTGTCGGAAAAGGCGCTGGGAAGTGATTCGGTATGTTTGATATTTACGAAGGAGAGTTTTGAGGTCAATCAAAGATATGCGCCTTCGCTCTATATGGTAATGCCCTTGAAGGATAATGTAGCGAAGAAAACGATCGGTATCCTTGCATTGGGATTGGATGATAGCTTCTTAGACTGTTTGGATGATGATAATACGTGGGGTTCTGTCTTTGGAGGAGATATTGAGCTGATTGACGGTGAAGGGATGATTTATTATGCCAATAATACTTCAGCCATTCGGGAGAATTATGAGCAGTGGGAAGCATCCAACGGGTATGATGATACGAAACAATATATGATTCATCAGAGTACGGTTTCAAATTCAGACTGGGTATTGCGTTCTATAGTTTCGCGCGGTAAACTGATGAGCAGCCTGAGTGATTTTAAGATATTAATAGCTATTCTTTTTGGTGCGATCATTATTGTCGCTGTCATAAGCAGTTTTAGCATAACACAGTATTTTACAAAAAATCTGAATAATCTGGCAGATGGATTAAAAGCGTTTGGACGGGGAGAGATCGGTATGCAGCTTCCGATTACGATAGAAGATGAATTCCAGCCGGTTTTAATGCAGTTTAATGAGATGAGTATACGCATTAAAAAATTGCTGTCAGAGCTGGAATTGCAGCAAAAAAAGAATCTGGAGGCGGTTGACAGGCAGAGAAGAGCGGAATTATATGCTTTGGAAGCGCAGATTAATCCGCATTTTCTATATAATACTTTGGATTCTATTAACTGGATTGCAATCGAGAATGAACAATACCAAATCAGTGAAATGCTGTCTGATCTGGCGAGCATACTGCGGTATAGTATTTCAAACATTGACACAGTTGTTCCGGTACAGCAAGAAGCAGAATGGTTAAAACGTTATCTTTCTCTGCAGCGGCAGAGATTTTCGGACAGTTTTGAATATATGATTGATATGCCCGAGGAGACAAGGGAGCTTCTTATCCGTAAAATGCTTATACAGCCGTTAATTGAAAATGCAATTATACATGGATTTGCGGGAATCCAGGAGGGCGGATATTTGGAGATACGTTTCCGGAAGAAGAGAGACATGCTGGTACTGACGATATCAGATAACGGCACGGGGATGGAAGACGGAGGACGGAATCTAAATGAGATCAATCATTCTGCAAAGAGCGGCGTGCACATAGGCGTTGCTAATGTAAGAAACCGTCTGGAAAGTTATTACGGGGGATCTGCGGATATGTGTTTTGAAAGCAGGCAGGGGAAAGGGACGACCGTCGTTCTGACAATTCCGATTGATAAGGAGTGAGTATGCTGAGAATAATTATTGTGGAAGATGAATACAGAGCCCGAACTGGTCTGGCTAAAATGATCAATAATTTTGGGGAAAACTATCAGGTTGTAGCAATTGCGGAGAATGGATACGAAGGTATGCTGCTTGCACAGCAGTATAAGCCCGACGTTATTTTTACAGATATTCAGATGCCGCGTGTCAATGGTCTGGAAATGATTGAACATCTTGTATCTACAGAGTATGATTGCCGTTTTGTCATTATTTCAGGTTATGCGGATTTTGAATATGCACGCAAGGGTATCCGGCTTGGTGTGACGGATTATCTCCTCAAACCGATTACAATGTCTGCAGTCCAAAGCCTTCTGCAGAAAATTGAGAAGGAATTCACTCCGAAGCTTGATGCGGTAACGGAGTCTGAATCCGCGAACTATTCCTCTATGATGATCAACAAAATTGTAAAAGATATTGAACGTCATTATATGGATAAATTGTCTCTGGAAAAGTATGCTCAAGAACATCTTGTTACTCCGGAATATCTGAGCACTTTGTTCTCGAAACAGGTGGGACAGCCCTTTGTCCGGTATCTGAAAGAGAGAAGGATCGAGCATGCAAAAGAAATGTTAAGTAAAAGTAATAAGAAGATATATCAGATCGCATTTGATGTGGGATATACCGATATAAAATATTTTTGCCGTATATTCAAAGAGGCAACGGGGGTTTCTGCCAGGGAATATGCCCGCCAAGCCGCTCAGAAAAGAACTGACTAAAAAAGTAAACAAAAAAGGTCGGTTATTTTTGGATATTACGACGAAAAATACGGAAAGGTGGACATTAAAAAGAAAATGTCCACCTTTCTTAAAATATTCATATTTTAAGAAAGGTTCTTTCAATTTATGATTATAATAACAAATAACAAAAAATAAATAGGAGGAACGAGAAAATGAAGAAAAATTTACTTACGGCAATATTGACAGGTACTATGTTAGCCGGTATGTTAGCAGGGTGCGGCGGCGGATCTGATGATACAAAATCAGACGGTGACAGTTCAAACGCCGATGGCAAGACAGTTGTTACGCTTTGGCATAGCAATGTATCTCCGGAAGTTGAGCCATTTGAAGAGATGCTTGCAGAGTTCAATGAACAGAGCAAAGATGTCTATGTTGAGACTGAATGGGTAGCCCGTGAGGAGCAGACCAAGCAGCTGACGATCGGAAATATGGCGGGTGAACTTCCGGATATGGTGTATGTAGATAATCCTGAGGTTATCAGTTACGGTGAAATGGGTGTATTTCAGGATATCAAAGAGTTGTATGATGCATGGGATGAAAATCAATTATTGGAATCCATTATCAATTCCAGTTGTTATGACGGAAAGATGTATGGAATTCCGTATTCTTGTAATAATCTGGAACTGTTTTACAATGTGGATATGTTTGAGGAAGCAGAACTTGAGCCGCCGGCAACATGGGACGAGCTGGTATCCTGTGCAGAGGCGCTGACAAAGGATGGAGTCTATGGGATGGCATTTTCTGCAATTAAAAATGCGGAATGTACTTTCCAGTTTATGCCTTTCTTATGGTCCGCTGAGGGTGACTGGACAAGCATGGATTCCGAAGAAAGTATAAAGGCTATGACATATTATTCGGATTTTGTGCAGAAAAAACTCGCTAATAAAGAAGTCTTGAATTGGTCTCAGGCTGATGTGTGCAAGCAGTTTGGTTCGGGAAACTGTGCAATGATGATCAACGGTTCCTGGAATGTAGGGACGCTTCGCAACGATTACAGTGATCTTAACTTCGGTGTTGTTGATATCCCGATTGATAAGGTAAACGCTTCCTGTCTGGGAGGAGAATCCATCTGTATAACGAAGGACGGCAATGCAGAAGCATGTATGGAATTCATAGAATATTTTGTAGGAAAAGATATCAGCGGCGACTATACGAAGAGTATTTCCAAGTTTTCTCCGCGGTCTGATGTTGATAATGATGAACTTTACGGAGATGATCCTGTTATGAAAACATTTGCGGACGCGCTTTCTTTTACTTATCCCCGCGGACCGTACCCGAAGTGGACAGAGGTCGATAATGCGATCATTGAGGCTTGTCAGGCTTCGCTGACAAGTGAGAAGACACCGGAACAGGCCTGCAAAGACGCCGCGGCGACTATTTCTGAAATCCAGGCATCCTTAGATGAATAATCACGTGTACACATTGTAGATATAAAAGGTATATCACAATTTGTGATATACCTTTTCCTGCATCAACAAGGAGAATAGGTTAACTATGAAGAGATCAGCTTTATCTGTAAAGGCAAAGGATAAAAGTTTAATATATGGATATGGGTATGTCCTGCCTGCTTTGATTTTTATGCTTGCTTTGATTGGTTATCCAATCATTTATAATATTTATATCAGTTTTTTGGATATGACTGCGCAGAGTATTGGACAAGGTCATTCGGATTATATTGGATTACAGAATTATATTACAATTTTTCAGGATTCAACTATGTGGAAGGCGTTGTATAATACATTTTTCTTTACAATACTCTGTATACTTTTTCAGTTTATGATAGGTTTTGGCCTGGCGCTGTTCTTCAGCAAGAAATTCAGAGCCGCACGTTACATCAAAGGCTTGCTTGTGATCGGTTATATGATGCCGATGACAGTTAATGCGCTGCTCTGGAAGTTTATGCTCAGTCCATCCGGAGGAATTATCAACTCCATTATGGTTTCGCTTCATCTGACTGATCAGCCTGTTGAATGGCTTATGTCTTCTGAGACGGTTATGTGGGGGCTTGTAATCGCCAACACTTGGGTTGGTATTCCGTTTAATATGCTTCTGCTGTCAACGGGTTTGGATAACATACCGGCAGATATTTATGAAAGTGCCAGTATTGATGGTGCAAAATCAGTACAGCGGTTTATCTATATTACTGTGCCAATGATCAAACAGTCTATCTTTTCCGTTCTTTTGCTGGGATTTGTATATACGTTCAAAGTGTTTGATCTTGTTTATGTGGCGACAGGCGGCGGCCCGGTAGACGCATCAGAAGTATTGTCAACATATTCCTATAATCTGTCCTTTAAAACATATTATTTCGGTCAGGGAGCGGCTGTTGCCAATGTATTGTTTGTATGTTTGTTTGTTGTGGCGCTTATTTATCTGGCGGCAATCGGAAAGGATGAGGTGAATTGATTATGAGAAGATTATTCAGAAATGAATGTTCGAGAGATATAGCGTATACAATTATTGCTGTTATCATTGCTGTTGTCTTTCTCTTTCCGGTATATTGGATTCTTATTTCTTCACTGAAAAGCGATCAGGAAATATTTTCCCGTGTGCAGACGTGGTGGCCGAAGAAGATTCATCTGGAAAATTACATAAATCAGATCTTGAATAAGACAAAAACAGCAAATCTTCCTGTACAGTTCAGGAACAGCGGGATCATTGCTACAGGTTCTATGATTCTTTCACTGATCCTGTCGATTCCTGCAGGCTATGGCATTTCAAGATTCAATATACCAGGTAAAAAGCCGATATTGTTGACTTTTCTTGTTACACAGATGCTTCCGGCTTCGCTGATTTTAACGCCGTTGTTTTTGATATTCAGCAAAGCTGGGATTCTAAATTCCTATCTGGCGCCTATATTGGCGACGGCGACCATTTCGATTCCTTTTGTTATTATGGTTTTGCGGCCGATTTTCCTTGCGTATCCGCATGAGATAGAAGAAGCGGCGTTGATTGACGGATGCAATCAGTTTACTGCATTCTTGAAGGTTACGCTTCCGGTTTGTAAAAGCGGTATTATAACTGCGGCGGCTTTTTCTTTTATCTACGGATGGAATGATTTGATTTATTCAATAACATTTAATAACAAAGCCGATTTGCTGCCGATGACATCCGGTATCTATCAGTTTATGGATGCGTACGGTACACAATGGAATATGATCATGGCGTATGGTGTGATAACAGAGCTGCCGATTATTGTATTATTTGTTGCGCTGCAGAAACATATTGTAGGGGGACTGGCAGGCGGAGCAGTAAAAGGATAGATGAGGTGAGAATGTATGAAAGGTATTGTTACACAAAGAAATAATCGTTTAATATGGCATTATGATGATGAGCTGATGTGGATAGAACCCTGGGGATGCGACAGCCTTCGTGTGCGGATTACGCATCTTTACGAAATGCCGCAGCAGGACTGGGCGCTGCTTCCGGCAGAGAATCAAAACGCATCGATCGTAATCTCGCAGAATCAGGCAAGTATCACGAACGGTAAACTAAAGGCCGCCATTGATCATTTGGGCCGGATAACGTTCGTTGATTTGAAGGGGAAGACTGTGTTAAAAGAGCGGTGGGAGGACCGCGCCGTTGATGCGGATAAGATGGCAACCGATAATTATGCGCGTATCTTCAAACCGTTTGGCGGAAAGATGCCGGAAGTTACGATGACCTTTGAACCGAAAGACGGAGAGAAAATCTATGGAATGGGTCAGCGCCAGCTTCAGTTTTTGGAATTGAAAGGAGCGGAACTGGAACTGTGTCAGAAGAATTCTCAATCTTCTGTTCCGTTTTATATTTCCAACACGGGATATGGATTTTTATGGAACAATCCGGCTGTCGGAACGGTCAATTTTGCGAAGAATCTGACCCGTTGGACGGCAGAAGCATCACAGGTTATTGATTATTGGATTACTGTGGGAGATACGCCGGCAGAGTTGATTGAAAAATATACGGCAGTTACGGGAAGACCAGGAAAATTCCCGCATTTTGCATCGGGTTTTTGGCAGTCCAAGCTGCGTTATCATACGCAGGATGAGGTGCTTTCGGTTGCGCGGGAGTATAAAAAGAGAAATCTTCCGATTTCAGTGATTGTAATAGATTTCTTTCATTGGAAGCATCAGGGAGACTGGAGCTTTGATTCGGAATATTTCCCGGATCCCAAAGCTATGGTTGATGAATTGAAAGCTATGGGGATCGAAGTGATGGTTTCGGTATGGCCGACGGTTGATCCGCTCAGCGAGAATTATCCTGAAATGAAGCAGAGAGGCTTCCTGATTCAGACGGACCGCGGTGTGCGTACACAGTATCATTGCCTCGGCGCGCAGGTGTTCTATGATCCGACTACTTCGGAGGCCCGCGAGTATATGTATCAGAAGATTAAGAAGAATTATGGGCAGTATGGGATTCATCTCTTCTGGCTGGATGAAGCGGAACCGGAATTCCAGTGCTATGATTTTGACAATTACCGCTTTCGTATCGGCTCTGCACAGGAGGTTGCCTGCGCTTATCCTATTTTCTACTCCAGAGCGTTATATGACGGCCAGATTGCAGATGGGGCAGAGGCGCCCATTAACCTGACCAGGAGCGCATGGAGCGGAAGCCAGCGTTTTGGCGCGTTGGTATGGTCGGGAGACATATATTCTTCTTTCCGTTCATTCCGTATGCAGATGAGAGCCGGTCTGAATGCCGGTTTGTCAGGGCTGTCCTGGTGGACGAGCGATATAGGCGGATTCTGGGGAGGAGATCCTGAGGACCCGGATTTTAGGGAATTATTGATCCGGTGGTTTCAGTTCGGAGTGTTTTCTCCTGTTTGCAGGCTTCATGGACACAGGCGTCCGTCCGATGTACTGCCTGCGGTGGAAGACAGCGGTTTGTTTGATTTTACAACATGCGGTCCGAATGAAGTATGGAGTTATGGGGAGGATAATTATGAGATCATAAAATCCCTTCTGTTACTAAGAGAACGTCTGAGGCCGTATGTGGAAGAGTTGATGGAGGAAGCGTCCCGGACCGGTGCGCCCGTTCTTCGGACGTTATTTTATAATTATCCGCAGGAGGAAGCGTGCTGGGAAATAGAAGATCAGATTATGCTGGGGAGAGATATTCTGGCAGCGCCAATCTTATACGCAGGTATGACAGAGAGGGATGTTTATCTGCCTGGTGATGATGTATGGACCGATTACTATACCGGAAAGGAATATCGCGGCGGACAGACGCTGCATTGCGATGCGCCGCTGTCGGTGATTCCGTTTTTTATCCGTAAAGGCTTTGGGGGTAATATATGATGGGAAAATTAAATGCGCCTCTTTTATCAGAGGTAAAAATTGAAGATGAATTTTGGTCGCCTTACATTTCTCTTGTCCAAAATATCATGATTCCATATCAATGGAAAATACTGAACGACGAGGTAGAGAATGCCGCTCCCAGCCATAGTATTGAGAATTACCGCATTGCAGCCAAAGAAAGTGAGGGGGAATATTACGGAGCGGTTTTTCAGGATACCGATCTGGCAAAATGGTTGGAGGCAGCTGCATACAGTCTGTCGCTGCGCCCGGATGAGGATCTTGAAAAGCAGGCGGACGATGCGATCGAATTGATCGGCCGTGCTCAGCAGGCGGACGGATATCTCGATACATATTATACGATAAAAGAACGGCAGAACCGATGGACGAACTTGTATGAAGGGCATGAATTATATACTGCGGGGCATCTGATAGAGGCTGCAGTTGCTTATTATGAGGCGACAGGAAAAAGAAAGCTTCTTGATATCATGTGCCGCACCGCCGATTTGATATGCCGTCTGTTTGGCAGGAACGAAGGGCAGATGGACGGAGTCCCCGGGCACCCGGAGATCGAACTGGCGCTGGTCCGGCTTTATTATGCGACGCAAGAAGAACGTTATCTTGAACAGGCAAAATATTTTATAGATGCCAGGGGAAGTTCGCCTAACTATTTTGCCAGAGAGCTTGAAAATCCATCTTTTCATCATATCTTCCCGGAATTTGCACACTTGGGCTACAATAACGTGCAGGCGCATATGCCTGTTCGAAGTCAGAAGACGGCTGACGGACATGCTGTGCGCGCGTTATATCTCTATTCAGCGATGGCCGATGTGGGATATGAATGTCAGGATGAAACGCTGATAGAGGCTTGCAGGGAACTGTTTGATAACATTGCCCAAAGACAGATGTTTATAACTGGCTCTGTGGGTGCGGCCGCAGACGGCGAATGCTTTACCTGTGATTATGATCTCCCGAATAATTATAACTATTCGGAGACGTGTGCGTCCGTTGCGCTTGCGCTTTTCTCGCTGCGTATGATGCAGATCGAACGGAAAGGAAAATATGCAGACGTCTTCGAAAGAGCGCTTTATAATACTGTATTAGGCGGTATGGCGCTGTCAGGAAAAGAATTTTTCTATGTGAATCCTCTGGAGACAGTGCCGGAACATTTACAGGCTAACCGGACCTTGCATCATGTACTCCCCGAACGCCGTCCGTGGCTTGGAGTAGCGTGCTGTCCGCCGAATATCGCGAGAACATTAACGTCGTTGGCAAAATATATCTATGCAGTGGATGACAGTGCAGTGTACATTAACTTGTTTGTATCTAATAAGGCTGAATTAAAGTTGGGAAATAAAACGGTCGATCTGCAGATGAAGACCAGATATCCTTATGAGGATGAAGTTATCATTAAGATCGGGAATCCTCAGGATACTGCTTTTGCCCTTGCGATCCGTGAACCGGGATGGGGAAGGATTCGTTCACTGATCATAAATGGCAGCAGTTCAAAGCCAAAGCGGCGAGATGGTTACATCATGATAGATACGTTGCCGTCTTCCGATTGTACGATTCGGGTATCGTTCGATATGGAGCCGGTATTTGTCCGCGCCCATCCCAGAGTACGCGCGGATGTGGGGAAATTAGCCATTGCCAGAGGCCCTCTGGTATACTGTCTTGAAGAAGCAGATAATGGGAAGAATCTGGGTTCATTGATGGTATCTGCAAAAACTGCGTTAAAAGCGGAGTTTGATCCGGCGTTATTGAATGGAACTGTGGTTATTACCGCTGATGCAGAGAGATTAACTGAGGAAGAGTGGGATGGTAAGCTATACCGGTATGGCTTGTCAGAGAACCGGACAGTACCATATAAAATACGGGCAATTCCGTACTGTCTTTGGAATAACCGGGGCATTGGTGAAATGCTGGTTTGGATACATCAAAAATAAAGGCTTTACACCGCAATCAACGATTGATATAATAAAAGAAGCAAAGCAAATAGCACTTAAAAAGTGAGGTGAAAATATGCCGAATAATGAAAAAGAATATAATGGTTATCTTATTGATCAGCTGAGATTGTTGAAACGGATCGAGGCAGTAACCAAAGATAAAGAGGCATTAGAAGTCATTGCGTTTGAAAGAGAATTTATCGAACAAAAATTATATCAGAATCCGTCTTTAACCAAAGATACAAAGTAATAAAAAGGTGTAAAGTCTTTGTTCCATTTTTAAGGGCTTTACATCTTTTGTTTGCAGGATGGATTTTTATGAATTGATATTTCATGTAACAACTTTGCAACAACTGCGCTGTATAATGAGCCTGTAATAAAAAAGGTTTTGCCAGAGAAGGGAGCGAAGATTATGAACAAAACATGGAAGAAATTCAGAGTGATATTGACAGCAGCAGGGATGGCGGTCTGTATGACGGCAGGACTGGGACTGGGAATCTACTGGTCCAGGGGACAGGCGGAGAAGACAGTAGTATCGGCGGCAGAGAAGGAGATGGGATTTGAAGCCGGGGAGATGGAGGAGGACTCACAGAGCTACCAGAGGTATTCAAGTGAGGACTGCCTTTATAAAGATAAAGTTTTAGATGAAGAGATTGCAAAAGAGGTCTGTGACAAGTATAATCTTGATTATGACACGGTGAAGAGTGAGGATGTCACCCGTGAAATGCGCAACTACGAGGAGGCTCTGTGGCTATTGAAGGATATGGGAAACTGTCCGCTCCTGGGAAAGGAATGGGGAAAAGGCGCGTTCGCGTCGCTTCAGATGTATATCCAGGAGATCTATGCCTTCGGCGACGGTGAAGAAGTCATAAGAGAGATGTGTAAGGGATATGAGATCAATCCGGACAAAGCAGTGATCTCAGACCTGACGACAGAGCAGTTGATCGAGATTGGGGAGAAGGCTTTTGAGACTTCCGATCATCCGAAGGGGTAAGGAATAGTGGCAGACATATTGATCGTAGAGGATGACAGGAGAATCAACGAACTCATCCGAAGAACATTGACTATGACTGGACATATTGGGCTTCCGGCTTATTCAGGCCGGGAAGCCCTGGCTGTGTTGGAGGAGAAACGGATCGATCTGATCCTTTTAGATATCGGCCTGCCGGATATGGACGGCTTCGCGCTGATGCGGCAGATTGCCCGGGAATATGCTGTGATTCCGGTGATCTGCGTGACTGCAAGAGACGAGGTGCCTGACCGTGTGAAGGGGCTAAGGGGAGGCGCGGAGGATTATATCGTGAAGCCTTTTGCCATGGAAGAGCTGTTAGCCAGAGTGCAGGTGGTGCTGAGAAGATTCAATAAGGAGCAGAATCTCTTCCGTATCAGGGATGTGGAGGTGGATCTGGCGGGCGGGCTCGTGAAGAAGGAGGGGACTTCGGTTGAGCTTACCAACCGGGAGTACGAGCTTCTGAAGGTCCTGCTGCTCAATAAGAATATCGCGCTTTCCAGGGAACGGCTTCTTGAGCTTGCCTGGGGGATGGACTTTGGCGGGGATGACCGTACCGTGGATGTGCATATCCGAAGACTTCGGCAGAAGCTTGGCTTGGAAGAGGAGATCAAGACTATTTTTAAATATGGATATCGGTTGGAGATTTAGGATGCAGTTATGGAAGAAGAATTTTCTGGTGATATATGGAATATTTCTGGCGGTGATCTGTGCCGGGCTGTTGGTTCTGGACGCTTATATCTCTCTGAATGAGGTGAAGCAGTGGGTCGATCAGGCAAGAAACAATGAGAGAAGTATCTACTATCTGGCTGCCGGGCTTAAGGATGAGGAGATTAGCCGGATGGCCATGAATTTAAATGATGCGGGCAGGAGATACGAGGAGGCAGGGATCCTTATCAGGGTATGCGTGAACGGATATACTGCGGCAGATTATATTCAGGAAGGGCAGATGACGGATGCGGGGGCAGAAGGCTCTCAGATCGGGATCAGAAGGGTCAGAGGAGAGCGCTGTCTGGTTATTTTGGAGATTGGACGGGAGGAAGAAGATGAGATCACGGTGGAGTATGTGCATCAGCTTAAGAACCTGTCCCAGATCCAGATGAGGAGAATGTGGATCTTCTGCGGGGCAGGGCTGATGTTTGCGGGAATTATGGGATTGTTTCTATATTATACCATGCGCCGGATCAACCGCCCGGTGAACCAGATCGCCCATGAGCTTCGGACGCCGCTCACCGGGATTAGGGGATATGCGGAATATCTTATGATGGGGAAGCTTACAGAAGAGGAGCGTTTCTTCGCTGCAAGGCAGATCGTAGACAGCGCGAAGCATCTGGAGAACATCACGGAGAAGCTGCTGATCATGGGAAATGTGCGGGAAGGCTCCATTCAGATCGAGAGAATAGATGTCAGGAAGATGCTTCTTGAACTGGAAGAAAAATATCCGAATGTTGAGGTTGACTGTCAACTGGAATTCCTGAACGGTGACAGGACGCTGGTACTCTGCCTGCTTGATAATCTGACAGCCAATGCGTCAAGGGCCGGAAGCCTGGTCAGAATTACGGCAGATGAAGAAGGGATCCGCATCTGGAATGACGGGAAACCTATGGATGAGGAGTTATTAAGGGACTTCAACAAGGGGCAGGAGCTGCCTGCAAGCCGTATGGGAATGCATGGATATGGGATTCAGGTGTGCCGGGAGATCGCCAGGGTGCATGGCTTTAAGCTTCGGTTTCGTTCCTCTGAGGAGGAGGGGACGGAGGTGTTCTGTCAGATAAGCAATGAAAAATAGCAAAATAAAAACAGCCACTGACGGTATGGCTGTTTTTATGATTCTATCTATACAGTCGATTAAGCGATTCCGTTCACAGCTTTTGCCAGACGGGAAATCTTCCTGGAGCAAGTATTCTTATGATAAACGCCCTTGCTTCCTGCCTTGTTGATCTCAACGGTTGCAACCTTGAGAGCAGCAGCAGCGGCCTCTGCATCCTTGTTAGCAACGGCTGTCTCTACCTTCTTCACACAAGTCTTAACCTTAGACTTGATTGATTTATTCCTTGCAGCCTTTGTCTCATTCACCAGGATTCTCTTCTTTGCAGATTTGATATTAGCCAATTTGTCCACCTCCAATATCTGATATTTCGATTCATTAGTATCGATTCTGACTTCGTTAGAGCCGGACACGGACGTTCTAACGAAACATACGAATTTATTTTAGGGCAAGGAATGCTTTCTGTCAATACATATTTCTCAAATATTTGTAAAAAATAGGATAATAAATAAGATAAAGCGAGGATGTAAGGGATGATTGAAAAGTATAGCATCAGGACGGACCTTGCTCTTGAGGACAAGGAGCGGTTTGAGTCGGACAATGTGGAGGTACAGGGCGTTACACTCTCCGAGGACTATGACGAGGAGCGGGAGATCAAGGTGACGACCGTCAAGATCGAGACGGAGAACGGGGCGAAGGTGATGCGCAAGCCGGTGGGAACCTATATTACCATGGAGGCGCTGAATATGGCGGTTCCGGATGAGGACTACCATGCCGAGATATCGAAAGAGCTTGCGAAGTTCCTCTCACATTTCATCAGGAAGGACAGGGAAGACTATTCCATCCTGGTGGTGGGGCTTGGTAACCGGAAGGTGACGCCGGATGCCCTTGGCCCGTATGTGGTGGATAATCTGAACATCACCAGGCATATCGTGAAGGAATACGGGAAATATGCCATGGGAGAGGAGAATGTGCGTCTGGTGAGTGCTATCGTGCCTGGAGTCATGGCGCAGACCGGAATGGAGACGGTGGAGATCATCAAGGGGATCGTCCGGGAGACGAAACCGGATATGATGATCGCAGTGGACGCGCTGGCGGCAAGAAGCTCTAAGAGGCTGAACCGGACCATCCAGATCTCAGATACGGGGATCAATCCCGGCTCCGGTGTGGGGAACCACCGCAATGCCATCACGAAGGATACGGTGGGGATTCCGGTACTTGCCATCGGCGTGCCGACGGTGGTGGATGCGGCGACTATCGTCAATGATACCATGGAGAATCTGATCCTTGCTCTGGAGAGCTCGGAGACTCTCAGGGGTGTGGGGGTTGTCATGCAGGGGTACAATGCGGCAGAGAAGTATGAGCTGGTAAAGGAACTGATATCCCCGCATCTGAACGGACTGTTTGTGACGCCTAAGGACATTGACGAGACGGTTAAACGGATCAGCTATACCATATCAGAGGCGTTAAACATGCTATTTTCAAAGGGACATGCACATAATCAGGAAATGGGTGTCATATAGTGTTAAAAAGCGATGTGCATTGCGGGAATACACTGTGAAAATGGAGTGATGGCGTGGAACGGAAACCTTGGATCAGCCGGATCCTGATCGTGCTTATATCAGGAATCCTGATGGTATATGCCTGTATGAATATTTCCCTGCCGAAGGGGCCCAGGCCAAGGATGATGACGAAGATAAACCGGATCCTTCTTACCAAAGGAGCGGAGACATTTCTGACCGGCTTCTCCTATGTGGAGAACGGAGGAGGGGAATCCCTTAAGGACTGGGTGGCGGCGACGGCTATGGAGCTGATACCCCTGGGTACTTATATAGAAGGAAAGGCAGGCTCCCATACGGATGTGGAGGATCGGGAGACATACCAGATGATCCTTGCCAGCCAGGCAAATGATGAGAATATGGTGGACGAGAACGGGAAGCTTGTGACGAAGGACGGGCAGGAGGAAGAGGTGGCGCAGACCATGGGTCCTCAGATTGATACGTCCATGGAAAAGCTGATGAATTATGAATATCTGCTGGGGAATTTCTATACCGTTGATTCCAATACGATGGCCGATCCGGAATTGCTCAATGCAGAGAAGCTTCTCGGCAAGAATATGAAGCTTGACGGGTCAAAGGGTCCCAAGGTGCTGATCTATCACACGCATTCCCAGGAAGGCTTTGCCGACTCTGTGCCGGGAGATCCCGGCACGACGATCCTGGGGATGGGAACCTATCTTACAGAGCTTCTGAATGATACATACGGGATTGAGACGATCCACCATGAAGGAGTCTACGACCTGGTGGACGGCAAGCTTGATCGGAGTATGGCATACGAGCTGGCAGAGCCGCAGATCCAGAAGATCCTTGCGGAGAACCCAAGCATCGAAGTGGTGATCGACCTTCACAGAGACGGAGTGGCGGAAGGAACCCATCTGGCAGCGGAGATCAAGGGGAAGCCTACGGCCCAGATCATGTTCTTCAACGGGCTTAGCAGGACGAAGGCGAACGGTAATATTGCATATCTCCCCAATCCCTATATAGAAGACAATCTGGCGTTTTCCCTGCAGCTTCAGATTGCCGCCGCGAACAAATATCCGGGATTTACCAGGCACATATACCTGAGAGGCTACCGGTATAACATGCATTTCAAGCCAAAGACGCTGCTGATAGAAGCCGGAGCGCAGACGAACACGGTGGAAGAGATGCGAAATGCCATGGAAATACTGGCGGAAACACTAAATACGGTACTTGTCGAATAAAATGTGTTTGAACTGAGCCACATTTTGTGCTAAGATATGGTATGCTGCATGGCTTGGCCGGCAGAAATACAGAGAAAGGATCTATTTGGAATGGCGAACAAGAATACATATGATGCGGACAGCATTGCCATACTGGAAGGATTGGAAGCGGTACGCAAACGGCCGGGAATGTACATCGGGAGTGTATCAACGAAGGGATTGAACCATCTGATCTATGAGATCGTGGACAATGCGGTGGATGAGCATCTGGCAGGATTTTGTTCAGAGATCCATGTTACACTTGAGGATGATGGATCGGCTACGGTAACGGACAATGGAAGAGGTGTTCCGGTGGGCCTTCATGCGACAGGTGTTTCAGCGGCGAGAGTCGTCTATACGACGCTTCACGCCGGCGGCAAGTTTGACGATACTGCGTATAAGACGAGCGGAGGACTTCACGGAGTGGGTTCCTCTGTTGTGAATGCGCTTTCCGTTTATATGGATGTGGAGATCAGCAGGGAAGGATACGTCCATCATGACCGGTATGAGAGAGGGAAGCCGGTGATCGAGCTTGAGGACGGGCTTCTCCCGAAGATCGGGAAGACGAGGAAGACCGGTACGAAGGTGAATTTTCTGCCGGATGATACGATATTTGAGAAGACGAGGTTCCGCGCGGACGAGGTGAAGAGCCGGATGCATGAGACGGCTTACCTGAATCCGGAGCTTACCATTATATTTGATGACAAGAGGGGCGGTGAGCCGGAGCATATCGTCTACCATGAACCGGACGGGATCTTAGGGTTTATCAAGGATCTGAATTCCAAGAAGGAAGCGGTCCATGAGCCGGTTTATTTCAAAGGAGAGGCAGAAGGGATCGAGGTGGAGGCGGCGTTCCAGTATGTGAATGAGTTCCATGAAAATGTTCTTGGCTTCTGCAACAATATCTACAATGCAGAAGGAGGAACCCATCTGACTGGATTTAAGACAACCTTTACCACGGTGATCAACCAGTATGCCAGGGAGCTTGGGATCTTGAAGGAGAAGGACAGCAACTTTACCGGGGCGGATGTAAGGAACGGGATGACAGCCATCGTGTCAATCAAGCATCCGGACCCAAGATTCGAGGGACAGACCAAGACCAAGCTTGACAATCCGGATGCATCCAAGGCTTGCAGTAAGGTGGCCAATGACGAGATCATCCGGTATTTTGACAGGAACCTTGAGAATCTTAAGAAGGTGATCGGGTGCGCGGAGAAGGCGGCGAAGATCCGCAAGACGGAGGAGCGGGCGAAGACGAATCTTCTGACGAAGCAGAAGTATTCTTTTGACAGCAATGGAAAGCTTGCCAACTGTGAGAGCCGGGATGCCAGTAAGTGCGAGATCTTCATCGTGGAGGGAGATTCTGCCGGCGGGTCCGCCAAGACGGCGAGGGATCGGATGTATCAGGCGATCCTTCCGATCCGCGGGAAGATCCTGAACGTGGAGAAGGCGAGTATTGATAAGGTCCTCGCCAATGCAGAGATCAAGACCATGATCAATGCGTTCGGATGCGGATTCTCGGAAGGCTACGGCAATGATTTTGATATCAGCAGGCTGCGGTATGACAAGATCATCATCATGGCGGATGCGGATGTGGACGGGGCGCACATTTCCACCCTTCTTCTGACGCTCTTTTACCGGTTTATGCCGGAGCTGATCTTCGAGGGACATGTCTATATCGCCATGCCGCCGCTCTATAAGGCCATGCCTAAGAAGGGGGAGGAGGAATACCTCTACGACGATAAGGCGCTGGAGCGGTACCGCAGGACGCACGACGGCCCGTTTACCCTGCAGAGATATAAGGGGTTGGGCGAGATGGACGCAGACCAGCTATGGGAGACGACGCTGAACCCGGATACCCGGATATTGAAGCTTGTGGAGATCGAGGATGCCAGGATGGCGTCCGGCGTGACGGAGATGCTGATGGGGACGGAGGTGCCGCCAAGGCGGACATTCATCTATGAGAATGCGACGGAGGCGGAGTTGGATATATAAGGTGAGGAGAAAAGGATGCAGGATTCACAAATTATCAGAACAGAATATTCGGATGTCATGAAGAAATCATACATCGACTACGCCATGAGTGTGATCGTAGCGCGTGCGCTGCCGGATGTCCGGGACGGTCTTAAGCCGGTACAGAGACGTACCTTGTACGACATGCATGAGCTGGGGATACGTTATGACAGGCCTTATCGTAAGTGCGCCCGTATCGTGGGCGATACCATGGGTAAGTATCACCCTCACGGGGACAGCTCGATCTATGAGTCTCTGGTGGTCATGGCGCAGGAATTTAAGAAGGGGATGATCCTGGTTGACGGACACGGCAACTTCGGTTCTATTGAAGGGGACGGCGCGGCAGCCATGCGTTACACGGAGGCGCGCCTTGCGAAGGTGACTCAGGAGGCATATCTGGCGGATCTTGACAAGGATATCGTGGATTTCGTGCCGAACTTCGATGAGACAGAGAAGGAGCCGGAGGTTCTGCCGGTGCGTCTTCCCAATCTCCTGGTCAACGGCGCGGAAGGGATTGCCGTTGGTATGGCGACCAGCATCCCCACCCACAATCTGGGCGAAGTGATCGACGCGGTCAAGGCCTATATGAAGAATGACGAGATCAGCACCCGGCAACTGATGCGCCATATCAAGGGACCGGATTTCCCGACGGGGGGGATCGTGGTCAATAAGGACGATCTTCTTGAGATCTACGAGACGGGGACAGGGAAGATCAAGCTCCGGGGGAAGGTAGAAGTCGAGGAGATGAAGGGGGGCAAGAGCCGTCTTGTCATCACCGAGATCCCCTATACCATGATCGGCGCAGGGATCGGGAAGTTCCTGAATGATGTCTGCGCACTGGTGGAATCCAAGAAGACCAACGATATCGTGGACATCTCCAATCAGTCGTCCAAGGAAGGGATACGGATCGTCATCGAGCTTAAGAAGGGCGCCGATATCGAGAACCTGACGAACATGCTCTATAAGAAGACCCGGCTTGAGGATACCTTCGGGGTAAATATGCTTGCAGTCGCGAACGGCAGGCCGGAGACCATGGGGCTTAAGAAGATTATAGAGCATCACGTGGAATTCCAGTTCGAGATGGCGACCAGGAAGTACCAGAACCTTCTTAATAAAGAGAAGGACAAGAAGGAGATTCAGGAAGGCCTTATCAAGGCGTGCGACGTGATCGACCTGATCATTGAGATCCTTCGGGGAAGCCAGTCTGTGAAGGATGCCAAGGCATGTCTGGTAAACGGAGTGACGGAGAATATCAAGTTCAAGTCCAAGATATCCAAGAAGATGGCGTCTATGCTCCGGTTTACCGAACGGCAGGCGACGGCGATCCTGGAGATGCGCCTCTATAAGCTCATCGGTCTGGAGATCGAGGCGCTGATGAAGGAGCATGACGAGACGATCCGCAAGATAGCAAGATACGAGGATATTTTGAACAACTATGATTCTATGGCGGATGTGATCATAGAAGATTTGGACAGGCTTAAGGCGGAATTTGCCCGGAAGCGCCGGACGGTGGTTGAGAATGCCGAGGAGGCAGTCTATGAAGAGAAGAAGGTGGAGGAGCAGGAGGTCGTATTCCTGATGGATCGGTTTGGCTACGCCAAGACCGTGGACACCAATACCTATGGGAGGAATAAGGAGGCCGCGGATGCCGAGAACAAGTATATCCTCTCGTGTATGAATACCGGGAAACTGTGTATCTTCACCAATACGGGGAAGATGCACCAGATCAAGGTCTTAGACCTGCCGTACGGCAAATTCCGGGATAAGGGCCTGCCGGTGGATAATGTCAGCAATTTTGACAGCACCCAGGAGGAGATTGTCTATATCTGCGATGCGGAACAGATGCGGTATTCGAAGCTTTTCTTTGCCACGAAGCAGGGGATGGTCAAGCAGGTAGAGGGAAGTGAATTCCAGGTGGCGAAGCGGACGATCGCCGCCACGAAGCTGCAGCCGGACGATTCGGTGGTGAATGTGCAGGTGATCAGCGAGAATCAATGTGTGGTGCTGCGGACGAAGGACGGATATTTCCTCAAATTCACCGCGGAAGAGGTGTCTGAGAAGAAGAAGGGCGCCATCGGTGTACGCGGGATCAAGCTTCGCAAGAATGACGAGGTGGAGGAAGCTTATATATTCGAAGAAGGAACTGAGATGAAGGCAGCCGTCGGAGAACGTGAGGTGTCGCTGAACCGGTTGAAGATGGCGAAGAGAGACGGAAATGGAACGAAAGTGAGAGGATGAGAGGATGATACAGGATATAGCGCCGTACCAGTATCAGAACGAATATAGGCCAAAGCCTCCGGCCAAAGAGGATTACCTGCTCTGTTATAACGGGAACAAGGTGCTTGCCCGGCAGCAGGACGGTATGATCGCATTTCCTACATTCGGGGAGGCAGAGGCGGGCGTTGACGCGGACAGGCTCTATGGAGATTACACATATTTGTTTGCCGTTGATGGCATGAGGTATTATCTGGGAAGTGGTTTTGATATGGATTTCCTTGCGGGAGACGGGGAAGCTGCGGCAGACGGCAGCAGGTATGTATGGGAAGACCGGCAGATCTTCCGTAATGCAGGGCCGAAGCACTTATGCTTCGCGGGGGTTACGGGCTGGCAGTTACATAGATGGTATGAGAGCCGCCGTTACTGCGGATGCTGCGGTACGCCTCTTAAGAAGGATCAGAAGGAGCGGATGCTTTACTGTCCCAAGTGCCGCCAGATGGAATATCCTAAGATCTGTCCGGCGGTCATTATCGCCGTGACTCATGGGAATCGTCTTCTGATGTCCAAATATGCCGGGAGAGAATATAAGAAATATGCATTGCTTGCCGGCTTCACGGAGATCGGTGAGACGGTGGAGGAGACGGTAGCACGGGAAGTGATGGAGGAAGTGGGGCTTAAGGTCAAGAATATCACGTACTATAAGAGCCAGCCCTGGTCATTTTCAGATACGCTGCTGATGGGGTTCTTCTGTGAACTGGACGGAGAAGAGGATGTGACGCTGGATGAGGAGGAACTGGCTCTCGCCCAGTGGTTTGAGCGGGAAGAGATACCGGCAGAGCCGGATGATGTGAGCCTTACGAATGAGATGATGATGGTATTTAAAGAAGGCAGGGATAGAGTAAGATAGACGTTGACTGGGGACGTAGTAAATTGCAGTTTACTACGTCCCCAATTGGGTTAAATGGCTCTGGTATATTCTTTCAGCCACTCTTGTTCTTCTTCATTGAGATGCGGAGCGATCAGCTCATACACCTTAGCGTGATATGCGTTGAGCTGTTCCTTATCTTCTGGTTTCATGAGTTCAGGCTTAACCGCATCCAGGTCGATCGGCACGTAGGTGATCGGCTCAAAGTAAAGGAACTGTCCGTACTCGGTCTTCTGTCCTTCTCTCACCACCATCTCGTTCTCCGTGCGGATACCGTGGGAGCCTTCGATGTAGAGACCAGGTTCGTTGGTGAGGACCATGCCCGGCTCTAACGGGCATTTCTCATGGCCGCGTACGGCACAGCGGAAACCGGAAGGACCTTCGTGGATGTTCATCAGGTAGCCTACGCCGTGGCCGGTGCCGTGGTTGAAGTCAAGTCCGCGCTCCCAGGCCGGGATCCTTGCCAGTACATCCAGGTTATAGCCCGCAGTACCTTTCAGGAACACGGCACGGGCCAGATGCAGGTTGCATAGCAGGACGGTGGTGAAATCTTCCTTCATACGGTCGGTCAATTCCCCAAAGGCAAATGTCCTGGTGATGTCTGTGGAGCCTTCCATATAACCGCCGCCGGTGTCTGTCAGGAATAAGCCGTTGGTGGTTACCGGGATATTGGTCTCAGGTGTTGCGGAATAATGTACGATCGCGCCGTGTTCTCCGGATCCGCAGATCGGTTCGAAGCTCTGCCACAGATAGCCTTCCTGTTCCTTGCGGAAGGAATCAAGCTTCTCGGCGGCGCTGATCTCTGTAATCTCGGTCTTGCCTATATTCTTCTTGAGCCAGTACATGAATCTGGTCACAGCGACACCATCTTTTATGTGTGCGTTGATGATATTCTTGATCTCAGTCTCATTCTTCATCGCTTTCATGAGAATTTCCGGATTCGGCTGTTCAATCACCTTGGCTTCAGAAGGAATATTGTTGTAAAGTGCGTAATTCAGCTTGTCCGGATCTACCAGTACGGCCTCATTTACGCCGAGTTTCTTGATATCTTCGTAGATGTCATTGTACGGACAGATCTTGATGTTATTCTCGGCGAGGTCTGATTTCATCTGGTCGGTCAGCTTCTGCCCGTCCACATAGAACTGCATATCGTTCATGGAAATGATGGCGTAGGACAGAAGAAGCGGGAAGAATTCGATATCATCCCCGCGCAGGTTCGTGGTCCAGCAGATGTCGTCCAGCGAGGCGAGCACGTGTACGGTTGCCTTGGCTTCTTCCATAGCCTTGCGGATACGTGCAAGCTTGTCTTTGGTGCTTTCTCCGGTGTACTCGGTGCCAAGTGCAAATGCCGGCTTCGTAGACAGCGGCGGCCGGTCTTCCCAGATCAGGCCGATCAAATCCTCGGAGTAATTGATCTTGGCATGTTTGTCTTCCAGAGCCTTCTCCAGAGCCTTCCCTCTGCCCATAGATACGACGCGTCCGTCGAATCCGAGAGTTCCGCCTTCCGGCATTACGTCGGCAATATAATCCTCCAGTGTCGGTACGTCCGGCTGCCCCATCTTGAAGAGCGTGATACCGCTTCCTTCCAACTGATTGGCGGCCTGGATAAAGTATCTGCCGTCCGTGAACAGCCCGGCCTCTGTCTTCGTGATGACGGCCGTTCCGGCAGATCCGGTAAAGCCTGTGATGAATGCTCTCGCTTTAAAATGTTCCCCCACGTATTCGCTCTGATGGTTATCGTCGGTGGGGACCAGATATACGTCGTATCCCCGGTCCTCCATCAAAGCCCGAAGCGCGGAGAGTTTTTCAGGTATTGTCATGTCAATCCCTTCCTTTCTTACTATATTTCCTAATAAATTATTCTAACATATCCATTTGCAAAATAACAGGAATAATTATATAATGAGTTACAGTTCACTCGTCATTCATCATCAGGATAAGTTTGTGCTGGCACAAGGACGCATCCTGATGGTGAATGACGAAGGGAGCGCCAGTTTATGAGCAAAATAGCCGCGAAGCGGCGAAAAAGCATCGAAGATGCGTTTTTGCGAATGGCGCGGAGTGAACGAGCGTGTTTAGAGCGGAATTGAGGTATTTTAGGATAGCGGGAGTGCATAAGCACGGAGCAATCCGAGTATCATGGACGCTGAGAGCGCCAGTTTATGAGCAAAATAGCCGCGAAGCGGCGAAAAAGCATCGAAGATGCGTTTTTGCGAATGGCGCGGAGTGAACGAGCGTGTTTAGAGCGGAATTGAGGTATTTTAGGATAGCGGGAGTGCATAAGCACGGAGCAATCCGAGTATCATGGACGCCGAGAGCGGCGGGAAAGCATCGAAGAGGAGAAAAAGATTGAAACCATTTATTATAACAGCCCTGCTCGGCCTGCTGGCGGCGGTCGGTGAGATCATCCGTGAACTGCGCCGTTTTCAGGTAACGCATTACACAGCAGATTCGCCGAAGCTTGCCGGACTTGAACGGGGCAGAAAGCTTATATTCTTAAGTGATCTTCACAACTACCGGTATGGGAAGAAGAATGAGATATTGTATGAAGCGATCGCCAAAGAGAAGCCGGATCTGATCCTGATCGGCGGGGATATGCTGATTCGGACGGACGGATATTCTTACGGGCATACGGCCGAATTCCTGTCGGGTCTGCCCAGAATCTGCCCGGTATATTATGCTAACGGCAACCATGAGCAGAAGCTTAAGGAACGGCCAAGGAAATACAGGCAGTCGTACCGTGAGTATAAGGAGCGGCTTCTTAAGGCAGGGATCCATTTCCTGGAGAATGATTCTGCGGTCTTTCAATGGGGCCGGGCAAGGCTACGGATCACGGGGCTGGAGATCCCGATGCGCGGCTATGAGCGCGCTGCTAAGGGGAAGGTCAGGGTGAAGGACATCGAAGAGCGGGTCGGGAAGGCCGGGGAAGCTTATGAGATCCTGCTGGCACACCATCCCGGGCATGTGGAAGCATATCAGGAGTGGGGGGCAGACCTTATCCTGTGCGGACATTATCATGGAGGGGTGATAGGCATACCGGGGATCGGAGGCGTGATCGCGCCGGATTTCACACCGTTCCCGAAGTTCTCAGGTGGCTGTTACCGGGTCGGAGAAGCTTGCGTGGTAGTGAGCAGAGGGCTTGGAGTTCACTCGGTGCCGATCCGGCTGTTCAATCCTGCTGAGGTAATTGCGGTGGAGCTAAGATAATATTTTCAGATAAGTTTTCAAACTTCCGGCTTGAGAAATGGAGGAAAATCCTGTATAATATTACAACTGTGTTATCGAAAGAAGGGTATGGGAGAGGTTTATGGGAATTCCGGTAAAGCTGCAGGTCTTCGAAGGACCGTTAGACCTGCTTTTACATTTGATAGATAAGAATAAGATTGATATCTACGATATTCCGATTGTCGAAATCACGAACCAGTATATGGAGTATATCCGGGAGATGGAGAAAGAAGACCTGAATATCATGAGCGAATTCCTGGTAATGGCGGCGACGCTTCTGGATATCAAGTGCAGGATGCTTCTCCCCAAGGAAGTCAATGAAGAAGGCGAAGAAGAAGACCCGCGCCAGGAACTGGTAGCGCAATTGCTGGAATATAAGATGTACAAGTATATGTCTTATGAGCTTAAGGACAGGCAAGTAGAGGGAGAACAGGTGATGTACAAGAAGCCCACGATCCCGGAGGAGGTTCTGGGATATGTGGAGCCTGTGGATCTGGACGAGCTGCTGGCCAATGTCACCCTTGTGAAGCTTAACAAGGTATTCCGGGAGGTTATGAGAAGGCAGGTGGATAAGATCGATCCTGTCCGCAGTAAGTTCGGGAAGATAGAGAAGGAGGAGATCACTCTTCCGGATAAGCTGCTCTATGTCACGGAATACGCGAAGAATCATCGAAGGTTCGGCTTTCGGATGCTTCTGGAGAAGCAGAGATCGAAGACGCAGATCGTGGTTACCTTCCTTGCGGTTCTGCAGCTTATGAAAGAGGGGACGATCATGATAGAACAGGAACAGCCCTTTGACGAGATCATGATCCTGTCGAAGGTCTTCGCCTGATATTTTGGCAGTGCATCAGACGCGGCGTAGATAGCCGCATGCAGATAACAGATATGGTGGAGAAGGGAATCATGGAAGAAGTGGAGATCAAGAGATTAGAGGGAGTTATAGAGGCGGTATTATTTACCATGGGAGAGTCCGTGGATCTTACGAAGATCGCGGCGGCGGTCGGGCATGACACGGATACGACCAGGAAGCTGATACACCGGATGATGGATAAGTACGAGGCGGAAGACCGCGGAGTGCGCATCATAGAGCTTGAGGATGCATTTCAGATGTGTACCAAGAAGGAGATGTATGAATATCTGATCCGCGTGGCGAAGCAGCCGAAGAAGTATGTGCTGACGGATGTACTGCTTGAGACGTTATCGATCATTGCCTATAAGCAGCCGGTGACGAAGCTGGAGGTAGAGAAGATCCGGGGGGTGAAGTCTGACCATGCGGTGAACAAATTAGTAGAGTACAATCTGGTCTGTGAGAGAGGGAGGCTTGATGCACCCGGCAAGCCGATTCTTTTTGGGACTACGGAGGAATTCTTAAGAAGGTTCAGCGTTCAGTCGGTGGATGATCTGCCAAGCCTGAATCCGGAACAGGTGGAGAGCTTCAAGGAAGAGGCAGAAGAAGAGGTTCAGTTGAAGCTGGATATCTGATTACCCTTTTGCTATAATGAAAATAAAGGTGGTGAGAACGTGGCAAAGAGAATTGCACAGTTTCATAAAGTAAGTTTTGGACAGTTTAAGGAAGGATACCAGGATGTCTTTGGTTTTGCAGCCAGAGACGATGAGATTCAGATGGTCTATGATGGGATTCGTCTGCCGTGCAGGGCAACATCGGGTTCTGCCGGATATGATTTCTACGCGCCGGTGGAGATTACGATGGAGCCCGGAGAGACGGTGAAGATCCCTACAGGGATCCGCGTGGAGATGGAGGATGACTGGGTGCTTAAGTGTTACCCAAGAAGCGGGCTTGGTTTCAAATACCGTCTGCAGCTTAACAACACGGTAGGGATCATCGACAGCGACTATTTCTATTCGGATAACGAGGGTCACATATTTGTCAAGCTCACCAATGACAGCAGGGAAGGAAAGACGGTCAAGATAGAAGCAGGCACAGGGTTCATGCAGGGGATATTTGTGGAGTACGGAATAACGGTGGATGATGACGTGACTGCGGTACGCAACGGCGGATTGGGAAGCACGACTGGTTACTAGTACATCATTGCATTAATTCTTGAGTAATAAGCACTTGCTATCCATGCCCTCTGCACGCCTTCGAACCTAGATGTAGCCCGCTACACCGTCGGTTCTCAGACGCACAGCTGACACGGATATCAAGCACTATTACTTCAAGATTAATGCAATGATGTACTAGTAAAAGAGGACGGCATAGGTTACGCTGTCCTTTTTGTATGCTTTTGGGTATATTTTCTGAGAATGCGGGGGATGCTAACGCTTATAGATTCAGTAATTAAGCGGAGGAATGAATATGTCAGACGTAAAAAAGATAACAGCCTCGCGGGAAGAGAATACTGCATATATGAATCAGGTACTTCCGATAAAAGAAAGCTTTGATATCATCCGGCGGGATATCATGATCGGCGGACGTTGTGCTACGTTCTATTTTATAGACGGATTCACGAAGGATGAATCTATGCTTAAGATCCTGGATTCATTCTTGGGAATCACAGAAGAAGATATGCCGGGTGATGCGACCAGTTTCTCAAGGGAGTGCGTCCCTTATGTGGAGGTGGATGTCCTGGGCGATTTTGACCAGGTCATGAAGAACCTGCTGTCCGGCGTCACCTGCCTTTTTATCGAGGGTTATGAGGCTTGTATCGCTATAGACTGCAGGACTTATCCGGCAAGAAGTGTGGAGGAACCGGACAAGGACAAATCGCTTCGGGGTTCCCGGGACGGATTCGTGGAGACGATCGTATTTAACACGGCGCTTATGAGAAGAAGGATCCGGGATCCCCATCTGATCATGGAGATGGTGGAGATCGGAGACAGTTCCAGGACGGATGTTGCGATCTGCTATATGAGCGACCGGGTGGATCAGGAGCTGCTGAAGAATGTGTCCGACCGGATCAAGAATATCAAAACAGACGCGCTGCGGATGAATCAACAGAGTTTGGCGGAAGAATTATATAAGCGCAAATGGTACAATCCATTCCCCAAATTCAAGTTTACCGAGCGGCCGGATACGGCGACCGCTTGTCTGCTGGAGGGGAAGATCGTTCTGCTGGTAGATAATTCGCCGTCGGCAATGATACTCCCCACGTCAATCTTCGATATGATCGAAGAAGCCAATGATTATTATTTCCCGACCCTGACCAATGTATATCTGAAGATCGCCAGAGGGCTGATCACATTTATGACGGTATTTTTAACTCCGGTGTTTCTGTTATTCATGCAGAATCTGAACTGGCTTCCGGAAGTATTTGCCTTCGTGTCGGTAAAGGATACGGTCAATATCCCGCTGATCTTTCAGCTGCTGATCCTGGAGATCGCCATTGACGGTCTGCGTCTGGCGGCGCTTAATACGCCGAGTATGCTGAGTACCCCCTTAAGCGTGATCGCCGGCCTGGTGATGGGAGAATTCTCGGTGCAGTCCGGGTGGTTTAATGCGGAGGTCATGTTATATATGGCATTCGTGTCAGTTGCGAATTATACCCAGCCGAACTTCGAACTTGGCTATGCGCTGAAATTCATGCGTCTGGAGCTGCTGATCCTGACGGCGCTGTTCAACTGGTGGGGTTTCCTGATCGGAACATTGATCATTGTATGCAGCATTTGCTTTAATAAGACGCTGTCGGGGAGAAATTATCTGAATGTGAAATTAAATTAATAGTGGTATTCGGATGCTGATATGTCTTTACAGTATTTGCCGTACATGTTATACTGAGCGTCAGATGTGCACAGACGCATGAGGGATTATGCCGTTTTGCGTCTGTGTCTGGTACAGCATTGCGTAATTAACAGTGAATTCTGCACTCGCTATCTGTGCCAGATGCACGTCTCCAATCCTAGACGTAGTCCGCTGCGCCGTCGGATTGTAAACGCACATCTGACGCATAATTTATGCAATGCTGTACTGGGACGTTGAATCAGAAGGTGGGATTTACATATGGAGAAAGAGATGAATAAGGAAAGGCTCGGCACGGAGCCTCTGGGGAGGCTGATGGTCTCTCTGGCCGTGCCGGCTGTGGCGGCGCAGCTTATCAACGTGCTGTATAACATTGTGGACAGGATCTATATCGGACATATCCGCGGATACGGGGATATCGCTCTGACGGGGGTAGGAGTTACATTTCCCATCATCATGCTGATCTCCGCGTTCAGCGCATTTGCGGGGATGGGAGGAGCGCCCTTAGCGTCCATTGAGCTTGGGAAGAAGGATATCCGCAAGGCAGAGCAGATACTTGGCAATTCGGCGGGCATGATCGTGTTGTTCTCGATCGTGCTTACCATAGGATTCTCGGTATTCAAGACACCGGTGCTCTACGCGTTTGGCGCCAGTGAAGTGACGATCGGGTATGCGAAGAGTTATATCGGTATCTATCTGGTCGGTACAATCTTCGTTCAGATCGCAGTGGGCTTGAATACATTCATCAGCGGGCAGGGAGAGTCGAAGGTTGCCATGCTGTCGGTAGTGATCGGGGCGCTGCTCAATATTTGCCTGGATCCGGTCTTGATCTTCGTGCTGGATATGGGGGTGAAGGGCGCGGCGCTGGCAACCGTTATCTCCCAGGCGGTCAGCGCGGCATGGGTGATCCGTTTCCTGACGTCTAAGCGAAGCGTGATGAAGCTTAAGACGGAGCATATGCGGCTTAAGAAGGAGATCGTGGTCCGCATCGCAGGTCTTGGGATATCCCCCTTCATCATGCAGAGCACGGAGAGTATGGTGGGAATCACACTGAATTCCGGGCTGCAGAATTATGGAGGAGACCTGTATGTGGGAACCATGTCTATCATGACCAGTATCATGCAGCTGATCTTGATTCCGGTTCAGGGGATCTCTCAGGGAGTCCAGCCGATTATCAGTTATTGCTATGGAGCCGGAGATAAGGAGAGGGTGAAGGGGGCATTTACAAGGCTTTTGATCTCCGGACTTCTGGGAACGCTGATCCTTGGCGGGGTGGCAGTGCTTGCCCCGGGTGTCTATGCGGGGATATTTACAAGCAATGAGGAACTGATCCGGCTAACCTGCCAGGTGATGCCGGTGTATTTCCTTGGTATTACGATCTTCGGGCTGCAGTCCGCGTGCCAGTCGACCTTCCTTGCTCTTGGCCAGGCGAAGGTATCTCTGTTTATCGCGCTTCTTAGGAAGGTGATCCTGCTGATCCCGCTGGCAGTGATCTTCCCTAAATTCATGGGGGTCATGGGGGTCTACAGGGCAGAGCCGGTGGCGGACATCATCTCGGTGGTGACGACTTGCGTGTTATTTGCACTTACGATGCGAAAAGTCTTAAGGAATATGGATAATGATCAAAAGGAGGCTGTAAATTGAGTGATTATGTGATAACAGTGAATAGTACGGTAGATCTTCCTAAGGAATGGCTGAGCGGGAGAGGGGTGCCGGTGGTTCCGTTAAAATATACGATAGACGGCATGACTTATGAGGATATGAGCGGGCTGTCCTCCAGGGAGTTCTTCGGCAAGCTGAGGGAAGGAAAGATGGCGGTAACCTCTCAGGTGAATCCGGATGAAGCGAAGGCCGCATTTGAGCCGATCTTGAAGGAAGGGAAAGACATTCTGCATCTTGGCTTCTCATCTGCATTAAGCGGGACCTGCAACAGCATGAGGATCGCGGCGGAGGAGCTTCGTGAGGAATACCCGGACCGGAAGATCACGGTGGTCGATACGCTGTGTGCCTGTATGGGCGAAGGATTGCTTCTGTATTATGCGTTGAAGCGTAAGAGCGAGGGCTGTTCGATGGAAGAGACTGCCGAATGGGCGGAGGCAAATAAGCTTCATGTCTGCCATAATGTAACGATTGACGATCTGGAACATCTTCACAGAGGGGGGCGTATCTCCAAGACGGTTGCCGTGCTTGGCGGCATGGTGAAGATCAAGCCGATGATCCATATAGATGACGAGGGCGCTCTCCAGGTGATCGGCAAGGAGCGGGGGCGCAGGAAAGCGCTTGGAAAGATCGTGGAGACTGCCGCGAAGCAGGCGAAGGGCTGGGAGAATGATATCATCATGATCACTCACGGGGACTGCCGGGAGGACGCCGATTATGTGGCGGGACAGGTAAGAGAGAAGATGGGGATCGACAATATCCTGATCAATAATATCGGAACTGTGATCGGAAGCCATACCGGGCCGGGAGTGGTTGCGGTATTCTGCATGGGGGATAAGAGATGAGAAGAAAGGTCTGAATAACAAAAAACTATCTTCAGGAGAGAAGATAGTTTTTTGCATATTGGATAAATATTTTCATTACAGGCGACATATTGGCGGAAGACGCCACTGCCATCCCAAGTCTGCGGTAAGCGTTCGGTTTCAGAGGACGTGCCTCGAAATTCCCGGATTTGCTGCGCAGAACAAGGGAGGGAAGGATGCTGATCCCAAGGTTATGTTCCACCATGGATAGGATCGAGTAGTCGCTGTGAGTCGTGTATCGAATATCGGGTGTCACGCCCGCTGCCTTAAGGATCCGGTGGACATCGTTCAAATAGGTATAATCAGACACAACGAAAGCGGCATCTGCATATAATTCGATCGGAACCTCGTCGTATGCGGCGAGGGGATGGCCTTTCGGCATGACTGCCAGCATGGGATCATCATATACGGGGATGAAATGATAAGAAGAATCGTCCTGGTAGCTGGTAAATGCGATATCAACCTTGTGATCGCGGATCCAGCAGGACAGCTCGTATTCATTCCCCTCCGCGATATCAAAAAGAATACCGGGGTATTCTTTTTTAAATGCCTGGATGATCTCAGGGATCCAGTGGATAGAGCAGCTTGTGTAGGCGCCGATCTTGAGGGTTCCCTTCTTGGCTCCTTTAAGAAAGGAGATCTCCTGGTTCAGAGTCTCGTTGGCGGAAAAAAGATTGCGGATGGAGGGGAGAAGGGCTTCGCCTTCTTTTGTAAGGGACACCCCGTGGTGTCCCTTGTGGAAGAGCGGAAAGCCAACCTCCTGCTCAAGTGATTTCATCATCTGAGTGATCCCGGACTGGGTATATCCCAGTCCTTCACCGGCCTTGGTAAAGCTGCCGGAATCAACAACCGCAAGAAATACATTCCATTTTCTAAGTTCCATAGTGACCGCCGCTTTGAAAGGTTAGATCTTGAACCAGCCAAGTCCGCTTGCGATGGAGCTTGCAAGGATGATAACCAGGAAGATCGGAGCCACCCATTTGATCATAATGTTGAACATACCCTCTGCCTTGAAGTGTCCGTCAGTTTCTTTCACTTCGTCGGCGATCGCCTTAGGCTTGATAATGAATCCGACAAAGATACATGTGAAGAATGCGACGATCGGCATCAATACGCTGTTGCTTAAGAAGTCCATGATATCCAGGATGGACAGATTATTCCAGGTAATGAAGCCAAGAGGTCCGAATCCAAGCGAGGACGGGATTCCCATGAGTGCGGCAAGTACAGCTACGAAGATACCTGTAAACCGGCGTTTCCATCCGAATCTGTCCATAAACACGGATACGATGGTCTCCATCAGGGAAATCGCCGATGTCAGTGCCGCGAAGAATACCAGCAGGAAGAAGATCGTACCGATCACTCCGCCGAATTTCATGCTCGCGAATACCTTAGGAAGGGTCATGAACATCAGGCCCGGGCCTGCGCTTAAGGCAGAACGGTCGCCGCCGGAGAAGGCGAATACTGCCGGGATGATCATAAGTCCGGCCAGGAATGCGATACCTGTATCGAACAATTCGATCTGACGGACGGAGCTTTCCAGGCTGTCAGTCTTCTTCATATAAGAACCATAGGTGATCATGATACCCATCGCCAGGGACATAGAATAGAAGAGCTGTCCCATAGCGGCAAGGATCGTCTTGGCAGATACGTCTGCCATATGTGGTTTGATGTAGTAGACCAGACCTTCCATAGCGCCGTCAAGAGTCAGTCCGTATACGGAAATGATGATGGTGAGCACGACAAGAATCGGCATCATGATCTTGCTTACCTTCTCAATCCCCTTCTCAACACCGCACAGTACAACGACAGCGGTGAGTGCAAGGAACAGCAGGAACCATCCGATAGGCTGGAAAGTGCCGCTGATAAAGTCAGTAAAATAAGTATCTCCGGCGGAAGCCTTAACGCCTCCGCTTATGAATACGGCGAAATATTTTACCACCCATCCGCCGATGACGGAATAGTATGGAAAGATGATGACCGGAACGACGACGGCGAGTATCCCCAGGAAATTAAACCGCTTATCCAGTCCCTTGAAGGCGCCGATGGCGCTTAAACCGGTCTTGCGGCCAATGGCGATCTCTGCGGTCATCAGCGTGAATCCGAAAGTGACTGCCAGGATCAGATAGATCAGCAGGAACGTACCGCCGCCGTACTGTGCGGCAAGATAGGGGAACCTCCAGATGTTCCCAAGCCCTACGGCTGATCCCGAAGCTGCAAGGACAAAGCCGAGCTTGTTAGTAAAATTACTTCTGTCTTTCATTTAAAATCCTCCTCAACTAATAAATAATCATTCCCAAAAAACAGATCTTGCTCTATTATTACATGAAAGGACAAGTTTTTCAAGGATTTTTAATGAAAATAGACTCTTGACATTCCTGGATAGTTGTGGTAGATTAATATTTGCGTGAAGCAGAAAACAAAGTAGAGTATCCACTCTCACCATAGCACAATCGGGTGACTATCGGTTTGATATTGAGTATTAAGGTTTGCGTTGTGATGTTGTCGGGTATGATAATATGATAAGCCTGTTATACGGATATGTAAAGTGGATAGTCTGAGTGCTGTTCACTTATTTTTATATTTTTATGATGGGGGTGCAAGACAATTAGCGATTTAATGATTAACGGGCAGATCAGAGACAAGGAAGTAAGATTAATTGGAGAAGATGGAGAGCAGAAGGGAATCATGCCGATCAAAGAGGCAATGAGACTGGCTCAGGAAGCAGAACTGGATCTTGTGAAGATCGCTCCAAAGGCTCAGCCGCCGGTATGCAAGATTATCGATTACGGTAAGTACAGATATGAGCTTGCAAGAAAAGAAAAAGAGGCTAAGAAGAAGCAGAAGACCGTTGAAGTGAAGGAAGTGCGTCTTTCACCCAATATTGACACGAATGACCTGAATACGAAGGTCAATAATGCCAAGAAGTTTATCAGTAAGGGCAACAAAGTAAAGATTACCCTGCGTTTCAGAGGCCGTGAGATGGCACATGTACAGCAGAGCAAGCACATTCTGGACGATTTTGCAGAGCTGCTCAAGGATATCGCTGTTGTGGAGAAACAGCCGAAGCTGGAAGGCCGAAGCATGAGTATGGTTTTAACTGAAAAACGTTAAAAATATATTTACTAATTTTAAGGAGGAAATCATTATGCCAAAGATCAAGACAAATAGAGCAGCTGCAAAGCGCTTCAAAAAGACAGGTACAGGAAAGTTAAAAAGAAATAAAGCGTATAAGAGCCATATCTTAACTAAGAAGTCTCCGAAGAGGAAGAGGAATCTTAGAAAATCAATCATTACTGACGAGACAAATGTAAAGAACATGAAGAAGGTATTACCATATCTGTAAGATATTGGATCAAAGTATTGAAGGAGGAAACGAGACATGGCAAGAATTAAAGGCGGAATGAACGCTAAAAAGAAGCATAACAGAGTTTTAAAATTAGCAAAGGGATACAGAGGAGCACGCTCCAAACAGTACAGAGTGGCTAAGCAGTCTGTCATGAGAGCGCTCACATCTTCCTATGCAGGAAGAAAGCAGCGCAAGCGTCAGATGCGTCAGCTCTGGATCGCGCGTATCAACGCAGCGGCAAGGATGAACGGTCTGTCATACAGCAAGTTCATGCATGGTTTAAAGCTTGCGGATGTTGATATGAACAGGAAGATGTTAGCTGAGATGGCAGTGAATGACGCAGCCGGATTTGCTACTCTTGCAGAGACAGCGAAGTCAAAATTAGCATAATGGAATATATGCCCCGGCCGAACCAGCCGGGGTATATTTTACAGAAATAGAAAGACCATCAGGAACCAGTTCCCTGATGGTCTGTTTTCTACATATGATTCTTATCTGGCTAACTGTCCGCGGAATAAAGCTTCCAGGAATCTTGTATTGTCAGCGTGAAGATCATGCGCCGGAATGCGGAACTTCCTGCCGTTCCCTGCATGAACAGTATAGCTCTTGACTGCCTTATAGGTTCCAAGTACCTCTGACAGGTATTCCGGATTGAGCTGTTCGATCTCAGAATGAGCGATCTCCTTCTCCGGAAGTATAAGCCACTTGCGGGTGATGGAGGTATCTGTGATCTGGAAACGGATACAGGAGCGGAGCAGTCCGTACAGTAATACCAACAGCATACCTCCTGTGAAGCAGCGCCCTGTCCAGGTCATCTCGCCGGAAATCTCGCATCCGATACACGGAATCAGAAACAAAACGAAGCACACTGCAAAAAACATCGTATTCCATCTTCTATAACCAATCGTAAACTTCATAATAACACCTCTTTCTCTATGCATCCTCTTTATGACATCTTCCCTATGACATCTCTTGTTTTTGGTTGATTTTATTATATACGAAAATGTCCGAAAATGGAAATATTGCTTTGGAATCGAAAACCATAACTTTTTGGAATGGATATGTGGTATGATAGAAAGAGAAAAGTATCAGGGAGGAGATATGGATACAAAGGATTTTACAATTTTAAAAGTATTGGGAGAGACGGGAAGTATCACCCGCGCGGCGGAGCTTCTATTCATGACACAGCCTGCGCTCTCGAAGAGGATCAAGCTTATGGAGGCGGAGTTTGGAAGAGAACTGCTGATCCGTTCCCACCAGGGGATCCATTTCACACCGGCGGGGGAGAAGGTACTGCAATTCAGTAAAGGGGCGGCGCTTGCGCTGGACAAGCTTAAGCAGGAGCTGGATCTGTCCAAGGGGGAGATCTGCGGGACTCTGCGGGCAGGGTATTCGCTCAGTTACGGGACATACCGCCTTGCCGGGCAGTTGGCGGAATATTATAGAAGCTATCCCAAGGTAAACCTTCAGATCATCATGGATCAGAGCGGGCAGCTATACCAGCAGATGCTTGACGGCGCGCTCGATATTGCGATCATCCGCGGCGAGTATACATGGGAAGGGGGCCGGTATCTTCTGGCAGAGGAGAAGGTCTATATGGTGTGCAGCAGGGAGAATCAGGACAGAAGGCTGGAGGAATATCCATATATCAGCCGTGAGACGGATCCGTATCTGTCCGGGCAGCTTCTCAGATGGCTCCGTGAGAAAGAGATCTCTACAGAGTCTTCCAGAATCTGCGTGGATAATATCACGACCTGTGAAGAATTGGTAGAATCAGGAGTCGGGTGGGCGATCCTTCCGGAGATTGCGCTGGAGAATTTCTCAGGGGTCAAGAAGCCGCTTACCTTCAAGAACGGGGAGCCGTTCATCAGACGGACCTATGTGTTCTGCCAGAGGGAAGCGCTTAAGCTTCCGCAGGTGGATGCATTTATCAAGGTGATCCGCAAGATGCACACATAGACGCACAAACAGCCAGAGAGACCGGGGGTATGGTCATTCTGGCTGTTTGCTGTCAATATTCTAAACTATTACTGCAGCAGTTCCGGCATCGGATTGATACCGACTGCGAGGAAGATACCGACTACAGTGGCAACGACCGCACAGTAGATCATACACGGAATGATATTCGTACGGATCAGCTTGCCTTCATTGCCGTTGGTTCCCGTGGTCGCACATACAGACACGATATTGTTGACGCAGACCATATTGCCGATAGCGCCGCCGCAGTTCTGCAGAGCCACGATCAATACCTGTGATAAGCCGACCATCGTCGCCGTCTCAAATTGAAGAGGCGAGAACAGAGTGTTGGATACGGTACAGGAACCGGACATGAACGCTCCAAGCACACCGATCAGCGGGGCTACGATGAAATACGCGCTCTTGAAGATATTGGCAAGCGCGCTCGCCATTACATAGAGCATACTGCTGTTGGCGAAGGTAAATTCTCCTGAGAAATCAGCGGACGCGACTGCCGCGCCGATATCTGCGCTGCTTGTATACCGATAGAGCTGTACCATGGCGACGCCGAACAGCAGGGCGACTGCCGCGCCGGAGATCTGCTTGAAGGAATCTTTCACGGCCGTTACGGCTTCTTCTTTTGTCATCTTATGGATGAAAATGGTGATCAGCGCAATTACAACAAACGGCATGATACCCGCGTTCCAGAGGAACTTGAAATCCCAGTTGATGTCTTCAAATCCCAGGATATTCCTGATATGTATGATGAACGGTTCATCGTTTAAGATTGGTTTGATCTTGAAGACGGCAACACGTGACAGCACAAGGAATATACCGATGACTACATAAGGAAGCCATGCCATAACAGCAGACATCCCTTTGCTTTTTACGGATGCAACTTCCTGAGTCGACATCCAGGACT
>CANDQP010000003.1 GCA_947388185.1 uncultured Dorea sp. | reverse complement strand
CAAGGACAAAACCATTCTCAATGTTCTTCGCTTCTCTGGATACCTTGAGCGTTCCGCCGTTCGCCTTAGCGCTCTGCCGGGCATCCTGTTCAAATCCTGTCGGCATTCTCTTAAGATCAGCGGCGGAAAAACAGATCTCTCCATCCTGAGGCAGCGCATATTTGTTAAGCAGCTTAAGAAGCATCTCAAAATATTCCTTATCGCCTAATCCTGTCACTGTCTCGTATGCTTTATCAAGAACCGATGCGATCATCTCCTGCTTCGCCCCAAGGATCTTGGTCCGATGCTGCAGGTCGATAGATGATGCAACACGTTCTTTATAATTAGCTACGTCCGCTTCGGATTTGCGGGAAATGCTGCTTTTCCTCTTCTCGGCTTCTGCCTTCGCCTGACCGAGGATCTCTTGTGCCTCGGCATTGGCTTTCGCCGTCTTCTCGTCAGCAGCTGCTTTCGCCTCGCTCAGGATCTGACTTTTCATCTTATCTAATCCAGCCATTACTTTAAGCCCCCTAAATCTGTACTGCGTTTACAGCCAGGATAGAGATCAGAAGAGCAAGGATCGCGTATGTCTCAACCATCGCTGGGAACAGCATAGCTTTACCGAACTGATCTGGTTTCTTAGCTACGATACCGATAGATGCAGCAGATGTCATTCCCTGATACTTACCGGAGATCAGACCTACGATACCGATCGGCATACAAGCTGCCAGGATCAGCAAGCCAGTCTGCGGATCCAACGCTGCTGCGCCGCCGCCGAGAAGTCCAACCTTGGATAATGTAATGAATCCAACCAGCAGACCATAGATACCCTGTGTACCTGGAAGAAGCTGCATGATCAGAACCTTCGCGAATTTGCTTGGGTCTTCTGTTACAACTCCGGCTGCTGCCTGACCTGCGATACCAACACCGATCGCTGAGCCTGCTCCTGCAAGAAATACTGCTACTGCTGCGCCAAGTAACGCATAAACAAGTCCTAAATTACTCCAAATACTCATGATAAAGTTTCCTCCTTAATATCTACATATTTTGTATCTGATTTGAATGGTTCAAATGGTTTGCCGCCGCCCTCGTAGAACTTACCGAAGAACTCTACGAATTGCAGACGGTTCGTGTGCACATATGCACCGAGAAGGTTGATCGCCAGATTCAGTGTGTGTCCCACAGCGAACACAAGCACGAAACCGATCACTCCTACAATTCCTTTGCCGAACATGCTTCCCATCTGGTTTACTACAGATGCGATAACACCGGTAGCAAGACCAAGCGCCAGCAGACGTGAGTAAGACAACACATCGCTGAGCCATCCTGTAATATTGTATATGTCGTATGCGCCAAGGGCAATCCTAAGTACCGGATTCTTGCTGTCACGTCCGGACATCAGCAGGAGCCCTACCGCGCCGATGATCGCCAGAGCTTTGGCTGTCATATTCAGGAACGGCGGGAATACGATCTGTGTCTGCGCAATAGACGCGAAGATGTCTGTCGGAAGGAGCATCAGGATCAATCCGATCAGAAATGCGAACCAAAGCACAACGTCACAGAAGAAATCCATCACCTTGCCGTCCTTAAGCTCCATGTATCCCTTGATTCCAAGTCCCACGAACAAGTGGACGACTCCGAATGCCAGTGAATATACGAGCAGGCGCATCGGGTCGTTCAAAGGTATAAACCAGAGCGCCGGCACAGTCACTGCCTTGCCGAAGAATACTTCGGACACGATATCTACAACATTGCCGAAATACCCGCCGAATAAGATACCCCATACCATCGTGGACACGCCGCAGTACATGAACATCTTCATCGACTTAGCTAACCCCGCTTCCATACGCGGGAATTTCTTCAATATCACGAAACATGCGATCGCTATGATCGCGCCGTATGCGGCATCGGATAACATCATACCAAAGAAGAACACATAGAAGAACGACATGATCGTCGTCGGATCAAATTCTCCCTTGTGAGGCAGTCCGTATGAACCAAGCACCCCTTCTACACTTGCTGAGAACCCGTTGTTCTCAAGGATTACCGGCGGTTCCTCTTCTTCCTTCAGTTCTTCCACATCGATCACACAGTCGAAAGACTCTCCGATTGCTTTCTGTACTGCCGGTACAGCCTTCGCGGCGGCATAACCGCTGATCACGAATGTCCTCTGTGACTGCGGGAGAGTTCCAAGCACCTCATACTTATCTGCCCTCATACGGAAATAATCTCCGATAATCTTGAGATCTTCCCTGGCAGATGAATAACCCTTGATCTCTCCTTCGATCTTCTCAATCTCATTATTCAGTTCTTTGATCTTTGCCTCCAGGTTCTCCTTCTTCACAGACGGCACTTTGCCAGTCATCTGCGAAGGTCTTGCAAAACCTCCGGACCTTAAGGCATCTTCCACTCTTGTCTCTTCTTCCCTAAGACAAAAAACGCTCAGATAGGCCGCATCCTTGTCGCTGTTGATAATATTGACATCAATAGCGTCTATCTCCGGTTCACGCTTTGCCACCAGCTCATATACTGATTCCAGCGTTGTCTCTCCCGGCATTGTCCCTAACAACATCGATACTTTGGCCGTGCCTTTATAATTCATCGGCACATCCAATGCAAGCCATGGACGAAGCGACTCAATCTGATTCTCTAATTTTAGAATATTCGCCTTATTCTCGGCTATCTCTTTGTTCAGACTTACCAACTGGTTCACCTTCGAGATCAGTTCGCCCTTGCCGTCGGCAACTTCGTTGAACTTCTTCCTGTCAACCAGCTTCTTGCCTTCCAGGCTCGCAAACATCGAACTCTTCTGGGGTGCATATACATCCAGCACTGCCAAAGCCTGCTCTACAGCCTGTGCCTGCTTCTCAAAGCTCTGTCTGGGCCCCTGTGTATCCATCCTTTCGAAGCCCTCTTCCTCTTCGGCGATCTGGTTCATCTCGATCACACCCATCGACTGGATCTTCTCTAAGATAGCCTTACGGTCTTTCTTCAGCGCGCAGATACTAATTCTTTGCATCTGCAATACAGCCATAGCCACATCCCTCCTTTACTTCAATTTTCTGTGTGTACGGCCAAGCAAAAGCTATACCAACTCTGCAATTACCGCAGATACCACATCAGACTCCTTCGAAAGCGCGTCCTTCCTGAGCGATGCGATCTCCTGCTCTACGCTGTCCATCGCCTCCTGCTCCGACTTTCTTCCGGCTTCTTTTGCCGCATCAAGCTCTGCTGCCGCTTGTGCTTTCGCCTCGGCTTCAGCTTTACTCACCATCTCAGCAGCCTCGGCTCTTGCCTTTTCAAGGATCTCGGTATAGGCTGCATCAGCTTTTTTTATGATATCTTCTGCCTCATTCTCCGTCTCCTTGATGGTCCTAATGGTTTCTTCTACCATCTGTTCACCACCTCTCCATCTTAAATACTACTTGAAGTTTGACCAATAAAAAATTGTCACCATACAAAATTATAATATAATATTTCTTAAAAGTCCACAATATTATGGTTTTTTCTGGTCACTTTTCCATAAATCGTCTAATAAAGGAAACAATTTTATCACATTTACCAAAAATTTACTCCCATTCTAATCTGTGAAGATTCCCCGAAAGCTCCATGTCCGCGAAGCCGTTCTGCCTCAGCGCCTCATACAGCACGATCGCCACCGAATTGCCGAGATTCAGGGACCGGATTCCGCCTGACATAGGTATCCGTATACACTCTTCCTTATGATTCACCAGAATCTCCTCCGGTATTCCCGCGCTCTCCTTCCCGAACATAATATAACAGTCCGGCTCGTATCTGACTTCTGTATAGATCTTCGGCGCCTTCGTCGTCGCCATATAGACCTTCGCCCCGGGATTGCGTTCCAGGAATTCGTTATAATCAATATATGTGGTTACATTCAGATTATCCCAATAATCCATCCCGGCCCGTTTCAGATGCTTCTCATTCAGCCGGAATCCCAGCGGCTCGATCAGGTGAAGCCTGACGTCCGCCGCCACACAGGTACGTCCTATGTTGCCTGTGTTCGCCGGGATCTCCGGTTCATGCAGTACGATATTTAACATGATCTAAGCCTCTCTACGAATCTTCCCAAGCGCCCGATCGCCTCTTTGAGATCATCTAAAGAATAGGCGTAAGACACCCTGAGGAACCCTTCTCCGCATTCGCCGAAGGCCGTACCCGGCACCGCGGCAACCTTCTCCTCATCCAGAAGCCTGGTGGCAAATTCCTCGGAAGTCATCCCGAACTCCTTGATGCTTGGAAATACATAGAATGCCCCGAACGGTTCGAAGCAGGATAACCCCATCTTCCCGAATTCATGGAGCAGATATCTCCTCCTCTGATTATAGGCTGTACGCATCTGCTGTACCTCGTCGTCACAATTCCTGAGGCCTTCGATTGCGGCATACTGGCTGTTCGTCGGCGCACACATGATCGCAAATTGATGGATCTTCAGCATCTGTTCTGCAATGTGCTTCTGTCCGCAGATATAACCAAGCCTCCACCCCGTCATGGCGAATCCCTTGGAGAATCCATTGATGACCAGCGTCCGGTCACGCATCCCCGGCAGAGCCGCGATAGATACATGGTCGCATCCGTAAGTCAGTTCCGAATAGATCTCGTCTGACAGCACATACAGATCGTGCTTCTTCACCACTTCCGCGACAGGCTCCAAGTCCTCTCTGGTCATGATCGCCCCGGTCGGGTTGTTGGGGAACGGAAGCACCAGAAGCTTCGTCTTCGGCGTGATCGCGGCCTCCAATTCCTCCGCGGTCAGTTTGAAATCATTCTCTTCCTTCAATGGTATTACCACAGGCGTACCGTTCGCCAGGATCGTACACGGCAGATACGACACATAACTTGGCTGAGGGATCAGCACCTCGTCTCCCGGATCAAGCATGGCCCTGAGTGCGATATCAATCCCTTCACTTCCTCCTACCGTCACTATGATCTCGCTGTTGGGATCATAGGAAACATTAATCTTTCTTTGTAAATATTTCCCTATCTCTATCTTCAATTCCTTAAGTCCTGAATTGGAGGTATAGAAGGTTCTTCCACGCTCAAGGGAATAGATCCCTTCCTCACGGATCCTCCACGGCGTATCAAAATCAGGCTCCCCGACTCCCAGTGAGATCGCGTCCGGCATCTCACTTACCATATCAAAAAACTTACGAATTCCTGACGGTTTTATTTCAACAATTTTCTTAGATAACGGCTCTCTCATTACGGCGTCACCAGCATCCTTTCCGACTTATTCTTATGGAACATTAAGGTTCCGTGGTCTTTGTATTTCTTCAATATAAAGTGTGTGGTCGTGCTTATCACATCCTCGATCGGCGACAGCTTGCCTGAGACAAACCGCGACACTTCCATAAGCGTCTTGCCTTCCACCGTTACGATCAGGTCGTATCCGCCGGAGGTCAGATACACGGCGGTCACTTCCGGATAATTACAGATCCTCTCCGCCGTCTTGTCAAATCCCTTATCCCTCTGCGGCTTGACGCTGACCTCGATCAGCGCGTTCACACGTTCCACGCCTGCCTTATCCCAGTCGATCAGCGTATGGTAACCGCAGATGATCTTCTCCTTCTCCATCTGCGCCATCTCATTGGCGATGGTCACCTCATCAGAATCCAGGAGAACCGCCAGTTCTCCCAGGTCAGCCCTGCTGTTCTTCTCCAAATACTTTAATATTTGATTTCTCATCTCTTCCATCGTTCTTACCTCCCATAAATAACTTATATATCTCATCTGGTGCAGGACGGTCAATATATCGAATATCCTCACCATTATGGATCAATTTGTCATTGCCTGCCGTTAAGCGGCCGATCACGGATGCCCTGATCTGCTTCCTCTCCAATGCGTCTGCCAGAGCCTTGCCGTCTTCTGTAAGCATCAGGAAGCTTCCCGCCGATGCCATCTGGTACGGATTCAGCCTGTAATGCTCGCAGACCTCTATCGTCTCCTGTAAGATGGATATCCGCTTCATATCCGCCTCTATCCCCATCCCAGTCTCTTTCGCAAGCTTCCACAGCGCCGCCAGGATCCCGCCGTCTGTAATCTGGCGTACCGCCGATACCTTCATCTCCCTTGCTGTCTCAAGCTCTGCTGCCGCGAATATCTCATCCCTGTAAGACCGGATCTGGCTGATGAATATCGGGGCGAATCTCTGCCTCAGCTCCTCTCCCCTCTCATCAAGAATCCTCAGCATCCCTTCCATGCCCGCCCATTTGACTTGCACGATCTCTTCCCCTGCCCCGGCGCCTGTCTGATCCGCTCTCTCCGGAAGATACCCGATCCCGGAGACCGTAACCGCCGGAGCCGCGTACAAGGGGCACGGTACAAGCTTCGTATCCTTAAGTTCGATCCCTCGCTCACGGCAGGTCTTGCGGATGCATCTCTCCATTGCATAGATCTTCACATGATCTGCGTGCGGCGGGAACATGATCTGCACTTCCATCCCCATACACCCGGCGCCTGCCGCCGCAAGGGAATTCGCCGCCTGCGCAAGCGCATATACGCCTGTCTCCTCCGACCAGCCCCATGAGACGGCTGTCTCGTGCAGAAGCTGTCCTGCTTCTGTATCTATCCTCATATCATCCTGCTCCTATATGCTTGTCCGGATTGTTACACGCTATACCATAAGATATGGAATGATCGTGGTCGCTATCATAGCTACGATAACCACCATGATCACGATGGCTATGATCCTTCTCGTCCTCTTATCATTGAAATTCATATGCTCTACCTTCTTCTTTCTTATTCTGATCATTACACATTTCCTATATTCTATACTCTTTGTCTTACTTTTGCAACAATTAACTGTTTAACTCCACCCGGCAAGTGCCCGCATCCCGGCTGAGCGCGTTCCTCTCCCTGTAGTCAAATAATACATAGATCCCCTTCTGCGCGAAATATTCCAGGTGCGTCATCTTGCGCATCTGGTTCCTGTCATAATCTTTGTAAGCGGGAAGATATCTTCTCTGTGATTCCTCATTTTCATAGAAGGTCCGCAGGACCTCCCTGGAAACCTTATATTCTCCCGCGAATTCCGGTCTGGACTTGGCATTCTCCCGCAGATAATAGTCATAAGTAAGAAGCTCTCTGAACCGCTCTTCCTCCTCCGGGAATTTTGCGGTAATATACCGGAGCAGGATCTCATATCTGGCGCTCCGCTTATGCTGTACCTGCCCGAAGCCCTGCTCCTCATAGAACCCGGCCAGACCGTCATACATCAGGAATGCAGACGGATACTCTGCCTTAAGCGCCTCCAGTGTGTGGGTAAACTGTCTGCTGTTATAATAGACCTCCACCATCTCTTCGATTCCCTTAAGCCGCATCATGTCCTCATAAGAGAGCCATCTGGTATATAATACCTCGTAGGGCGGACGGCTCTTATACACCAGGCCGTACTCCTGCTTCTTTTCTTCCATATAAGAGCCCTTCAGTACCTTGAGGAAGCCCAGTTGGAGCTGTTCCGGCCCAAGCGCATAGACATCGTCGAAGGATCTGGCAAAGCTCTCCATATCCTCGAAGGGCAGTCCCGCGATCAGATCCAGGTGTTGGTGGATATTGCCCTTCTCCCGGATTCGCTCCACCGCTCTTCTGACCCTGCCGAAATCCATCGTCCGCCGGATCTCCCGGATGGTATCGGGATTCGTAGACTGCACTCCGATCTCCAATTGGACAAGCCCCGGCCGCATACTGCCCAGGATCTCAAGTTCTTCCTCACTCAGCAGATCCGCCGCCACTTCAAAATGAAAATTCGTGATTCCTCTGTCATGCTCTGCAATATATTTCCATATGGCAGCGGCATGCTCATGCCTGCAGTTAAACGTCCGGTCCACGAACTTGACCTGCGGCACTTCCTGGTCGATAAAAAACTGCAGTTCCCTCCTGACCGTCCCGAGATCGCGGAATCTTAGCTGCTTGTCCACAGAGGACAGGCAATAGCTGCAGGAGAACGGGCAGCCCCGGCTGCTCTCGTAATAGATAATCTTATTCCTGAACATTTCCATATGATGATATACGAACGGGACATCGTTAAGATCCATGACCGGCCGCCAGGGGTTGTCCCTGACCGTTCCGTCCGTATCGCGGAAAGCGATCCCCCTCAATGACCGGAGGCTCTCCCCTTCGCACCCCTGATAGCAGCGGCACAGCCCGGCAAAGGTCTCCTCGCCTTCTCCTTTCATCACACCCGTCACCTCCGGAAGGCGCGCCAGTACATCCGGCGCATCGTATGACACCTCCGGCCCGCCAAGCCAGATCGGCATATCCGGCCGAAGCTTCGCCATATCCCGGACAAGTTCTTCTATATAGTCCAGGTTCCAGATATAGCAGGAGAAGCAGAGGATATCCGCCCCTCTCCTGTAAATGTCCATCAGGATATCATCTTTCTGCTGGTTAATGGTATATTCCGCAATCTCCACATCCGCTCCCTTCGCATGCTCCCCGGCATATGCCTGCAGGCTGCAGACGGCAAGATTGGTGTGTATGTATTTGGCATTCACTGCGGCAAGTAATATTTTCATGTTCTGGTCTCCTTTTTATTTGGCGTTCTCTTGACATTTGCCCCATAATACATTAAAATTATAAACTGTGCAGCCGGGGTGTTAGCGGTACCTTGTACCTGCAATCCGCTATAGCAGGGGTGATATTACGCTGAGGGTGCTGATTTGCAAAGCTGCCCTTGGAAAGTGGCGATGAAGATCCGGGTCTCATGCGACGGGAATCTGTGAACCGTGTCAGGTCGGGAACGAAGCAGCACTAAGCAGAACCTTCCGGGTGCCGTAAGGGTGCCTGGGCTGAGTTAACTGTCAAGGTAACGTCCGGGAGTCTGCGTTCGACGCGCAATGCACATAAGAAGAGTACAAAGAAGACGGATGAATTACTGATTCTCCGCCTTCTTTTTTGATGTCTTTGATGCCCTTAATTCTTTGAAAAATGCCTTCATCATCTGGCTGCACTCGTCGCCCAAGACCCCTGTCGTCAATTCCGCCTGATGGTTGAATTCTTCCATCTGAAGCAGATTCAAGACAGAACCCGCACATCCGGCCTTGGGATTCATACATCCCACGACCACCCTGGTCATGCGGGACTGTACGATCGCCCCGGAACACATCTGGCACGGCTCCAGGGTTACATACATGGTACATCCTTCCAACCGCCAGTCTCCCAGCTTCTTACTCGCCTTCCTGATCGCAATCAGCTCGGCATGCGCCAGTGTATTCTTATCCACAGTTCTTCGGTTATATCCCCGGCCCACGATCTTATCCTCGTACACGATCACACACCCGATCGGCACCTCTCCGATGGCATATGCTTTCTTCGCCTGCCGGATTGCCTCCTTCATGTACTTCTCATCCAAACTCTGCATATCGTTCCTTGATTAACTCCTTACATTTTCATAGGCTTCTTCACCTGTCTGCACCAGTATCCGAATTGATCCTGACTGCTCTTCTCATCGTCCGTCAGGTCCATCGTCATATCTTCATGGGGAATAAATTCCGTGAATCCAAATGTACTTGCCGCCTTCGCTTCCTGGGGATGGTAGATCCCCGGCACTCCAAGCCTGTAATTCTCCCCGTCGCTTATAAGGGCTAGATGGTGGTAGTTATAGTATCCGTGCAGCAGGAAGCTGTTATTCGCCCATTTCCACTCACATCTGGGTAATCTTGCCAGATCATTCCTCTGAATCTTCGTACACCGGAACCTCATCTCAGAATCCTGTCTGTCAGGCTCTTCTTCCGGCACGATCTCCTCTTCCCGGGGAAATGTCTCTTCTGTGAACATCTCCTGATCCGTCATATCCGATTCCGTGACAGGCTCTTCTTCCGGCACAATCTCCTCTTCCCCGCATACTTCCGGTGAAGGATTCTCAAGCGGCAGAGGATTCTCGCCCGGTACAGAATTCACCCCCTGCAGGGTATCCATCCTCCCAACCGTCCCCTCTTCCCGCGGCATCTCTGTCTGTTCCCGGCTCTCTGTCCATTCCGCGGCGTCTGTCTGCTTTGGCCTGTCTTTTACCACACCCCCGGTTATTCCGGTTTCCGGCATATCCGCCGCACTTCCTTCTTCTGATGCATTCCCGGTCATCCCGACTCCCGCTGCATTCCCGGCGCTTCTCTCTTCCGGCATGTTCCGGACCTCCGGCGCTTCTCCGCCTCTTCCGGCTTCCGCCGTATTCCCGGCCCCCGGCACATCTCCGCCTCTTCCGGCTTCCACCGCATTCCCGGCCTCCGGCGGCATATCTGCTGCTCTTCCTGTCCCCGGCCTCATAACCTGCATCCGGCTCACATCAACCGGCGAATCATTCCAGACAGCCGCATATCTCCGCCCGTTCTCACTCTCTAATATAATTCCATTGATTCTTGGAAAATTATCCGGTACGATCACATCTTCCTTCGTATAATACAGCCTGTAGTTGATAGCAGGATTCACATTATCCACCGTTCCCTGGTAGATACCGGTACATTCACCGTTCTCATCATAGAAAAGATATAACGCAAGCTGCCGTTCTCCTCTCATGTGCAGTCCCTTGCCGTGAATATGCAGCGTACAGTCCTCTTCTCCCTGCTCTACTTTAACAAAACCTACATTACGCAGTCTCTTGCCCTTATCACACTCATACAGATAACGAATAAACCGCTTCAAGCCTTCACTTCCAATCCTGGTCTTTTTATCACAATCTATTCCCCAGGATCAGAAAAAATACCTTTCATTATAAAATTGCCTTCAATTCCTGATATAACCTCTTCGCATAGCTGTCCGTCATCCCGCAGATATAATCCGTCGCCAGCAAAAGCCGCAGATACAGCCTCTCAACCTCATGCTTCCCCTTGGCCTGACATCTGTAAGCCCTCTTGTAGTTGCTGGAGATAAACGCCGCCATACGCCTGCCGAGAGAATCCATCCCCTCCGCTCCGTCATCATATTCCACGACCGCCCCGATGAACATATCAAGCAGAAAATCCAGCATCGCACCTTCCGCAACCTCCATCTTATAGATCGCATCCGAAGTAAATACCTCACGGAACGCCAGATCCCCCAGCAGATCCATCAGCTTCTGGGCAAATGTCTGGTAGAAGAGGTCATGCCCGTAGCTTCCCTTCATGATCATCTGGTAATTGGAGGTAAATCCATACGTCGCACAGCTGATCAGGAATCCCTGGACTCTCACGATCCAGTTCTTGACCGCATATTCCTCCAGATCTTCCACATGCCTTTCCATGCCCCGCAGATAGAGCTCCTGAAGCTTGTCCGCCGGCAGAAAACCTCCCATCTCATCACGGGCGCAGGACTCCTGAAGCCTGGTAAGCTCCGTAAGCAGCTTGTGGTAGCTTAAGAATCCCTTGATAAAAGCGTCTTCAATATCCGCCGTCTTGTACGCGATATCATCCGCCGCCTCCAGGATGAATGTCAGCGGATGCCTGCAGCCGTTCGTACCCGTCTCTCTTGATATCTCCTCGAAGATCTCCTGATCCGCATAATAATATCCAAGCTTCCTGTCCTTGATGTCGCCGGACTTCTCATTGATCTCCATAGAAGACACCGGATACTTCACGATCGTATTCAGCAGCGCATAGGTCAGGTTCATCCCATTCTCATCCACAAGGAAATGTAACTTGCTCACAAGCCGCAGCGCCTGCGCATTTCCCTCAAAATGATAGAGGTCCTCCTTCATCTGCGGCGTCAATACCTGATCAATGGGCCTGCCGCGATACGTCAACACAGGGAGCTTCCTCCGAAACCATTCCCGGATCGCCTCTTCTCCGAAATGTCCGAACGGTGGATTCCCGATATCATGGATCAGTCCTGCGCACTGCAGGATGTTGCAGATATCCTCTTTCATCCCGGGGGTGAAACTGGAATCTTTCTTATATACCAAAATATTTTCTCCGATATTCTGTCCCAGCGACTTGGCGAAGGAAGACACCTCCAGAGAATGGGTAAGCCTCGTCCGGATAAAATCACTCTTATCCAGAGGAAATACCTGCGTCTTATCCTGCAGGCGCCGAAAAGACGCACTGCCGATAATACGGTGATAGTCTCTCTCGAATTCGCTCCGCAGATCCGCGCTCCGTACATGCTTCCCCGAATTCCCCCTGCTTCTCTTCGTTGACAACAATCGTTCCCAGTTCACGCGATTCCTCTCTCCTTCGTATCTGAATCAATCCAGGTAGATCGGCGGATCATAATCCTTGCCAAGGAGCTGCTTCTTGCGCTCCTGATAACCCAGGAACGCCCATTCCGTCATATCTGTCCACTGGTGATTCTCTCTGTCGTACACCTGTACATACCCGATTCTTGACGGATGCATACGGACACTGTTAGACTCATATTCCTGTCCGGTATAAGGATTCAGCTCTCCCGGGACCGTATCCTCTTCCTGCTGCAGTTCTCCCGATTCTTCTCCGTATTCATATCCGTAATCCGGATATTCCATTCCTTCTGCTTCGGCATAGTCATACCCGCCGTTATAATCCTCGTCCGCCGGATATTCCTCGCCATAAGCCGCCTCATAACCGGGCTCTCGGTTCACCGAATACTCCTCCTGATAAGCCGCGCTGTAGGCTGCCCCGGCGCTCTCTCCCTGATCCGGCGCACCATATCCTTCCGCCGGATATTCCTGCTCCTTTGCCGCCGGCTGCCTGTCTGTACCGTATGATTCCTCCCGTACTACGGAAGTCTCCTTCCCCAGCTTCTTGAACCGCTGCTTGAAATACGCTCTCCAGCCATGGGGCCGCTCCTCCTGCTTCTCCTCCTTCTTCGGAGGGATCTCCAGAGACTCTATCTCTGCCAGAAGCTGCTCCACCGGCTCCTCCGTCATCTCTCCTGCATATTCCTCCCGGAACTCCTGATATTCTGCCTGCTCCCTGCCAGCCTGATCTCCCTGGTATTCTGCCTGGTTCCCGCCGGCCTGGTCTCTCTGGTATTCTGCCTGGTCCCTGCCAGTCTGATCTCCCTGGTATTCTGCCTGCTCCCTGCCAGCCTGATCTCCCTGATATTCCGGCTGATCCTGATCCGGCCGTTCTCCCCGATATTCCCGGTTCTCCGGCCCGGCGTTCACTGCCGATGTCTCCGGTGCCCCGGACGGCTGCTCTCCCGTCCGCTCCCCGGTCTGCTGCTCATCAGACGCAGCTCCACCCTCATCCGGACCGGAGCCCTTCACCGCACTCTCCAACACATCCAGCTTCTTATGTATATCTACCAACTCACCGATCGTGATATCTCTTTCGTTCGCCATACCGCCGGATTCATTATGATCGGCCGAGTCTCCTTTTGGCTCATCCGGCGCATTGCCGGCGCCGGCATCCTCCTTCGTCTCAGACGCCGCCGGCTGGTCTGCTGCCGGTTGGTCTGCGGACGTATCCGTCTGCTCCTCAGACTGCGCTGTCTCCCCGTTCTCTGCCGGTTCTGTTCCCGCTGCCGGGACATTCTCCGTTCTCTGTATTGTATCTGCCTCATCCTCAGTCTTCTCCGCCGGAATGCTGTCATCCAGAATATTCAGATAGAAGGGACACCCAAGAATCTCCGCGATCATACGCATGTCTCTTTCCTGAAAATTATCCCTGCCAAGCCTCTGCGTCAGGTTCTGACGGGACATCTTCTTCCCGGTACGCCCTTCGATCTTCTTAGCAAGTTCCTTGATCGTCATATCCTTACGGCTCAAAATAATCTTGACCTGTTCTCCAAACGTTAGATCCTGCATTGCTTGTCCTCCTTATTGAACCACTTCAAATTATTTTAGCAAATACTTCAAAAAAATGCCACCCATTTTCTAAAAACATCTTAGATCATGAGCGCCTTTGCCTAATGTTTTTCCAAATCCTTCCGATATATCTATAGAAACTATGTATCAGACGGAAGACTTAAGGAGGCAGCCATGAGATTAAATTTTTCCCCGGCGTTACAGATTAACAATGCATTTCAGTCATATCAGATCAACCGCAGTGCTGCGAATAAGCCCGGTGTGAATGAGGCTGCAGGCTCTAACGAAGAACGCAGAGACACCTTTACCCTCTCCCCGGCCGGGAAGGCTCAGAACCTGATCAACAGCCTGATGAAGCAGAAGATGGACATTACCGACCGTAAGAATTCCCTGATAGCTTCTGTGAAGGAGCAGGGCGGTTCCATGGAATCCATCAAGACGCAGTTAGAAGCTTATGATGAACAGCTGCAGAATATTGATATCCAGATATCTGAGGCTATGTCCCGTGAGCTTGAGAAGCAGGAAGAAGAGAAGAAGGCAGGCGATGAGGAACCCAAGACGAAGGAAGAGATTCTGACCGAGCGTATGAACGCTGTAACTTCTATGTCAACCGACGCAGAACGTATCGATTCTCTCGATTCTATCAAGACCAAGGTAGACGGCAGAGTTAAAGTCCTCGAATCCGAGCTTGCTCTTGATGAAGGCAGGATGGGAGACACCGAATACAGAGGCGTCTTAGACTATAAGCGTGAGAAGATAACGGAGCTTAAGAAGAAGTCCGCACAGATTTCAGCCGATATGAATTCCCGGATGGCGGACCTGGCAGAAGAGGTAGCCGAAGAGCGCAGGAAAGAACCGACAGAAGAGGCGGATGAGACAGACGCGGCAGAGTCGGATTCTTCAGATATGACAGAAGAATAATCTACGGGGCAGCCTATGGCTGCCCCTTCTTAATCCGCTGCACCTCACAGCTTCATCTTCTCGTTCAATTCCCGGACCGTTTCTTCCTCAAGCTTGATAATCTCCCTGTCGTATGTCAGGATTCCGTTCGTCTCTTCCTCCACATCGGACAACTGCGTATAGACAGTCGCCGACAATCCATTTGCAATATTGGGAATCACTTCCTTCTCTATCCATTCCCTGTAGCCTCCGGTCAGCTCCGGCTTCTTCGTGTAGATACGGTAACCATATACCTTCCTATACATATGATGTCCCGGTACACTCATGGAATATCCCCCGAATTCTGTCAGCGCTGTCACACGTTTCTCCCGTCTGCCGGCATCTCCCATCACACATTTCCTGAGACGGGCAATCCCCGGCCGGACATCTCCTGCACCGGCGGCTTCTGTCCTGCGAGGCAGCCGCAGCGGGAAGAAATAATCATGGATACTCCGGATATCTCCGCCGCCCTGATCGAACCAACCGCTCGCCTGGTCGATCAGCCTGCTGCCGTCCATCTCCCTGGCTATCCGAGTCATCGTGTCCGCATGGAACTGCCCCCATCCTTCATTGAAGATCACCCAGGTGACGATCGACGGATGATTCTTAAGTATATGTATGGTACTGCGCATCTCTGATACAAACTGGTTCCGTCCTCTCTCATCCCGCCTTCCAAGGAGCCAAAGTCTGGAATCCCGCATCTTCAGATGGAAATATTCCATGGCTGTCGCCCCATAAGTGACAAACCAGGACTGATAGTCTCTGCCGCCGTTTACCATATCCTGCCACACCAGCATTCCCAGACGGTCACAGTGATAATACCACCTCTGAGGCTCTATCTTGACATGCTTCCTCAGCATATTGAAGCCCAGCTCCTTCATGGTCCGGATATCGTATACCATCGCTTCGTCACAGGGCGCCGTATACAGTCCTTCCGGCCAGTAACCCTGATCCAGCACCCCTTTTTGGAAATATGGACGGTTGTTCAGGTACAACCTTGGGATACCTTTCTCGTCCTTCTCCGCACTGATCTTGCGCATGGCCATATAGCTTCTTACCCTGTCTTCTCCCGCCTGAACCTCGATATCATATAGAAACGGATCCTCCGGGCTCCAATTATGCGGGTCAGAGATCGGGATAACGAGTTCCTTCCCAGCGACGCCCTCTGCCTGGACCGGCTGCATTTCCGATGAAGATATGGTAATTGTGAATCTACCCGCATTCCTGTCACCCTGTCCCTTATCATGCGGATGAGACACTGTTCTTACCTTCACGCGGACGGCGCTCTCATCATACAGGGGCGTAACGGACAGGTCTGCAATATAATTCTCCGGCACCTGTTCCATCCAGACCGTCTGCCAGATCCCGCTCTGTGCCGTATAAAACATGCCGCCCCTCTTGATCTTCTGTTTCCCTCTGCTGTAATAGAACGCGTCGCTGTAGTCTCTCACCTGTACCGTCAGCTCATTCTCCGTGCTCTTAAGCGCATCTGTCACATCAACTGAAAACGGCAGATAACCGCCGAGATGCCTCTTAACCAATTCCCCGTTCAGATATACCGCGGCATACTGATCCACCGCGCCAAAATGAAGAATCCAACGCCTGCCGGTCTCAGGACGGATTCCCTCCGGCAGTATCCTGCGGTACCAGAGTGTTTCCTGCGGCTTTAGCTGCCGTTCCACCCCGGAAAGCGGAGCCTCCGGCGAGAACGGGACCAGAATATCGCCGTCAAATTGGTTCTTTCTCTCTTTACCGGTAATTGCATATTCCCAGACACCATTCAGGTTGACATAACTCTCCCGCACAAGCAGCGGCCTTGGATATTCCTCAAGAACGTGTTCCCTGTCTATCTGGTCTGCCCATCTTGTCTTTAACTTTTTTCTGCTCATTTGTCACCTCTCACTGCAAATGCTTATGATTGCAGCTGCATTATATGCAGCTCCCCGTCGATCTCCGTATCTGTTGTGCAGACCGCGATCCGGGCGTTCACACCTTCCGCCGTGTACTCCCTGTAAATGTACTCCTCCGGATATTCCTCCGGCTTGCGCACCAGCACTGGTTCCTGCGCTTCATCCCAGCCAATCTCAAATGCTCCAAGATCCAGCGCCATCCCCTTGCAGGTCGCCTTCATGAAGCTCTCCTTCAATACCCAGTAACGATAGAATATCTGCGCCCTGTCAGCCTCCGCATTTCCCATGATATGCTCATACTCCCTCTGACAGAAGAATCTCCTGGCAACCGGTTCCCGGAATTCCTTCATCTCCTCGATGTCGCAGCCTACCTTCGCTCCAATGCGGTCGCTGAATGCACAGAGTACATATTTCCCCGAATGAGAGAGGTTGTATACCGTCTCCTCCGGAAGTCCGTACCGCTCCCTCGCCCGGCTCCAGAGACACCATACCCCCGCACTCTGCGCCCTGTCCCTGGCGAACCGGTATTTATCTGCCTTCTCCCGGCGCCACGCGGGCAGCTCCCGGTAATACTGCTGATAGACGGATTCCTCTAATAACGGCGCAATGTCTGCAAGCCATACTTTAACCATTGCTATAACCCTTCCTAATAAATGTATTGACGCTTGTACCGTATAATTATAACATAGATTGTATTACAAAGAAAATAATAGGTTATCGTTTAAAAAAGGGATTGACAATTTTTTCTTATTGTTATACTATAATTTCTAGTTTCACACTTTAAACAGCTAAATTGTTACAGCATAATAATCTCACGGAGGAATACTGACTATGATTATTGTATTAAAACCACGTTCCACCCACGACGACCTGATCCGCGTGGAACAGATGATAAAGAGACGGGGACTGGACACGCATATTGTCGAAGGTTCTGAGATGACGATCATTGGATGTATCGGCGATACGACACGGATCGATTCCAAGCTTTTTGAGGTCGACTCTGCCGTAGACAAGGTCATGCATGTCCAGGAGCCCTACAAGCTGGCGAACCGGGCATTTCACCCGGAAGAATCGATCATAGATGTCTCAGGCGTCGAGATCGGGGGAGAGAATCTTGCACTGATCGCAGGTCCCTGTTCCGTGGAATCCTTTGAACAGGTATTGGAGATCGCCAGGGCCGTCAAGGCATCCGGCGCTAACTTGCTGAGAGGCGGCGCGTTCAAGCCAAGAACCAGTCCGTATTCATTCCAGGGACTTGGTTTAGAAGGCCTTGATATCCTGTGCGCCGTCAAGAAAGAGACCGGGCTTCCTATCGTAACCGAGCTGATGTCCCCGGACTATCTGGATATATTTAACGAGAAGGTCGACCTGATCCAGATCGGCGCCCGCAACATGCAGAACTTCGACCTCCTGAAACAGTTAGGACAGCTTGACCGTCCGATCCTTCTCAAGAGAGGCCTGAACGCAACCTATGAGGAATGGATCATGTCGGCGGAATATATCATGGCTTCCGGCAATGAAAATGTGATCCTCTGCGAACGAGGCGTCCGTACCTTCGAATCTTATACAAGGAATACGCTGGATCTCCAGAGCATTCCTGTGGTGCGCAAGCTTACACATCTGCCTGTTATCGTGGATCCAAGCCATGCGGGCGGCAAATGGTGGCTGGTAGAGTCCATGGCGAAGGCTTCTGTCGCCGCAGGCGCGGACGGTCTGATGATCGAAGTACATAATGATCCCGAGTGTGCTCTGTGCGACGGCGCCCAGTCCCTGAAACCTGCCAAATACGACACCCTGATCCAGGAAGTTGCGCAGATCGCACGGGTTGTTGGGAAGAGGGTCTAGCCTATGAGATTAACTGTGAATCTGGGAGCGGACAGCTACCCTATTTATATCGAAAATAATCTGCTGTCCCAATCCGCCTCATACATCAGAGAAATATTTTCCGGCAGAAGGATCATGATCATCTCGGATGATAATGTCTATCCTCTCTATGGAAATAAGCTTACAGAACAGCTGTCCAGGGATTATGACTGCAGCCACCTGATACTCCCCCACGGGGAGGCAACGAAGGATTTCCAGACCCTTCCTGCCGTCTACACTGCCCTGCTTGAAGCAAAGATCTCCCGGAGTGACCTGATCATCGCTCTTGGCGGCGGAGTGATCGGCGACCTGGCAGGATTTGCTGCTTCCAGCTTCTTACGGGGTGTAAAGCTGATACAGATACCTACCTCTCTGCTCGCTCAGGTGGATTCTTCCGTGGGCGGCAAGGTAGCCGTTGACCTGCCCCAGGGGAAGAATCTGGTAGGCGCGTTCTATCAGCCGGCTCTGGTGCTGATCGATCCGCTCGTGTTAGATACACTGGACAGACGATTTATCATTGACGGCATGGGCGAAGTGATCAAATACGGCTGCATCAAGGATGCCGGATTATTCCATATGCTGGAATCCCACAGCTCTTTTGCGGAACTAAAGGAAGAGCTGTCCGCTATCATAGAACGCTGTGTGGATATCAAGCGGGAGGTTGTGGAGCGTGACCAATTCGATACCGGAGAGCGGATGCTTCTGAATTTCGGACATACGCTCGGACATACGATAGAGCAATACTATCATTATGGAAGAGAGAGCCACGGAGAGGCTGTGGCGATCGGCATGTACCAGATCACGAAGCTTTCCGAAGAACAGGAATTAACCGTATCCGGAACATCCAAACGCATCCTGGCAGTTCTTAAGTCTTACGGCCTTCCGCATGAATGCGGACTGCCGATGCAGGAATTGATGGGCGCGATTCTGTTGGATAAGAAGAATCTGAATAACAGATTAAATGTGGTCCTGCTGCGTGATATCGGCGCAAGCTTCATCCATCCTACAACTGCAGACTTCTTCGGACAATACGGAGACGCTATTCTATAAAGGAGATGAATATCTTATGGATCAATTAAAAGGAAAAATCGCAATCGTGACAGGAGCCGGAAAGGGGATTGGCCGGGAAGCCGCCCTTGCGATCGCCGCCGAAGGTGCAACCGTCGCTGCAGTTGCAAGAACCCAGGCTGACCTTGATGAGACTGTAAAAATGATCGAAGACAACGGAGGCTCTGCCATCGCCATATCCCACGATCTCACGGTAGGAGCCGAGGTGCAGGCAATGGTGGACGAGATTATGAAAAAATATGGAAAGATCGACATTCTGGTCAACAACGCCGGCGGATATCCGTCCGAGATCTACAGGAATATCGAGCATCAGGCTATCAAGCTCTGGGAATGGACGGAGGAGCAATGGGATCAGATCATCAAGACCAATGTCCGTATCCCGTTCCTGTGTATGAAGCATGTCCTTCCTATTATGATCGGCCAGAGAAGCGGTAAGGTTGTCAGCGTCTCTTCCAGGATGGGGCGTATCGCCTCCCAGATGGGCGCATATGCTGTGGCGAAGGGCTCCATTATCACAATGACCAAGACTGCCGCCATCCAGACACAGGAATACGGCATCCAGGTCAACGCCGTAGCCCCTGGGATCGTAGACACACCGGGGCAGCGTGTATATAACCATTCTGTCGGACAGGACGGCGTGCCCATGGGGAGCGCTGCCGATGTGGCTAAGGCGATCCTATATCTGCTGTGCGACGCACCGCCGGTGATGACCGGACAATCCATCGATCTGTTCACAACTGTATAAGAATCTGTGTAGAAACATTTCGTTCTTGATTTGTTAACAATTAATTCTTATTTTTATCACACTTTTATCACAGTTTCTGCTTATACTATAATTGTTCGATGAAACGAACAACAAAATTCTTTTTCATAACTTTTTCCTCAGGACTGCACTCCTCCCAACATGCAGTCCTTTTAAATTGTCCGGATAAATCTAACAAAAAACAACAAAATATTACACCGACATAGACTTCATGTTTCGGATATGGTATAATCTGGGGTGTCAACAGAAACGTCATTTACATAAAAGGAGGGATATCATGACAGACAGTCAGAAGCTGGATCTTCTCCTACAAAAGATGAATTATGAGGAATACTTTGACCGGCTTGAGGAGTGTACGGGACGACTCGGGAATCGCTTTGACCAGTTCAGCGAACGCTTTGACCGACTTGAGGAGTGTACGGGGCGGCTCGAGAATCGCTTTGACCAGTTCAGCGAACACTTTGACCGACTTGAGGAGCGCATGGGGCGGCTCGAGGAATGCTTTGATCAATTCAGAGAACGCTTTGACCGACTTGAGGAGCGCATGGATCGGTCTGACGATCGGATCGCACACATTGAATTACATCTCGAGAATAAAACTGATCACAACATTCAATTGTTGGCAGAAAACTTCATCGATCTGGTCAATAAGCTAAATCAGGCAATACCTGCCGCAGACAAGAATCTTGCGTACGAAGTAAAAGTAACCTATCTTATCGACGAAGTGAATAAGCTGCGGGAAAACGTAGAGGCAATCAGAAGAAAAATTGCATAACTAATTTTATAAGAGAGACTGCCGGAATTCTTCGGCAGTCTCTCTTATTTTATTACAGTATATCGTTTCTATCGCCCCGGCTGTCCATAATAAGCATTCGCACCATGCTTCCGGTAATAATGCTTATCCTGCAGTTCCTGCGGCGCCGGCTGATTCTTCGGATTGATCAGCTCGCAGCGTGCCGCCATCTTCGCGACTTCCTCTAATACCACCGCATTGTGTACCGCCTCATGAGCGTCCTTCCCCCAGGTGAAAGGTCCATGATTCTTGCACAATACTGCCGGCGTGGCATTATAATCCAGCCTGCGCGCCTCGAACTCATCCGCGATCAGGATGCCTGTATTCTTCTCATAGGCCTCGTCGATCTCTTCTTTGGTCAGATTCCTGACACAGGGAACCTCGCCGTAGAGATAGTCCGCGTGGGTCGTTCCGTAGCACGGAATCCCTCTTCCTGCCTGCGCCCAGCTCGTCGCCCAGGACGAGTGGGTATGCACGATACCGCCTATCTCCGGGAAGCGGTTATACAATACCACATGAGTCGCCGTATCTGAGGATGGATTGTAATCTCCCTCAACCTTATTGCCCTCTAAGTCTACGACAACCATATCCTCCGGTCTAAGCTTGTCATACTCTACACCGCTTGGCTTGATCACGAACAGACCGCTCTCGTGGTCGATACCGCTTACATTGCCCCAGGTGAAGGTCACCAGACCGTATTTCGGAAGAAGCATGTTCGCTTCATATACTTCTTTTTTTAACTGTTCTAACATATTGTTCCAACTCCTTTAGCCGCGATCAGATCAGGCTCTCGATCGCCGCCTTCTCAATAGCAATGCCCGTCTTATACCTCTCAGTAAATACCTCGTATCCCTCTACATCCTTTGCATCAGGCTCCATCCGGCTGCCTTCGTTGCCCTCGAACACTTTCTTCGCAAGATAATCTTCCAGAGTCTCCCCATCGGCTCTGTTCTTCATGTAAGCAGCGAGAAGCGCCATTCCCCAAGGACCTCCTTCGCCTGCCGTCTCCATAACAGATACCGGCGCATTGATAGCCGCCGCAAGAATCCTCTGTCCGACGCCCTTGGTCTTGAATAACCCTCCGTGGCCGAGCATCGAGTCGATCGCCACATTCTCCTCCTTCTGCAGAAGATCCATACCTACCTTGATCGCCCCAAGCGCGGTAAATAGGTTCACGCGCATGAAGTTCGCCAGATTGAAATTACTCTTCGGCGACCTTACGAACAACGGACGTCCCTCATCCACACCTGTGATGAATTCCCCAGAGAGATAACCGTAAGATAACAGCCCGCCGCAGTCAGCGTCGCCCTCCAGAGCCTTGTTATACAGCGTTCCGAATAACTTGTTCATATCCACTTCGATACCGAAGCTCTCTGCAAATTCCTTGAAAATGCCTACCCACGCATTCAGGTCAGAGGTACAGTTATTCGCATGCACCATGGCAACCAGGCTGCCGTCCGGCGTGGTCACAAGGTCGATCTCCGGATACACCTTCTTAAGCTCCTTTTCAAGCACGATCATGGCAAATACACTGGTTCCCGCGGATACGTTACCAGTACGCTTAGCAACACTGTTGGTCGCCGCCATGCCGGTCCCCGCGTCGCCTTCCGGCGGACACATCGGAATACCCGCCTCAAGATTGCCGCTCTCATCTAAGAGCCGCGCGCCTTCTTCCGTCAAGGTCCCGGCCGTCTCGCCCGCAACCATGACCTTCGGCATGATCTCTCTTAATTTCCACGGATAATGCTTGTCAGCAACCAGCTCGTCGAACTTGCGGATCATATCCTCGTTAAAGTCCTTCTTCTCCACATCGATCGGGAACATACCGGACGCATCTCCGATTCCAAGCGCCTTCTCTCCGGTCAGCTTCCAGTGGATATATCCTGCCAGCGTGGTAAAATACGCCACATCCTTCACATGCTCTTCTCCGTTAAGAACCGCCTGGTATAAGTGGGCAATACTCCACCGCAACGGAATATTATACTGAAACAGATCGATCAGCTTCTCTGCTGCCGGACCTGTGGTACAATTCCTCCAGGTACGGAACGGCACCAGAAGTTCCCCGTTCTTGTCAAACGCCATATATCCGTGCATCATTGCACTGAATCCGATAGAACCGATCTTCTTCAGCGTCACGCCGTACTTCTCCTGAACGTCTGCCGCCAGGTTCTTATAGCTGTCCCGAAGGCCCGTCCAGATATCGTCCAGCGAGTAGGTCCAGTTTCCATCCTCCAGACGGTTCTCCCATCCATGGTCGCCGGATGCGATCGGCGTATGATCCTCGCCGATCAGCACTGCCTTGATCCTGGTTGATCCCAACTCAATACCAAGAACGGCTCTGCCGCTCTCAATCACTTCCTTTACATTGCTCATGCTGCTCCTCCTATCCTACTTGCGATACGCGACACTGTTCCACAACAGTTCGTTCTTGAACTGGCGGATGGTCGTATCCTTGTCAATATAGACAGCTTCAATACCCATGCACGCTGCCCAATCGCCCATCTGCTCGGAAGTCAGGTCATAAGAGAATGCAGTATGGTGCGCTCCGCCTGCCAGGATCCACGCCTCTGCTCCTGTCTGAAGATTCGGCTGCGGCGTCCAGAACGCAGTTGCAACCGGGAGCTTCGGCATCGGCTTCTCTACCTTCTTGCAGTCCACATCATTGATGATCAGACGGAAACGGTCTCCGAGATCGATAAGTGAAGTTGCGACCGCCGGTCCTGTCTTCGATGTGAATACCAGCCTTGCCGGATCTTCCCTGTCTCCCATGGAGAGCGGCTGTTCCTTAATGCTGATCTTGCCGTCTGCAACCGTCGGGCATACCTCCAGCATATGTGCCTGCAGGATCCCTTCCTTGCCCGGAACCAGATTATAGGTATAATCCTCCATAAATGAAGTACCCTTCGCATCCTTCATTCCCTGAGTCATGATCTTCATAAGACGTACCATAGCCGCCGTCTTCCAGTCGCCTTCTCCTGCAAATCCGTAACCTTTCTCCATCAATCTCTGGATTGCAAGTCCCGGCAGCTGCTTCAGGCTTCCCAGATCTCCGAAGTGGGTCACGATCGCCTGATAATTCTTTGCCTCTAAGAACCTCTCGAATCCGATCTCGATTCCCGCCTGTACCGCTACATGCTCTCTGAATTCCTTCTCATCTCTGCCTTCCAAAAGTATCTCATACTTATCATAATATTCTTCGACCAGCGCGTCAATATCTCCTTTGGAAACTGCCTCTACTTCTGCTGCTATTTCATTGACCGGATACGCGTCGATCTCCCAGCCGAACTTGATCTGCGCCTCAACCTTGTCGCCCTCTGTCACTGCAACATTCCTCATATTGTCGGCAATACGCATCACGCGGATATGGCTGCTCTCGATCACGCCCACCGCAGTACGCATCCAGGAACCGATCTTCTTCTGGACATCCGCGTCCTCCCAGTAACCCATGATCACCTTGCGCTCCATGCCGAGACGGCTGAAGATATGACCGTACTCTCTGTCCCCGTGGGCCGCCTGATTCTCGTTCATAAAATCCATATCAATGGTGTCATACGGAATCTCCCGGTTAAACTGTGTATGGAAGTGAAGCAGCGGTTTCCTGTACTCCTGCAGGCCGAGAATCCAGGATTTGGCCGGAGAGAACGTATGCATCCAGGTGATGACTCCCGCGCAAGACTCGTCCGTGTTCGCCTCGTTCAGAGTTTTCCTGATCAGTTCATTGGTAATGAGCGTCGGCTTCCATACAACCTCATAAGGAAGATTGCCGGATGCATTCAGCGCCTCCACGATCTTCTGAGAGTGCTCCGCCACGTGGGCCAGGCACACGTCCCCGTATAAATCCTGTGAACCTGTACAGAACCAGAACTGATAAGTTTTTGATTTTAGCATGATGATTTCCTCACTTTCTTGAAAATGTATTCGGCGCAGCATAACGGCTCATCCGCCATCCCGGCCAAATACACGCCTTATATCTATCTGATCTTATTATATAGATATCTGTCAATTCTCTGCAAGTTCATAACTCTGCCTGTTCACAGAAAAAGTTACCTAATCCGACCTGTACAGAATAATTATAACGAATTATAATCTAAAGTGCATCTTGCAATAAAAAAATGCATATGCTATAATGCCGATAGGCAAAAAGACAAGGAATATTTTCATTGTGGCACAATGAACGAACCCCCGGATGTATTGGTGGTACATCCGGGGGTTCTTCCTCGAAATTTTATACTTATATTTTAGGTATTTTTTGAAAATTGTTAATAATAAGATTGAAGGAATTAGGGTTCTGTGGATAAATCTGCGGAAACTCAAGAAAATGCATCTTGCAATCCAAAATTGCATATGCTATAATGCCTTTAGGTAAAGAGAAAAGATGTTCCACAATAACAAAAGAACGAATCCCCGAATGTACCGTTAATACATTCGGGGATTCTTCCTCTTATATGGCGAGGTCTTCCTTTTAGGGCTGGTTACCGATCATTTATCGCCGTCCAACCACTTGATGATGTAGTGGCAAACTACACCAGCCGCAACAGCGATATAAAAAGAAAAGATAAATTCCACAATAACACCCCCTTCCTGTTCCGGTATAGGGGCGGTAACACATATAATTATACCTGTATTTACTTTGATCCACAATATCCAAGCATTCGACATCTTTCGACCTGTCTTCCGGCCAAGTAACAGTTTAGCAAGTGCACGGATCTACCTGAACTGCTGCCTGGCAAATCCGCAATTTCAGATTGACAATTGGCCTCCTGTATGACATACTTATTTCAAACCTACATGGAGTGGATTTTTAAAGAGTTATCTTTTTTCGCCACACGATTGCATACATGCATTTGTGTGGTATTTTTATGTTGGAAGCTAAATACCCCGAGGCAGCCGCCAGATATCCAGGCATGCAGGCATGGATACCTGGCCCGTTGTTTTGCGGGAATAATTCCAGACGAAGGAGGAATAAGATTATGGAACAAACATTCATGAAAGAGAAGAAGATTCTGCCGCTTGTGCTGTCTATGTCCCTGCCCATGGTCATATCCATGGCGGTCAACTCACTTTACAATATCGTAGACAGTTATTTCGTGGCCAAATTAAGCGAGGACGCCATGACGGCGCTGGCGCTGGTCTACCCCATCCAGAACATGATCAACGCCATCGCCATCGGTTTCTCTATAGGGATCAATGCAAGCGCGGCATATTTCCTTGGAGCAAATGACTCTGTCCGCACGAGCAAGACCGCAACCCAGGGAACCTTCTTAAGCCTCCTTCACGGCGTGGCTCTGACGGTACTGTCCATCGCTGTCATGCCTGCATTCCTTGGTATGTTTTCTTCTGATGACACGGTGATCAAAATGGCGCTTGAGTATTCGAACCGGGCGTTCCTGTTCTCTCCGGTCATCGCCCTGACACTGGTATACGAGAAGCTCTTCCAGGCTGTCGGCAAGATGAAGGTCTCCATGCTCTGTATGATGTGCGGCTTCATCGCCAATATTATCCTGGATCCGCTGATGATCTTCGGGATTGGGTTCTTCCCTGCCATGGGAATCGCCGGAGCCGCCTACGCCACCGGAATCGGCCAGGTATTCTCTCTTGCCGTCTATTATCTGTGCAGCAAGATCAGCCCCATTCCCATTAAGATCGAACGGAAATACTGGAAACCGGAGAAAAATATAGCGGCAAGATTATATTCCGTCGGCATCTCGGCAACCCTGACTCTGGCGCTCCCGTCTCTGCTGATCTCTGTATTGAACGGCATCCTTGCAGGCTTCTCAGAGACATATGTACTTGTACTGGGCGTCTATTATAAGCTTCAGACCTTCATCTACCTGACGGCAAACGGAATCATCCAGGGAATCCGGCCATTGATGGGGTACAACTACGGCGCGGGTGAGAAAGAGCGTGTCCAGAAGATCTTTCGGACCTCTCTTGCCCTTACCATGGGAGTCATGGTAGTCGGAACTTTCTTGTCCTGGCTGTTCCCGGCAAGCTTATTCGGCATGTTCACCTCCACCCCGCAGACCATTAAGATCGGCGTCACTGCCCTTCATATCATCAGCCTCGGATTCGTAGTATCCGCAGTCTCTATTACCTGCTGCGGAGCCTTGGAGGGTCTGGGCAAGGGCACGCCGTCTCTGTGTATCTCCCTGCTTCGATATGCAGTCGTCATCATACCGGCGGCATATATATTGAGTAAATTTATCGGCGCAGACGGAGTGTGGTACGCCTTCTGCTTCACGGAATTCGTTACGGCAGGGCTTGCATATATTATTTACAAAAAAAGCTCTTGAAAAAAATATAATTTTATAGTAATATCGCAATTAGCATATATACAGCGGGAATCAGGTGCGAATCCTGAGCGATGGGGTCACTGTGAGGACGATGTCCGCAGCCAGAATACCTGTATATGTGTAGAATGGGGCTTCCGTCCAAAGCGAAACATTCTGTCCTCTATTGCACTATTATTGGAAGAAGTTTGCTTATAACAGCAAGCTTTTTTGTTTCTATTGGAACTCATGAAACCGCAGCATTCGTCTGCCTGGTTCATGAGTATTTTGGGTCCCCTTTTACCATGACGCTATGTTTTTGACATAGCAAAGAACACTCAGCATACAAAAAGGAGGCACAAAAATGGAAAACAACACTCAAAAACACTCAGCCAAAAAAACACTCTTACTGATCGCGGCATTGGTGATCGCAGCAGCAGCCATGTTCTGCATTTACAAGGTATTTATCCCTAAGGGGCAGACCGGCGCCAAAGAAATCACCGTAACCGTCGTACATGCGGATCAGTCTTCAAAAGATTTCGTCTATCAGACCGACGAGGCTTACCTCGGCGCAGTCATAGAAGCAGAAGGCCTTGTAGAAGGAACCGACGGAGATTACGGTTTGTTTATCACTTCCGTTGACGGCGAAACGGCAGACGACTCGAAGGAACAGTGGTGGTGCATTACCAAAGGCGGCGAATCCGTCAACACCTCTGCCGACCAGACTCCAATCGAGAACGGCGATCAGTTTGAGCTGACTATGATGGAAGGTTATTAAAACAGGCAATGGAGAACAACAAGGAACTTGTGAGCATGGGATTTCTCAGCGCTATCCTGCTTATCGGACAGGTTGGGATGTCCTACCTTCCTAATATAGAGATCGTATCCCTCTTAATCTACATATATACCCAGGTCTACCGTAAGAAAGTCTTCTTCATTATCTATGTGTTCGTATTCCTGGAGGGCTGTATCTACGGCTTTGGTCTCTGGTGGTTCGGATATCTGTATATCTGGAGCGTTCTGGCGCTGATCGTTCTCTGGAACGGCAGACAGCAGACTTCCATAATTATGACTGCTGTGATTCTCGGCGCATATGGGCTTTCTTTTGGAATGTTATATGCCCTGCCTTATTTTATTGCCGGAGGCTGGGCGGCCGGGTTCTCCTACTGGGTATCTGGAATTCCTTTTGATCTGCTCCATTGTGCGGGAAATGTTGCCGTATCCCTGATATGTTACCGGCCGCTTCGGACGCTTCTTGGGAAGCTTAAGAGATGATAATTGCCAAGGAGGCTGTTACATTGACACTATCTGAATTATGCACTTACATCACCAGATATGAGAGAGCGCCGCTGCCTCCCGACCATAAGATGGGGCCGCGTCTTGTCTGCCCGGAATATTCAAAGTCTGACTGGGAGGTCAAGACTTATCCGCTGCCTCTTAAGGAGCGAATCTTTGCACTGTGCTGGGACATAGACGCTTCCCATCCGGCGCAGACCTTACACGCTACCCTCCATCCGGCGCCGGAGCCTTTCTGTTACCGGCTTAATTTTCATTCCGGTGAACGGACGCAGCTTCACACGCATGATTACATCGAACTCGCCTATGTGGTTGAGGGTGAATTCCGCCAGAGGATCTTAAGCCATGACATCACATTTTCCAAGGGCGATCTGTGCCTGATCGACAAGAACTGCCTGCATCAGGACTACCTGTTAGACCAGCCTGCCGTCATCTTATTCCTTGGAATTGCCAACGACATGTTCACCGAGATCATGGATGAAAATGTCGCCACACAGAAGATCATCTATTTCCTGCAGTCCGCGCTGCTCAAACAGAAGGATCTGCAGCAATATCTGCATTTCCGCCCAGGCTCCGATCCCGGCGCGGCAGCCGAATTAGAGAGCTGCCTCTGCCTCCTGCTGAATGAACTGCACGATAACAAGATCGGCTCACACTATATCTGCAAGGGACTGCTGCTGCGCATTTTTCGCATCATCAGCACCCGCTATGACTTTTCGCTGTCCAAAGAACAGCGAAAAACCATGAACTGGATCGTATTTGAAGAGATATCGGATTACATCAAGCGCCATTTTGCCACAGTCACCATCCAGGAGTTAGTCCGGGAATTTCACTTCCAGGAAGACTACTTTAACCGGCTCATCAAGAGCAAGACCGGGCTTACTTACTCTGCCTATGTACAGCAGATCCGCCTCGAGCGTGCGGCGCATATGCTGATTTCTACCGATAAGAGCGTAGATGAGATCACAGAATCGGTCGGCTACCGCAACAAAGGATATTTCTATAAGATATTCCAGGAAAAATACGGCGCCACACCCTCCAGATACCGGAAACAGATCACTCACTGAACCGGATCCGCTCTATCAGCGAATTCTTCCTCACCGACCGGGATATCCCTGCCGCCAGCGCAATCTGAAGCACCAGTAATACAATGGATACCACAATTGCCGCCGCTGCCGGGTAGTGATAGGCCGATATATTAAACATTCCGTGCTTTTTCGCATACAAGAATACCGGGTATCCGGCAAGGCTTCCAAGCCCTACCGAGATTGCCAGTGTACCGGCCGTATAGAACAGGCCTTCTAACTGCAGCATCTTCATAAGCTGTGAATCCGACATCCCGATCGCCTGCATCATTCCCAGTTCTTTCCTGCGCACGTGGACACTGTTGATCATAGTATTGATCAGGTTCATCACACTGATCGCCGCCAGGATTCCAAGGAACGCATAACTCGCTCCTCTCGTCGTTGCCAAAGCCGTCCGCCACTGTTCATACTCAGCCTTCCAGGTCCGCATAGACATCCTTCCAGACGCATTTATGATATCTTGAAGCTTCTTCTCAAGCGTCTGGTCATAGTCCTTGTCTGCAATTACATGGAAGTACCTGGAGGAATTATATTCACTCAGCCGGTCCACGGCCTCCTTCGCCATGATCAGATAGTCAAAATTAGTCAGACCGTTCCTGTAATCCCCGATCGCTGCAATCTCAACTTCCTTATTAAATGTCCGGCCGCCGTCCTGAATCCTCAGGTTCAGCTTATCTCCCACCTTAAGCTCAGGGTGCCAGTACTTAATCGCTTCGTCGATGAGCACCTTATCTCCTGTCTTCAATTCCTCATAAGTCACCTTTCCTTCTGTGATGCCTTTTTCCAGCTCTTTTGCATATTCCTGCGGGATTCCGTTAAGCGCATTCCCCTCTTCCTCTGAAAATACATCTCCGTCTACCCTGAGAGAGGAAAATACATCTACCCTCTCCACACCGGGAAGCGCTTCGATCTGCTGCCTCAGCGTCTCATTCAGCGGATTATCCTTCTGGATCTCAGACCATTTCCGCTCTGGATGTTCCTTATTATATTCTTCTATGTCAGGCAGGATCTCATACTGCCCCACAAGAGAGTTATCGGCGCTCTCCCGGGGATCGGCGCAGGACAGAACGGTGGCAACCACCATCAGGAATACCCCTGTAGCCGCCATGGAGACAATCGTGACCGCACTTTTCTTCTTATTCTCTGTAAGGTTCCTCAGAGTCAGGCGCCCGATCGACAGGAACTCATAACCTTTCCGTCTGCTCCTTCGATTCTTCCCGGCAGTCTGCATGCGCATCGCTTCCACCTCAGAGACCTTTGCCGCCATATGCATCGGCCTGGCAAGGGAAAAATACACCGTACACACCGTTACCGCAGCCGCAAGCAGATAGACCCACCAACAGCACAGATTCACTTCACCGTCCGCCAAGACCTCCCTTGCCGTCTCTGCAAACGCTTCCATTGCTTCAGAATCAGTAAACTTAAGGAGCCATTCTATCACTTCCCGGGATACAAATGTACCGATCAGAAGACCTGCCGGAACAGCAAAAGCAGCAATGCATAATCCTTCCCGGAGCACGATCTGCCGTATCTGGCGCTTTGTAGCGCCGATCGCTTTCATCCTGCCGAATTCCCGGATTCTCTGGTTCATAGACACATAATAGATACTGTATATCGTGATCGCTCCCGCCAGCATGACGATCAGCATGATCAGAACGATCGACGGAACCATGGCCGGGTCTACATAATTTGCCAGCAGATAATCTGTGTTAATGTTAATTTCACTTTCCGGGATTCCAAACTGTTCTGCCGCATTCTTGATCCTGTCTTCAATCTCATCTGTCGTAGGCTTATCCTCATCTCCGATCTGAAGAAGAAAACGGTAGGCGATCTCGTCTTTTGGAATCTCATTTTTCAGAAATGCTTCCGATACCAGAGCCGTATAGACCCTTTTCTCATAATTATCCTCACTGTCTTCGAAGAATCCGCAGATCCGAAATTCCTTCTGCTGAGTAAGATCGAGCTCTCCGCCCCGGAAGATCTGATAAGGCACGGTGACCGTATCACCGATATCCCCTTGCTGGCCAAGCTCCTTAAGAATCCCCGGGGATACCACGATCTCATCCTCCCGCCTGGGAATCGTTCCTTCTGCCGGCGCCATCTTATATAATTCCATCCCCGCTTCATCCACATACATCATAACGACCGATGCCTCATCAAGATTCATGTAGCCTGCGTCGCTTCGGAGGCCGAACTTGGATATATCATGATGCACTGCCAATTTACGGGCCGTCTCCTCATCCACATTCCGGTAAAGAGCATGCCATGACGGATAGAGCCTGTCTGTTACGGCAAACTGAATTTCCAGCATTCCCCGTCCCACCGCGGGAACTATGAACAGCAGCATGGTCGTCAGGATGATCGTGATCCCTATCAGTATATTCCTGTTCTTATAGTATTTCATATTGTCAAATGCGACTCTCGTTGTCATCTTCATCAGTCACTCACCACCTTACCGTCTGCGATCTCAATCACCCGGTCCGCCATCTGGGCGATCATCTCATCGTGCGTGATCATGACCAATGTCTGCCCGAAGTCCGTCACACAGCTCTTCATCAGGCTCATCACTTCCAGCTCTGTCTGGGAATCCAGATTCCCTGTAGGCTCATCTGCCAGGATGATAGCCGGACGGGTCACAAGCGCCCTGGCAATCGCGGTCCTCTGCTTCTGCCCTCCCGACAGCGCATTAGGCATAGTCTCTTCCTTATCCGTAAGGCCGATCTTCTCCAGCACCTCCTGTACGTCCTCCCTCTTCACCTTCCGGTTATCCAGTCCCAGCGGGAGCACGATATTCTCCCATACATTTAACGACGGGATCAGATTATAATCCTGGAAGATGAACCCGATCTTCTTCCTGCGGAATGCCGCCAGCCTGTCGTCCTTAAGCGCGAAGATATCCTTGCCCTCTATCCATACTTTCCCCTCATCCGGCCGGTCAAGCCCTCCGATCAGATGCAGGAGCGTAGACTTGCCGGAGCCCGACCGCCCCACGATCGCTGTGAACTTCCCTCTCTCTATCTCTAAGCTTGTATGGTCTACTGCCCGTACCTGGTTCTCTCCTGTGCCGTAATATTTCACCAGGCCATCCACTGCTAATATCTTACCGCTGTCCATCTTCATATAGTTACCTCCGTTTCATGTGCCCTTATTAAAAGTTCAATCAAGTATAACTATAATCTCCCATCCTTACAGATCACTTACACCGACTATAACAATTTTGTAAGAATCCCCATACAAAAGCTTTACGCTGAAATCGCCAATTGATATAATAAAGTAACGGGTAAACAACACTGATAGAAAGCAGGTGACAATATGGGACTGACGAATAGGCAATTTCAGGGCTTTGTCAGGCTTACTCTTGCACAGATCGAAAGAGCTTTGAATGAATCGCCTGACAACAAGGAATTGCAGGAATTAAAAGATATTTTTCAATCAATGTTAGAAGACGGTAACTAGTACACCGAATAATAAGTAACCAGCTATCATTCTGCGTTATATGGCTAGGAACTTATTTTTCGGTGTACTAGGTGAAAGAGGATATTGCCCTGCAAGCAATATCCTCTTTGGTTATGATGGCAGCGTAACCCTGAACACCGTTCCGCCTCCTGCCTTCTGCTTCGCGGATATGGTTCCTCCCTGGCGCTCCAATATCATCCTCGCAAGATACAACCCTACTCCCGCACCCTCCTTCGCCATCTTCGCCGCATCATCCCCCCGGTAGAATCTCTGGTAGATCTTCGGCAATTCTTCCCGCCGTATCCCGATCCCTTCATCCACAACCTCTATCAGGACATTTTTTATCAGAGGCTTCACACGCACCGTAACGGTTGTAAGTTCCCCGGAATATTTCACCGCATTGTCAAGGATATTAACGAACGCTTCTTCTGTCCATTTTGTATCATGGCAGATCACAAGGTCTTCTGCAATATCCGCCTGTATCTCAATATCCTTATTCTTTGCTTTCATGTAGACCTGGCTGACCGCCTCTGTAAGCGTCTTCCTAAGACTTGCCGGTACCGGTCTTAACTGAATCATGTGCGCCTCAAGCCTGGACAGATTGACCATCTCCCTAAGAAGTGTCTCCAGCTTCTCGATCTCTCTTCCTTCCTGCTCCAGAAATTCTTCCTGTTCCTTTGCCGCAAGCTGATCTCCTGACACGATCTCATAACACATCCGAAGAGACGCAAGCGGCGTCTTAAGCTGGTGGGAAATGTCCGTAATCAGGCTCTTCGTATTCTTCTCTTCCTCCTCAAGCTTGTCCTTAAGCCCTTCAAAATATACCCCCAGCTCCCACAAGGATTCCCACACCTTCATCCATTCTTCCGAATACTCCGAAGGCTCCTCTTCATAATCCGGGATCTCACCGAATCTGCCTTCCCTGAACTGCCACAGGCACTCATACAATTCCTGGAGATGATCTTTGGCGGTCACACTCTTCTTCCACTCCAGATATCCTGCCGCGGCGATCAGCAGAATACCGGTAAGCACGCCCGCTCCCCAGAATATCCATAATCCTCCCGCGGATCTCGTGTATTTCAGATCATACCCGTATTTGTCTTCTATCATCCCTATAGCGCGGCTGATCTCTTTTCTGTCCAATACACCTTCCGGCGCGGCTTCGCCGAAGGGGATCCGAAACCCATGCTTCTCCCATGCCGCTATGATCTCTGCCTCCAATTCCGGATGCTCCGTCATCAGAGTGATCATCCTTCTCCTCTCTTCGGTAATCTCATACCTGGCCAACAGCAGCATGAAGAGTGAAAACACTGCAACAAAGCTCAGACAGATGACAAGATACTTTTTTACCTTCTTATTACTTTTCCGCTCCATAGATATCCCAGCCCTCTCACATTCGAGATCTCATCCGTTCCAAGCTTAGCCTTAAGCCTGCTGATATTGACCGTCACCGTATTATCATCCACGAACTGCCCGTCCACATCCCAGATATGCTCCAGGATATTCTCCTTGGATACGATCCGCCCGGCATTCTCCCAGAGATACACTAGAAGCTGCAGCTCCTTCTTACTGAGCGCAACCTCACGGCCGTCCTTATATACCTTCATCTCCCGGCAGTTCACCTCTATATCTTTGCAGGCCATGACACCCTTCTCTTCCTTCGTACTGTCGATACGCCTCATCAGCGCGTTTACCTTGGAAACCAGCACCATAAGGGAAAATGGCTTGGTGATATAATCGTCGGCTCCCGTCTCGTAGCCATTTACCATATCGATCTCCGAATCAAGCGCCGTCAGATAGATAAAATAGGCGTCGCTGATCTCGCGGATCCTCCTGCCAAGGTCAAGACCGCTTCCGTCAGGAAGGGTAATGTCACAGATGATAAGAGAATATCTGGATTCCTCCAGACAGCTCTCTGCTTCCGCCAGCGTAAACGCAGAGGTAACGCTGTATCCCGCTTTCTGTAATGTGAATGTGATTCCCCGATTCAGACTTCTGTCATCTTCCAGTAGTAATATGTCCTGCATGGTGTTTCCTTTCCCGTCTCTGATAAAAGTGCAGCTTTATCAAACCACAGCCTCGATCAATACTTTATCGCCCAGCGATATCTGTTTCACCCCGATCTGCTTCTTTTTATTAAAATTAAAGCTTACCATATATCCCCGTTTCAAATGATAGGCATCCAGATAATCCACAAGCTGTTCTTCGCCTCTCTGGTTATATTCAGCTCCCCGCCATATTTTTAATTCTACAACGTGCTGCTGTCCTTTATAATCAACGATTACATCTGTCCGCCGGTTCGTTCTTGTCCGTGCCTCAATATAATAATTTCCCGTTCCGTTAATGATAGGTTTCAGATAAAGAAGGAAAATACACCGGCCGTTATCTTCCAGAAATTTCTCATTATTTTCTCCAAAAAGTTCCGTATAATGCGCCGCAAACTTACGGATGACCAGTTCCATATCGAGCTGCCCGCCTGATAAAAACTGATTCTTCTCATCCGACGCAATCTGCGAGATATCCATACACCGGGCCTGCTCTGCCAAAAATCCATTGTACAGTCTCGTCTCAAAGATACGGTTAGATACAACTGCCAGACCGTTTTTCAGTATAACAAATCCAAACATAAGCGCCATCCTGATTCCCATATCTCCCGGCACATATTCGATCACTCTTCCCCGCAGCAGCAAATCCTTCAGCATCTTCTTTAATTCTGGAAAATCAAGCAGTTTATTATCAAGAGATTCAAATAATGTATTCTCTTCTGACAACAATATCCGCACAGCTTCCAAAAATCCCTCTTTCGTCCACGCCGCAACACGCTCGTCTATTAATTTGCAGATACGCGAGACAAGAAAAGGATATCCAGAAGTATATTCGTATATCAATGCCGCCATCCTCTGGAGATCCATGCCCGTCTGATGCTCCTGCTCGTACTCCGCAAGCATGCCTGCAATCCCCTGTTCGGACAAACTCATATCTATATCAAAATCCGCTGCAATATTCCATGGACTATTATATTGGTGTTCACCATCCGGCCGAATCCTGGACTTTATATTCTTGATGTCCCGTACCCCGGCAAGAATGACGGATTGAAACGTCGGATATATTGTCCGCTTTAAGAATTTGTCCCGCAGCATTCCAAGAAATCCCGTAAAGATCTCATAATTGCCCGCCTGATCAACCTCATCAATCATAAGTATAATCGGCCTGTCCGCCCCCGCACACATATCCGATATAAATTCTGACAGATAAAAAAGATTATTATCTTCTGAATCCAGAGATTTCCGCCTATTACATTCTTCTGCGATACCTAATGGAATGGTTCCGCTCTTTTCATATCTGAACCGGTTGAACAGCAAGCTGTAAAATCTTCTGCAAAATGCCGTCTCATTCCGAAACACTTCCTTCGTCATTCCCTCAAAACTAATCAGAAATACTTCATATTGTTTTTGAAGTTTCTCCTTAAGTCTCCATAGCGTAGTTGTTTTTCCAAACTGCCTCGCACGGTTCATTGTAAAGTATTCTCCGTCATCTACCATGGATTTTATTTCTTCCAGATTTTCTTCTATACTTACCATGTAATGAATATCCGGCAGACACAGCCCTGTCGTATTGAATTTCTTACACATCTTCCCACCTTCTTTCATTATGAGACTGATCGCTTCTCAGCCCATTATACACCCCCTCACCCGTTTTGATAACAAAAACTCATAAATTAAAAGAAATCCCCCGACCATGCCGCAGTACAGTCAGGGGGATTATATTATTATCTACTCGTATTTGGAAAATATCCTGCTAAACAGGAAGCTCTGTGTATACGCCACCGCCGCGAACCCCGCGAAGAACCACCCGATCGTCCCGATCACGAAGGTCCGTGAGGTAAACAGTGTCACCACTATGAGCCCGACACTGATCACCAGCATCATAACCGTGGACGGCAGATGTGCGGCGCTTAAGAACAGCGCATTCTTGACAGAATGAAATACCGTATTCTCGAACCTCGCGATATACGGGAAGAGATACAGAAAGGTTAACATCCACACTCCAAAGATCATAGCCAGAAGCAGACGCACCACAGTATATAACACGCCGCCGAACGCACCGGCCAACCGGAAATCCAGGAATATAAGCGCTCCCGCCGCCGCCATGATCAGCCAGCAGATGGTTGCAGGCTTCCTGTTGCGCCAAAAAGCTCTCATATACTCCCTCAATACAGACGGATCCTCGCCTCTTGCCAGCTTCATCGCCACCGTATACAGCGCAGAGAGCGCCGTTCCGACGGTGACCACAGGCAGCGCCGTCACTACGAAGATCAGATTCAGGATGATGATATCCCCGATCCTTCCTAAGAACCTCATCACAGGGCTGTCAATTACAAAAAAATTCATTCCATCACACTTCTTTCTCTACCGCTTTCCAAGACGGATCACATTCCAGGACGCCTTGTTAAGCATACTGGTCATGATCCCGCCGTCCATGGAAGAGCGTTCTGCAGCCTTAGGAACTACCCTCTGTTCACCGGCGCAGTTCACAAGCTTAAGATCGGACTCTTCCATCACAATATGCTCCAATACCTGATAGCCTTCCATCCCGCGCATATCCGTCGTCAACTGGATATCCTCATCCAGAGTACGGTTTACCGCGAAGATGGTCAGTTCTTCCTTCTCCTCGTTATATACGGCAACGCTCTCCACATCCGTAACACTCTCATGCTTTGCAGTGTCATGCTTCGGCGTTGACACCATCGGCTGCAGCGCTACGCCTCTGCCGTATTTTGACGCGTGCATGAACGGATAGAAGATGGTCTGCTTCCAGGCAGCGCCGCCGCCCGCGTCCGTCATGATCGGAGCGATCACATTCACAAGCTGTGCCAGACATGCGATCTTCACTCTGTCCGCGTGCTTAAGAAGCGTGATCAGCATCAGCCCTACCAGCAGCGCATCCTCGAAGGTATAGATATCCTCCAGCATCGGAGGCGCCACCTGCCACGGATGGTTCTCCGTGATATCGTCATCCGCCGCATTGGAATGGAACCATACATTCCACTCGTCAAAGCTGATATTGATATTCTTGCGCCCGCGCTTCTTCGCCTTCACATAATCACAGGTCGCGATCACCGTGCGGATGAATTCATCCATATCGTCGGACTGTGCCAGGAAGTCCAGGCTGTCATTGTCCCTGTTGCCGTAATACTGATGCATGGACACGTAATCCACATGATCATAGGTACACTCAAGGGTCGTTGACTCCCATTTCGGGAAGGTCGGCATATCAAGAGCTGAACTTCCGCAGGATACCAGCTCTATGGACGGGTCTATAAGCTTCATAGCCTTCGCCGTCTCTTCCGCCAGGCGTCCGTACTCCTCCATGGTCTTATGGCCAAGCTGCCACGGACCATCCATCTCATTGCCCAGGCACCACACCTTAACCTTGTGCGGATCCTTCACGCCGTGGGCGATACGCATATCACTGTACTTCGTTCCGCCCGGGTGGTTGCAGTATTCCAGGAGGTTGCATGCATCAGCAATTCCCCGCGTTCCCAGATTGACCGCCATCATCATCTCTGAATTCACCTTTTCCGTCCATTTGGAGAATTCATTCAGGCCGACTTCATTCTTCTCAAGGCTCCTCCATGCCAGTTCCAGGCGTTTCGGGCGCTCAGATACCGGGCCCACGCTGTCCTCCCAGAAGAAATTCGACACAAAGTTCCCGCCCGGATACCGGACGATCGGCACATTAAGCTCCTTCACCAACTCTATCACATCCTTGCGGAAGCCGTCCTCATCAGAGAGCGGATTCCCCGGCTGGTACAGCCCGTCGTATACGGCGCGTCCCAGATGCTCGATGAACGAGCCGTAGATCCTCTCATCCACCCGTGAGATCTGAAAATCTTTGTCGATCACCATTTTCGCTGTCTTACTCATGCATTATCCTCCTCATTGCATACTTCTTGTAACACTTCACTTTTATTTGTTAAATACTAAACCGCTGCTTCTACTATACCACAACCGTTTATTCTTTCACAGCCCCAGCCGTCATACCTTCGATAAAATACTGCTGGAAGCATACGAACAGGATGAAGATCGGGATGATCGAAAAGAACGATCCCACGATCAGCAGGCTGTAGTTGTCTCCATAAGGATTGATCAGCGTATTCAGACCAAGCGTTAATGTATATTTACCCGAAGAACGGATTACCAGCAACGGCCACAGATAGTTATTCCATGCGTTCATACCGTTCAGGATCGCCATCGCCGCGAACGCCGGCTTCATGATCGGAATGATCAGCCTGAAGAAGATCCCGTACTCCGTCGCACCGTCGATACGCCCCGCCTCAAGCAGAGACTTCGGAAGCCCCAGCAAATACTGACGGAAGAAGAAGATCGTCGACGCATGGGCCACGAACGGCAGCACGATCGCCAGATAACTGTCCATCATTCCCCAGGTTGTCATCTGCTTATACAGCGGAAGCATAACTACCTCCAGAGGAATGGACAGGATCAGCAATACCACAACGAACAGCGCGTTCTTCCCTTTGAAATCATACGCCGCGAAACCATATCCGACGAATGCGCTGACAAGCAGCGTCGCTACCACGGTAACCACCGTCAGGATGATACTGTTGGTAAACCATCTCCAATACTCATGCTGCCCGGTAAAAAGCAGCGAATAATTGTCAAGGCTCATCCGCCCCCAGTCGATCCCCAGGTTCAGGCCGTACTGCAGAAGGTCGCCGCCCGGCTTAAAGCTTGCAAGGAAGATGGTATATATAGGTATGATGATCAAAATTGCCAGGATTGTAAAGAATACGATCAGCATGATCGTGGCAAGTGTATTTTTATTCTTCTGACTCTTCATACTATCTCTCCTCCTTGTCAAATGTTCCGGTAGCCTTAAGCTGTACCAGGTTGACAACCATGACGATGATCAGAAGGATCAGGCCTACGGCACAGGCATAACCCATCGCACGCTTCTCGATTCCCTGCCGGTACAGATATCCTACGATGGTAAGTCCGATATTCTGCGGAGAGTTATTTCCTTTCCATAACATGTAACTCTCAGTGAACATGGACAGACCGGCATAGATACTGATGGTCAGCACATATACCGTTGTCGGCTTGACAAGCGGGAAGGATATCTTGACAAACTGCTGCCATTTGCTCGCCCCGTCGATGGACGCCGCCTCATAGATATCCGTGGAAATGCTCTGGAGTCCCGCCAGGAAGTACAGGATATTGACGCCGGTCCAACGCCAGCACGCCAGAAGCAGCAGTGCAAAATAACTGGTCCACTCGCCCTTGAGCCATTTGATCGGTGACATTCCGAACGCCGCGATCACCTGGTTCGCCAGAGATGTATTCATCTCGCCGAACATCAGACGGAAGATCGTACCTGCAACAACGACTGACGTCAGCGCCGGAATGAAATAGATGGATTTGAACAGTCCGGGCTTCTTCATCAGCTTACTGTTCAGAAGTGTCGCAAACAGCATCGGAAACGGAATCAGCAGTATCAGCGTACCCACCATATATTTCGCGCTGTTATATACTGCCTTTAAAAATATCTTATCTGATAATAATCTCTGATAATTCCCCAGTCCAACCCACTCGTCTTTTAATACATCCTGGAAACTCAGCAATACGCCGTTACCGATCGGAAACAGCCAGAATATTACTACCGTCAGGGCAAATGGAAGGACGAATACATAAGGGGCTAACTTCTGTGAATAGAATAGTTTCTTCATACTCTCACATCTCTTTCCTGAAACACACCGCCGTTTCCCGTATAACGGAAAGCGGCTCATAAAACGGGGCTGCGCGTCATGCACACAGCCCCTGGTTGCAGCTTACTCGCCAAATTCGTTCTTCAAGGTCTCCTGTGACTCCTCGAGTGCTTCCTTGACATCCATGCCGTTCTCATAGATGTTGTTCAGCGTCACATTACAGAACTCGTTATTGATAGACGGGAACTTCTCGCTCGTCAGTGACTCGAGCGCCATGATACCATCCTGAATCTCTAACAATGCGTCAAACGGATAGGTATTGAAGTATTTTACAAACTGGTTTTCCGGATTCTGGGTCAGCTCTGTGTCTGTCCATACCGCCGTGTTAACCGGGTCAAATCCTAATACGTTCCATACTTCCTCATTTGCTCCCTCAGACAGCTTGATGTATGCGAATACCTCTGCTGCAAGGTCTGCGTTCTCGCTGCCTGCGATCACAGCCGTACCTGTACCGCCGCCGCCGATAGACTTCACTTCGTCGCCTTCGTTCCATACCGGTGTCGGGGCGATCGCTACTTTACCGGACAGGTCAGACATATAGTTCACGCATCTGGATGTCTGCCAGAAAGGCATGATCTGTACTGCGTAATCTCCGTTGTTGTAGGATGGATATGCTTCTTCATTATCCGGCTGTCCTCCAGGTACAGTCTCGAATGCGCCTGTCTCCTGCATTCCCTTGATGTACTCAAGAACCTCTACCATCGTATCGTTGGTGATGTCAACATTGCCGTCAGCATCCAGATAATCTCCGCCCTTCTGTCTCAACATCAGGTTGATCATCCACTGTGCGGTCGTCTCTACACATGCGAAGTATTTGCCGGTCTTCTCATGATACTTCACGCCTGCTTCCTTGAAGTCGTCCCAGGTCTTGATAGCGGTGTAATCTACATCACCGGCCTCCAAAGCCTCTGTGTTGTAGAATGCAACCATCGCGCCTACGTGTGTCGGGAATCCATAATAAGCGCCGTCTTTGCCGTAGATCTCCAGTCTGGATTCGATGATATTGTCAATATATGGATCGATCTCTGCCGTCAGATCTCTAAGCCCGATCTCTCCTGTCATAAATGCAGGGAACTTACCAAGCTCGATATCTACAACGTCCGGTGCGCCTTCTCCTGACTCAAGCGCAAGTGACAGCTTGTTGTGCATATCATCATATTGCATATTGCTTAAGACCAGCTTTACCTTCTTGTCCGGATTCTCTTCGTTCCACTTCTCAGCCATGTCAGTGTAGAACTGCTGATGAAGCTCGATGAACGTCCACACCTCGATCTCTGTTGCGTCGCCTTCTACCTCCATCTCGTTCTTTCCCGCGGAGCCTGAGCCTGATGAATCGTCAGAACCGCCTCCCTCGCTTCCGGCACTACAGCCAAGCAGCATAGACGCTGTCATGGCAACACACAATAGTGCAGCAACTAACTTCTTTTTCATGTTGTGTCCTCCTTTTTCTTTCTTTTTATTTCTTTCAGGGATATGTCCCTGCAAGATTCTTATAACAGCTCCTTCATCCATACCAGCATCTCACCCGGTTCCCGGTTATTCCAGCAATGGTACGGCACAGCTCTAAGCTCCACATCCTCGAAACGGTTCTTACGCCCGGCATACAGCGCCCCATCCTGCCATTCATCCTCCGTCAGGCGCTTTCCTTTGAAGGAAATGGTCGTGACACCTCCAAGCAGGTCTTCCTCGTATCTTTCTTCCGGCTTCTGTCTGGTATCTATAAATACCGCGGGCAGGTTCCCGCCGTTATCCGTCTCCTCCAGGCAGTAGACCAGCGGCCCCTTCACCAGAGCCGCCTTGCCGGCATCCTCCCTGACCTTCGGATTCGCTCTCACGAACTGCGGCAATACCTGGAAATCAATCACAAGCGCCGTCTCCTTCTCCCGGATTCCTTCTATATAAAGATACCCTTTCTCTACCCGGATCCCGTCCGCCGCCAGACTGATCTTCCCTTCTAAGGCTTCTGCCGCTGCTCTGCCGTCCCGCCGTATGGTATAGGTCTTTGCATAATCCGGTATCCGAAGCGCCAGACTATAGCTCTGCGCCCCTCCGTCTCTGACGGCCCTTATCTCAACATGCCCTGAATTCGTCAGGTCACTCTCCATCTCGATCCTTACCCTGCCTCCCGTCAGCTCCGACTCGGCCCGGTTGGAAATATACAGATTCACGTACAGGGTATCCTTGTCAGTGAAGTAAATGTATTGCCCCATGGACGCCAGCGTCCTTGCAATATTCGGCGGGCAGCACGCCACCCCGAACCAGGTCTGTCTTACCGGCTTCACATGCTCCTTCGACGTCCGTTCCATACAGTTATCCGGCCATACCTCCAACGGATTCACATAGAAGAAGCTCTTCCCGTCCTGGGCGATCCCGGACAGTACCGTATTGTACAGCGCCCTCTCCGCCGCATCCATATAAGAAGCATCCCTGGTAAGCTGCGCCATCCGCTTTCCAAAAAGAGCCAGTCCGATGGACGCACATGTCTCCGAATAATTACAGTTGTTGGGAAGGTCATAATCTGTTGTGAATCTCTCCAGTATCCCGGAGGAACCGATACTTCCCGTGATATACATCCGGCGCCTTACCATATCTTCCCATAAAGTCCTGCACGCCCGCATTAACCCTTCATCCTGATACAGCCCCGCAAGGTCTGCCATCGCACAATACATATATACCGCACGTACTGCATGGCCCTCCGCGGTCCGCTGCTCCCTCACCGGAAGATGGGACTGGGAATACTTCGTATCATACCCCGCGAATTCCGGGAAGATCCGGCTGTATCCGTCTTCCTTCTCTTCCGCCAGGAAATAATTCTCTCCAACACCCCGCTGATCGATAAAATACTTCGCAAGCCTCCGGTAATCCTCCCTGCCCGTCACGCGGTACAGGCGGATCAGCGCCAATTCGATCTCCTGATGCCCCGGATACCCGTGGCATTTCCCTTCTTCCGGACCGAATACCCGGCAGATCAGGTCTGCAAAACGTTCCACAATATGGAGGAATGCCTTCTTGCCCGTCGCCTCATAATAAGCAACCGCCGCTTCGATCATATGGCCCGCCGTATACAGTTCATGGCCCTCCTTCAGATTCGTCCAGCGAAGCTTTGGCGCCTTGATCGTAAAATATGTATTCAGATAACCGTCCTCACACTGCGCTTTCCCGATTAACTGAATCGTTTCATCCGCAAGACGCTCCAGATCCTTATCCGGCGATATCTCCAATACATACGCTACGGCCTCCAGCCACTTCGCCGCGTCCGTGTCCTGGAATACCGCCCCTTTAAAATCCCCCTCGGCTTCCCCTGCCGCAATCCGGAAATTCTGAATACAATGACTCTTCTCCACCCCGTCGATCCGGTCATTCAGGATATCCCACTGGTACGGGATCAGCACATCCTTCACCAGATGGATGTAACGGTCCCAGAACTTATCATGGATCTGGATCTGCCTTAACGGAACTGTCTCCAGAGGGGCTGCTTCTAATCTCTTCTCTGTCATGATCTTATTACTCTAACCTCGTTAATTAATCGTTTAACCTTTTACGCGCTCTTTTTCTGGAAATAAATGTTTTTCCTTTCTATTCGGATCTTTTAGGAATCTCTCATTCCTTGTTTTTCCAAATTTTATATCTTTATTTTCTTGTTAATATTGTTATATCACTTTATCTGCACAATTGCAAGTACAAATTAAACGTTTAATATTATACATTATGCACAAAAGGAACGTAAAATAAGCGTTTCAGACACCTCTATTGGTTCTAAAACGCTTATTTTTTTATCTTTATTCGATTTTCTCTTGTTTTTTCCGGAGATTTTCCTGTAATTTCCGTCAGATTGATGAATCGTTTTACTCCAGTATCTCCACCGACTTGCGGATCAAAGGATAACAATTCACGCGATGGACCGGCGATATCTCCTTACACTCCCCCAGCATCTCAAGGATCACTTCGCTTGCCACGTACCCAATGTCATGCAGCGGCAGCATGATCGTAGACAACGGCGGCTTATAATAACCCGACAGTTCTCTGTTATCATAGCCTGCCACCGAGATGTCCGCTCCCACCTTAAGCTTCCGCTCCTCCAGCCGGTCATAGACTCCGCCCGCCATCAGATCATTCATACAGAAGATCGCCGTTGCGCCCCTGTCAAGCAGTCTGTCCGTATAGCGGTATCCGCTGCCTCTGTTCCAATCCCCGGTGCAGACCAGGGAAGGATCATAGAGGATCCCGCTCTCGTACAACGCCCGCTGATATCCCACAAGCCTCTCCTGCGCATGGGGGCTGTCACTCTTGCCGGTTATCACGCCGATCCTCTTATGCCCCCGGTCAATGATGTGCTTCACGATCTGAAACGCGCCGTCCTCATCATTCACTACAATAGACGGAATCTTATCACTCTCCGTATAGCCGTACGCCATCACCGCCGGGATCGGAAGATCCTCCGGTATACACCGGATCGTCCTCTCATGGGCTGCCACGTAGATGATCCCCTCCACCTGCTTGGCGATCAGTTTCCAGATCTCATCCCGCACCATACCGTAGAAATCATCCCTATGGTAATAGGTATCATCGTACTTCTTGAATAACCGCAGATTGATCAGGAGAATCTGATAATTCTTCTCCTCACAATGCTCTGTGATCCCGTCTACGATATCCGGAATACTGAATATGGTCATATCCTCCACGATGACCCCAATACTTCGTGAATTCTTCGTCTTCAGATTCCTCGCCACCGTATTCGGCGTATAATTCATCTCTTTGATCTTCTTCATCACCATCTTGCGCGTCTCGTCGCTCGCCCCCGGCTTGTGGTTTAATATATTCGACACCGTAGCCACCGAGACATTGCAAGCCCTGGCAATTTCTTTAATCGTAGCCATAAGAACCTCCCTCACCCACTTATAATATATCTTAAATATTCCATTCCCACTTGTCAATATTCGAATTCTGTGTTAGCATAATAGTGCTCTTTATTTTCTGGATAAATGTCAAGGGAATGATTATGAATTCACAAAAAATGAACAAGCTTCCTGCGGCAGACTTCTTAGTCCGGCAGGAAACTGCATACATCCGGTCCCACACCGTTACGTGGGAATCCCCCGCAGATAACCAATATTATCTCGAATACAGCTACGATCGTACTGTTTGGTTTGCACTGAACGGCGGAAATGCGATCCTGCTTCCGCAGGACGTGTTGGAACTGACTCCTGCGCTTCAGGCGCACGACTCTTCCGGCTGCAAGATCTCTCTTGCTGCTCTTGAGACGCTGCAGGCAAGATACGGCGCGCCGGAACCGGTATACTTATCAGAAACAGAGGAAGTAACCCTCCCGTCTCCTGACGCCGAACTGCCGTCTAAGATCACCGTCTCCTATACCAACGGGATGCGCGAGGAACGGACCGTGCTCTGGGACGGACTGACCGGTATGATACAGGAGCCGCGATACGCAGCCCCTCTGATCAGCCACCGCGCCGACCCGTATATTTACAGGCACATAGATGGGAAATATTACTTTATGGCGTCCCATACGGACGCAGGGCACAACCTGGACGGCAGATACCAATACCTGTACCTGATCCTGCGGTGTGCAGATACGCTTGAAGACCTGACGGACAATTCCGGCAGATACACGGAGAAGATCATCTACGCGCATGAACCGATCAACGGCGGTGCCATGAGCCCGCACCTGTGGGCGCCGGAGCTTCATTATATCCATGGCGGATGGTTCGTCTACTATACCGCCACGATCTCTGATCAGTCCTCCTGGCGCATCCGCCCTCACTGCCTCGCCTGTACAGGCAGCGATCCCATGCGGGATCCCTGGATTGAAAAAGGGCCGATACAGACCACCGTGGAGGGCGATATCGCATTTACCGATTTTTCGCTGGACCACACTTATTTCAGCCATAACGGCAGAGATTATCTCCTGTGGGCGCAGAAGACCAACAATATCTCGGATATCCTGATCGCCGAGCTTGCAGATCCATGGACGATCTGTACCCCTGCCGTGTGCCTGACCCATCCGGAATACAACTGGGAGCTGCATGGCTTCCCTGTCAATGAAGGACCTGCCGTCATCCGGCATGAAGGACGGATCTTCATGACCTTCTCCGCCAGCGGAACGGACGCCCTGTATTGCGTTGGGCTCCTGTATGCAGATGAGAACGCAGACCTTCTTAACGCCGCGTCCTGGAAGAAATGCCCGCATCCGGTATTCCAGAGCAGTTCTGTCACCGGATACTACGGTCTTGGACATAACAGCTTTACCAGATCCACCGACGGCAGCGAAGATCTGATCATCTACCATGGACGCCAGGAAGAACGGTATCTTGGCGAAGGGGATTACCAGCCCCTTTATGACGCTGGGCGCAATGCCTATGTGGGGAAGGTTTTCTGGGGAAGCGACGGGATGCCCTCCTTCTCTGTCCCGGGGGCGCCGATCGCCGCGCGCAGGGCCGACCTGACCGTCACCGCCAAAGTAAAAAACATTTAAAATACAGCAAATTCGGGACTCTCCTTTCTCTGACCAGACATCCGTCTGTACAGGAAAAGAGAATCCCGAACCTTATTCTCGCATCTTCTTCAGTTCTATAATCCTCTGATTGCTGCTTCCGCGAAATACCAGCGTTACATCCTTGAGCTCCTCCACAAACTCTCCGTCCACCAGTACATCGATAAGAGAAAGCATCTCATCCGTCACCTTCGTGTGCGCCCTGCCCCCTTCGGCAAGGTCTTCATCATAGAGATATCCGCTGTAACACCAGATATCCTTCTTCGGATACATCTTCCGGACCCTTCTTAAGAGTTCCACAAGCACGCCCTGATTCTCCGGCTCAAAAGGCTCCCCGCCAAGCAGGGTGAACCCCTGGATATACTCCGGCTCAAGCAGCCGTAAGATCTCTGCTTCCGTCTCCTCCGTGTAAGGCTTCCCATATTGGAAATCCCACGTCTCGGGGTTAAAGCACCCCTTACAGTGATGCCTGCATCCCGATACAAACAGACTGACCCGGACTCCCGGGCCGTCTGCGATATCACATTCTTTTATATTTCCATAATGCATATTCTCACCTTTTCCTCAGCGCCGCTCTACAGATGCAGCACCCTGTCCTTGATCTCCTGGGTGCGCCCCTGATTCCAGAACTGTGTGCCGATATATCCGCACGTCCTTCGTGCCACGAACATCTTATCCTGGTCCATGTTCTTACAGTTCGGGCATTCCCACTGAAGCTTCCCTGTCTCATCCTCCTTGATCAGGATCTCTCCGTCATACCCGCAGCATTCGCAGTAATCGCTCTTGGTATTCAGCTCCGCGTACATGATATTGTCATAGATGAACTTCATCACAGACAGCACGGCCGGAATATTATTCTGCATGTTCGGCACTTCGATATAGCTGATAGCGCCGCCCGGAGACAACTTCTGGAAATCCGCCTCGAACTTCAGCTTCTTGAAGGCGTCGATCTCCTCGGACACATGCACATGATAACTGTTGGTAATATAATTCTTATCCGTCACACCCTCGATAATACCGAAACGCTTCTGAAGGCACTTGGCAAACTTGTAGGTCGTGGATTCCATCGGCGTGCCGTATACGGAATAACTGATATTCTCAGCCTCCCTCCACTCCTTACACTTATCATTCAGCCTCTGCATTACTGCAAGGGCAAACGGCCTTGCTTCCGCATCGGTATGGGTCTTCCCAAGCATCCTCATACACATCTCATAGAGCCCGGCATAACCAAGAGAGATCGTGGAGTAACCGTTATACAGAAGCTTGTCGATCACTTCACCCTTCTTAAGGCGTGCCAGCGCGCCGTACTGCCACAGGATCGGCGCCACATCCGATACCGTCCCAAGAAGGCGCTCATGCCTGCAGCGAAGCCCTCTGTGGCACAGCTCCAGACGCTCATCCAAGATCTCCCAGAACTTATCCATATCACCCTCGGAAGAGCATGCCACATCTACCAGATTGATGGTCACCACACCCTGGTTGAACCTTCCGTAGAACTTATGGCGCCCATCTTCATTCATCTGGGTATCCTCAACGGTCAGGAAAGACCTGCATCCCATACAAGGATATACCTCTCCCTTCTTAAGCTCCTTCATGATCTTGGCGGAAATATAGTCCGGCACCATACGCTTCGCCGTACATTCCGCCGCAAGCTTGGTCAGATGCCAATACCTCGTACCCTCCGTCACATTATCTTCATCCAGCACATAGATCAGCTTCGGGAACGCCGGTGTGATCCACACACCCTTCTCGTTCTTCACTCCCTGCATACGCTGGATCAATACTTCCTCTATGATCAGGGCAAGGTCTTCTCTCAACTGCCCGTCCGCAACTTCATCCAGATACATGAATATCGTCACGAACGGCGCCTGCCCGTTACAGGTCATCAGCGTGATCAACTGGTACTGGATCGTCTGGATCCCGCTCTTAACCTCTTCCCTGAGCCTTCTCTCCGTCACTCTGTCGACGATCGCGTCCTCCAGGCTCTCACCGCATTCCCTGCGCTCCTCGATAACGCTTCTGCGCAGCTTCTTCCTGCTGATATCTACAAACGGCGCCAGGTGTGCCAAAGTAAAAGACTGTCCGCCGTACTGGTTGCTCGCAACCTGCGCGACGATCTGCGTCGTCACATTACACGCCGTAAAAAAGCTGTGAGGCTTCTCGATCAGGGTCTCGCTGATCACCGTCCCGTTCTGCAGCATATCCTCCAGATTGATCAGGTCGCAGTTATGCTCCTTCTGGGCAAAATAATCAGAATCGTGGAAATGGATGATCCCTTCTTCGTGTGCATTCACGATCTCCGCCGGGAGCAGCACACGCTTCGACAAATCCTTGCTGACCTCTCCTGCCATATAGTCCCTCTGCGTGGAGTTGATCACCGGATTCTTATTGGAGTTCTCCTGGGTAACCTCTTCGTTGATATTCTCGATCAGAGAGAGGATCCCGTTATCCGTCGTATTGGACTTACGCTTCAGTTCCCTCCGGTAGCGGTAACGCACATACTTCTGTGCTACCTCATAGCCTCTCATCTCCATGATCCCGCGCTCAACCATATCCTGGATATCTTCTACATTCACCGCATGGGGAAGTTCTCCCACCTGAGCTGCTATATTATCTGCAACCGCGACGATCTGATATTCGTTCATCTGATGGATCCTGTCCACCTCTTCATTCGCCGCCTTAACAGCATTCACAATCTTAGAAAGGTCAAAGACCACTTCCTCCCCATTCCGCTTGATCACATTCGTCTTCACATCCATATTCATTGTATTCCCTCTCTTTCACCCACAAAATATTGATACTCCCACGTGATTTTGCACAATATGTAGCGTCACGTACTATCATACACTAATCCAGCCAGAAAGTGAAGAGAAAGTTACAAAAAAAAATTACCAAATATCCCCCTGTTTTTTGCCCTTATTTTCTCCATTTACGACACCCTCTAATTCCGCCCATACCCTTGAACGGTATGGGTTATATCAGCCCCAGATGCGAGAATGCCTTCCACAGCCCATCTTCCATGATCGGCGCCGTCACGAAGTCCGCGATCTCCTTCACCCACTCCGTCCCGTTGCCCATAGCCACACCTGTCCCGGCATACCGGATCATCTCGATATCATTATCACTGTCCCCGACTGCGACCGCATCCTCCCTGCCGCATTCCTTCGCCTTCAGGATCTGCCTCATTCCTTCCGCCTTGGTGCTGTAATTCGGTGTGATCTCACCCGCCCAGATTCCGGGAACGGAGATCCTAAGATCCGTAATATGGAAAGAATATCCCCACTTGGACAGCACCGACCGGCTGGTATCGTCCTTGCCGAACACCACCAGCTTCTCAACCTCCGGCACATCCAGAAGTGATTCCACCCATACCGGAACCAGCGGTTCCCTGTCCAAGCTCTTCCCCCGGAATACTTCGTCAAGAATCCTCCGATACTCCGCCCGGCTCTCTCTGAGTACATAGCTCTCCTTGCTGTTCCCCATCTCTACCACACAGCGCTGCTCCAGAAGATCCTTCATAAGCTCAATATAAGCAAGCTGCGTAAAGTATCTGTGCGCGATCTTCTCCCCCTTATACTCAACATATCCTCCCGAGCTGGCGATCACGCCGTCAAACCCGATATCCAGAACTTCTTTCTCAATGCGAAAATATTCCCGTCCCGTATTAATCAATACTTCATGTCCATTCTGCCGGGCCTTGCGGACCGCCTCTGCCGCTGTCGCAGGAATCGTACCGTCAAAATTTCTAATCGTACCGTCAATATCCAGAAATATTATTTTTCCCATGATCCATTACCTCTCTTAGCCCCATCTGTGTTGTCCTTATACTATGTTATCACATTCTCTATCAGATGGATAATATTTTTTTCATATTTCTGTCTATTTTTTAATACAATTTCAAGATACCCTGCATCCTTTCTATGCAAATGTCACAATGAAAAAAACAGTAACCTGTCCCACACAGATTACTGCTTTCTCTCATCCTCCGATACCTGTCCGTCTTCCGGTACCGGTTCATTTTCCTTCTCCAATTTCAAGATATCATTCACATCACATTCCAGGAAATCACAAATCTTCTCCAATGTATGCAGATCTACACGGGATACCTTGTTCTTACAGTACCTATTCAGTTGTGTACGCTGTAATTTACACATATAACATAGCTGAGTCTTACTGATTCCCTTTTCAGCCAAAATGCGCTCGATTTCAATTACAATCTTACTCATACTTCAACCTCTTGCATGTTTTTTATAAGTATACCCATATTTTCATTGAAAAAATAGATGTATTAAATTACACTGTAATAAATTGCACTGTTTCTTTTAGGAACAGCAACAGAAAAAACGCACTATTAATGGAAAGGAGAAATTCAAAAATATTAAAAATACGAAAAAAGAAAACAAACTTCTCATGCTTCTGGAGCTGTTCCTGCTGCTGGCTTTCTGCCTGGAACAACGCCGCCCCTATGAGATCCTCTACTCTACGGTCATGACCTCGCCGAATCTTACGGAGAACCAGATCACCCTGGTCGTACACAGCCTCCTCCCCATTGACAGGGAACAGTTAGCCAGAGAAATCGTAGCCGACCATCAGCGGCTGAACGGCGGACATCCGAATCCGCAATATGAACTGGAGCTCTACCGCACAGGGATCCATTACAGGCTGGGGATCGTGTTCGACACCCTCTTCTGTAACGGAGACGGCCAGATCGTGCCGGAGGCAGAGCTATTCTAATTGATCTGAAAAAGCTGCCAGAAGATGTCGTTCCCGGACATTTTCTGACAGCTTTTGTTATATCAGCACCCATACAGTCTTCTCGCATTTTCCTCTGTGCAGGCCACTGCTTCTTCATAAGTGATTCCCTTAATCTCTGCAATCTCCTCCGCTACATACCGGATATATGCGGAATTATTCCGCTTTCCCCGGTAAGGCACAGGCGCAAGATAAGGGCAGTCCGTCTCAAGGACAATGGACTCAAGCGGGATCTTCTCCACGGTCTCCTTTAATTTGCGCGCGTTCTTGAAGGTGACTACCCCGCCGACTCCGATATAGAAGCCCATCTTCACATATTCCTTCGCCATTTCCCTGGAATAAGAATAACAGTGGATCACACCCTTCAAGCCCCCGGCGTATTCCTTCATGATCTCCATGGTGTCCGCGGCGGCCTCCCGGCTGTGGATCAGCACCGGAAGACCAAGCTCCCTTGCAAGTTCAAGCTGCCGGATAAACCATTTCTTCTGCACCTCGTGAGATTCATTGTCCCAGTAATAGTCCAGACCGATCTCGCCGACAGCGATCACCTTATCTCTTCTGAACAATTCTCTCATGCGGGCAAACCTCTCCTCATTCAGCTCCCCCGCGTGGTCTGGGTGGACTCCCACCGCCGCATACATAAAGGGATAATCCTGCACCATATCCGCCACTCGTTCGCAGGACGCATAGGACGCGCTGACATTCACGATCGTTCCCACTCCGTGATCCGCCATAGCACACAGAAGCTCTTCTCTGTCCTCATCGAACTGGGCGTCGTCATAATGGGCATGTGTATCATATATCATCAAAACTCCCCCTGTCCATGCTTCATGATTCCGGCACCCTCCTACAGAAGGCCGGCTCTCAGTTCTTCCGAAGTCTTCATGGACAGCAGGGCAGGTGCAATGTCAAATACCGTTCTCGCCCCGCATTCTCCCGCCTTCGCCAGACGGTACGCCGCCCTCGCGTAGCAGATCAGCACGCTCGCCGTGAATTCCGGATTGGAATCCAGCTTGAGAGAATACTCAATAATATGCTTATTCCCCGCTTCCCCGCTCTCACCGCTTCGGATCACGAACCCGCCGTGAGGCATCTTACTATGCTTCGCTTTCAGTTCTTCCTCCGTGATAAATGTTACCGTCGTGTCATACTCGTCGAAATAATTAGGCATCGTCTTGATGGCCGTCTCGATGGCCTTAAGATCCGCTCCCTCTTCCGGAACCACATAACATTCCCGAAGATGCTTCTCCCTCGTCGTAAGCGCAGGCTCGCTTCCGCTCCTTACACGGTCCACCGCCGCCTCGACAGGCACCGTATACTGGATTCCATTCTTCACACCTTCCACCCGGCGGATCGCATCCGAATGCCCCTGGCTGACGCCCTTGCCCCAGAAGGTATACGTGCTTCCCTGCGGCAGGATCGCTTCCGCATACAGCCGGTTCAGCGAGAACATACCCGGATCCCAGCCCACGGAGATAATTCCGATCTTACCGCCTTCCTTCGCAGCCTTATCCATATCCGCATAATACTCCGGTATCCTTGCATGAGTATCGAAGCTGTCGATGGTGTTAAAATCCGCCGCGATCTTCGGCCCCATCACCGGCAGGTCCGTCGCAGAACCGCCGCAGAGCACCATAACGTCAACCTCATCCTTCATGGACAGCATATCGTCCATATGCTTCACCAACGCTCCCTCCGTGTGGATCTTCACGGCAGACGGGTCGCGCCTTGTAAAGACAGCCTTAAGTTCCATATCCTCGTTACGGGCGATCGCAAGCTCCACGCCTCTTCCGATGTTACCATATCCAACAATTCCTATCCTGATCTTATCCATATCATACCCTCACTTTCTTCATTTGGGGACAAACGATTAACAAATTTCGGCCCCTGCCGGCATCGCTTTCTCAGGCGTCATCAGCGCCAGATTCCCATCCGCGTCCTCCGCGCACAGAAGCATCCCTTCGGACAAAACCCCTGCAAGCTTCGCCGGTTTCAGGTTCACGAGCACCATAACCTTCTTGCCGACCATCTCCTCCGGCTTATAATGCGCCTTGATACCGGACACGATCTGCTTCACCTGGCTTCCGATCTTCACCTGAGAACAAAGAAGCTTCTTCGACTTCTTCACTTCCTCGCAGGCAATGATCTCGCCCACCTGGAACTGCATCTTCCCGAATTCCTCGAAGGTGATCTCCGGCTTCGCCTCTATATCAATGACCGGCTCATCTGCCCCGCCGGCTTCTGATTCTTCTTTTACCGGCGGATGAAGCTCTTCTACCTTCTTCATGACTTCTTCGATATCCAGTCTCGCGAATAAGATCTCCGGCTTCTCCGTCACCTTGCCGTCGCCAAGCTGCGCAAGGATCTTCCCGGATGTCTCCGGCATAAACGGCTCGATCAGAACCGCGCCCGCCTTGATACTCTCGATCAGGTTATAGAGCACCGTCTCCAGACGGTCCTTCTTCGCCTCGTCCTTCGCCAGCACCCACGGCATCGTCTCGTCAATATATTTATTGCAGCGCTTGAACAGATTGAAGATCTCCGTGATCGCATCCGCGACCCTCAGATCGTTCATCTTCGCTTCCACAACCTTCGGCGTGTTCTCCCGAACGGATCTCAGATCAGCATCCACAGACCGCTCTTCCTCCGTCTCGGCAGCCTTCTTATCCGTCACCGTACCGCCGAAATACTTATTCGTCATGGAAACAGTCCGGTTCACCAGGTTCCCAAGGGTATTGGCAAGATCTGAATTCATACGCTCCACCATCAGCTCCCAGGTGATCACTCCGTCATTGTCAAACGGCATCTCATGCAGCACAAAGTACCTCACCGCGTCTACCCCGAAGAAATCCACCAGCTCATCTGCATACAGCACATTGCCCTTGGACTTGCTCATCTTACCGTCTCCCTGCAGAAGCCACGGATGTCCGAAGATCTGCTTCGGAAGCGGCAGATCCAGCGCCATCAGGAAGATCGGCCAGTAGATCGTATGGAAACGGATGATATCCTTCCCGATCAGATGCAGATCCGCCGGCCAGTCCCTCTTAAACTGCTCCGTACTCTCACCATCGCACTCATACCCAATCCCGGTGATGTAGTTAGACAGCGCATCCAGCCATACATAGACCACATGCTTCGGGTCGAAATCCACCGGAATCCCCCACTTAAACGAAGTCCTGGACACGCAGAGATCCTGAAGCCCCGGAAGCAGGAAATTATTCATCATCTCATTCTTACGCGACACTGGCTGGATGAATTCCGGATGGGTATTGATATGCTCGATCAAACGGTCCGCATATTTGCTCATCTTGAAGAAGTACGCCTCCTCCTTCGCCGGCTGGACCTCCCGTCCGCAGTCCGGACACTTGCCGTCCACCAACTGCGACTCTGTGAAGAAAGATTCGCAAGGCGTACAATACATCCCTTCATAATACCCCTTGTAAATGTCTCCCTTGTCATATAATTTCTTGAAAATCTTCTGAATCTGCTTCTCGTGGTATTCGTCCGTCGTGCGGATGAACTTGTCATAGGAGGTGTTCATCAGATCCCAGATCCTCCTGATCTCTCCCGCGACGTTATCCACATACTCCTTAGGCGTAATGCCCGCCTCCTCAGCCTTCAATTCAATCTTCTGCCCGTGCTCGTCTGTGCCGGTCTGGAAGAATACGTCGTATCCCTGGCTCCTCTTATATCTTGCGATCGCGTCCGCCAGGACGATCTCATACGTGTTCCCGATATGCGGCTTCCCTGACGTGTAGGCAATAGCCGTCGTCATATAATACTTTGGTTTTTCACTCATAACCTTCTCTCCCTTCTTAAACATACAGCGAACCCTCTTTGGCTGCGCCGAGTGTGAAGACGATCATGCCCGGCATGATCCTTCTGCGGCATAAAAAACCGCCTTCCCGGATATACATTCTACAATGTACCCAAGAAGGCGGAATCCTGCCGCGTTACCACTTCTATTCATCCTGCCCTCACGGACAGAACCTCTGCTAGTACATCATTGCATTAATCTTGAAGTAATAGTGCTTGATATTCGTGTCATCTGTGCGTCTACGAACCGACGGTGTAGCGGGCTACATCTAGGTTCGAAGGCGTGC
>CANDQP010000002.1 GCA_947388185.1 uncultured Dorea sp. | reverse complement strand
CGAGTGTTACGCTGACAATTCAGATACAGGAGTATTTACACCCATGGAAAAATCACGCATCTTGATCGTAGACGACAACCCGGAGATCCGGGAGATCATTCATATCTTATTAGAAGGAGAAGGCTTTGAGATCGAAGAGGCCGGCGACGGACAGACCGCCCTTGCCCTGACTAAGAAGCTTACCTTCGACCTGATCATCCTGGATATTATGATGCCGGGACTCAACGGCTATCAGACCTGCCTTGAGATCCGCAAATGCAGCAACGCCCCCATCTTATTCTTAAGCGCGCGCACCAAGGACAGCGATAAGACTCTGGGATTTTCAAGCGGAGGCGACGATTACCTTGCGAAACCATTTTCTTATAATGAGCTGATCAGCCGCGCCAAAGCGCTGATCCGACGTTACCAGATCTACCGCGGGAAAGACGATTCCGGCGTTACGGCATCAGAGGCAGCAGCACAGCAGAATCTTCCAGAAGAGCCCCTGGTCTTTCATCACCTTATCATCGATGAAGCAAAGGAAGAGGTAACCTCTAACGGCACGCTCCTTGTACTGACGGACACCGAATACGCCATGCTGCTTCTCTTAGTGAAGCACCGCCGGCAGATCTTCTCCGCCCAGCACCTCTATGAATCCGTATGGAATGAACCTTATTACTACGGAGCCAACAACACGGTCATGGTCCACATCCGCAATCTCAGGCTTAAGGTCGAGAAGGACCCGAAGAATCCGACGCTTATCAAGACCATATGGGGAAAGGGGTATCGCTGTGATTAGACGATTCCGTAATATGAAGATCCGCACACAGTCCGCAATCGTAATCCTGTGTGCCATTATCGCCGCCTTCGCGTTCTTCGAACTGCTGTGGCTGAACAAATGGAAGTTCTGCGAAGCCGCCGAAGATCTGGATCTGTTCTACACCCAGATCAGTGACGACAGTTTTAAGGAGACCCTTGCCGAAGAGGCTCTTAACTATAATATCCCTGAGTCAGAAGACGACGCTGAAGCCGTCGAAGCCCTGCAGCCATTCCTTGATCTTGCCAACGAATATACCGCCATCTATATCTACGGTGAAGAAGACAGCCTGTACCGCGCAGGCAAATTTGCATCCGTTATGGATACCAGAAGCTTCCTCTTCTTTTTCAATATCGGCTACCAGCTTACCGGCGGCCAGGGAGAATATGTGATGGACTTCATGCTGGAATTTGCTAACGGAAGCGCACAGGTCATGATATACAACTACGAGCGGACCTTATTTATCTATCCCTTTCTGGTTGTATGCTTTCTCCTGTCCGTTTCCCTCTTCCTTGTTATCGTTCTCTTCTTCTTAAACCGCAAGATGAGGCAGATATTGATCCTGAAAGACGAAATCCTTACTATGTCCTCCGGGGATCTGACCCATACGGTACCTGATTTCGGTGAGAATGAGATCGGCATTCTTGCCAGTGAATTGAACCTCTTAAGAGAATCTCTCAGCGACAACATTCAGAAGGAACAGGAGAGCCGCAAGGCAAACCAGGATCTGATCACCGCCCTCTCCCACGATCTTCGGACTCCCCTCACCGTCCTGCACGGCTATCTGGAAGTGCTGAAGTTAAAACGGAATCCCAAGTCGCAGGAAGAATATCTGGACCGCTGCCTGAAGAAGACGGAGGACATCAAGGAACTGACCGACCGGATGTTTGAGTACGCATTGGTGGCAGAGGAAACGGAGACCCCCGATATCACCTGGATTTCTACGGATTTTATTCAGCAATGCCTGTCGGAGAACTGCGATTATATCCGGCTTGCAGGCTTTGCTTACGACCTGCGCCTGCCTGAGACCTCCGGCGTACTGCTAAGTGATAAGACTATGCTTAAGCGGATCTTCAATAACCTGTTCTCCAATATCTTAAAATACGGGGATAAGTGTGATAATGTGATCGTAACTACAGAATTGAAAAAAGAGATGTTCTATATAATAATATCGAATTCCGTCAAAGCCGGGCACTCCCACTCTGACAGCAACAATATCGGTATGAAGAATGTCCGGAAGATGATCGAACTGCTGGATGGTCAGATGGATGTGAAACAGGAGGATGAAACCTTTGTGATCAGGCTTGGTTTCACCCTCCGGTAGACATTAAAGCTTCTCGCCTGTCAGCATCTCATACCCCTGCAGATACTTGTCGATCGTCTTCTGCACGATCTCCTCAGGCAATGTCCAGTCATTGTCCGGGTTGGCCTTCAGCCAGTCCCGGGCAAACTGCTTGTCAAAGGACGGCTGGGCGTGCCCCGGCTCATACCCGTCCGCAGGCCAGAACCGTGAGCTGTCCGGCGTCAGCATCTCGTCGCCGATGACGATATTGCCCTTCTCATCCAGACCAAACTCGAACTTGGTATCTGCGATAATGATGCCGCGTGTAAGCGCGTAATCCGCACATTTCTTATAGAGCGCAAGGGTGCAGTCGCGAAGCTTCGCAGCATATTCCTCTCCCTTGCCCGGGAAATATTTCTCCAGATGGGCGATACTCTGCTCATATGAAATATTCTCGTCATGATCTCCGATCTCCGCCTTCGTTGACGGCGTATAGATAGGCTCCGGCAGCTTATCGGACTCTTTCAAGCCTTCCGGCAGCCTGATCCCGCATACAGTGCCGTCCTTCTGATAGCTGGCCCATCCGCTGCCGGTAATATAACCGCGGACGATACACTCGATCGGGAGCATGTTAAGCTTCCTGCACATCATACTGTTCCCGTCAAACTGCGGAGACTGGAAGAACTCCGGCATATCCCCTGCATCCGTTGAGATCATGTGGTTTGGGAGAATGTCCTTTGTCATATCGAACCAGAACTTAGACATCTGAGTCAGGACCGTCCCCTTCTTGGTCACATCGTTCTTCAGAATGACATCAAAGCAACTGATACGATCAGTCGCAACCATGATCAGGCTGTCGCCGTTATCATAGATCTCACGTACTTTTCCTTCTTTGATTGGCTTCATGTGGTATCCCTCTTTCTGATATTTTGCTTACTGTGTATTCCAAAAAAATATTACCTACCTACTATACAATAGATATTGGATTTTTTAAAGATGTAATATGGATAATTCTAAAAAAACTGCCGCATAAGAACGATACCCGATCATTCTTAATGCGGCAGTTTCATTACCCCTGTGTGAATCTCTGCAAAAACTGTCTGGTCCTCTCTTCTCTGGGATGTTCGAACACCTGCATCGGTTCTCCCTGTTCCACGATACTCCCGTCGTCCATGAAGATCACATGATCCGCCACATCTCTGGCGAATGCCATCTCATGAGTAACGATCACCATCGTCGTATTCTCGTCTGCCAGCTCCTTGATCACTCTTAAGACCTCTCCGGTCAATTCCGGGTCCAGAGCGGACGTCGGCTCATCAAAACACAGGATATCCGGCTGCAGCGCCAACGCCCTGGCGATAGCAACTCTCTGGCATTGTCCGCCGGATAGCTGATGCGGATAATTATCCTTGCGGTTCGCAAGTCCCATCTGATCAAGCAAAGTTTCCGCCTGCACACGGATCTCCTCTAAGATCTCCTTCTTCCTCGCCTTATAGTCCGGCTGCTCTGAAGCCAGAAGCTCCCTTGCCAGCATCACGTTCCGAAGCGCCGTATACTGCGGGAACAGATTGAACGACTGAAACACGAGCCCGAAATGAAGCCGCTTCTTACGGATCGACGCTTCTAACCTGGTAGACGGATCCTCTGCGTCGAAGAGAATCTCATCATTTACCCGGATAATTCCCTTATCAGGAGTTTCCAGGAAGTTGAGGCATCGAAGTAAGGTCGTCTTCCCGCTCCCGGAGGAACCTATGATGGAAAGCGCCTGTCCTTTCTCCAGTGAAAAACTGATATCCTTCAGCACCTTCGTCCGATTGAAAGATTTGCATATATGCTCTGCTTCTAATATTGACATCACATCCGCCCTCCTCTATCTGAAATAATCCAGCCTGCGCTCCAGCCGTCCAAGCAGAAGCGTCAGGATACCATTGAATATAAGATAATAGACCGCAGTAAAAAACAACGGCCAGATAGCGCCTGAGATACCGTGAGATCCCTTCATGAACGCCTGTCCTGCCCAGATGATCTCCTGCAGCGCGATGATGCGCGCAAGGGAGGTATCCTTGACCAGAGTGATGATCTCATTGGACATGGGCGGAACGATCCGCTTGATCATCTGCAGCAGGGTGATCTTGAAGAATATCTGTCTCCTTGTCATACCAAGCACCAGCCCCGCCTCTTCCTGACCGATCGGCACTCCCTGAATCCCGCCGCGGTATATCTCAGAGAAATAACAAGCATAATTCAGTACAAACGAAAAGGCTGCCGCCAGAAAACGGCCGGACTCACCGCCGCCCCAGATCGGAGTATGTAATACCAGCCCCGGGAAATAATAGATGATCAGAAGCTGGATCATCAAAGGCGTTCCCCTTATGATCCATACAACGAATTTCGAAAAATACTTAAGCGGCCCAAACCGGGACATCGAACCAAATGCGATCACCAGTCCCAGCGGAAATGCACCGATCAATGTTACAAAGAAAAGTTTTAACGTCTGTAAAAAGCCGATATTCAACGCGTCCACAACGATCGGCATCTGTTCCATAATCTGTCCCATATCTGTATCCTGCTTTCTGTTACTGCTCAATGATCGCAGCCTGTACCCCATAAGTCTCTGCGCACTCCATCATGCTTCCGTCCGCATAAGCAGCCGCGAAGTAATCATTCAGCGCTTTTGCAAGGTCGGAGCCTTTGCGGAAGCCGACGCCGTACTCCTCGTCATTCAGTCCGCAGGTATAGGTCAGATCTGCATACCCTGTACCTTCCCCTACCATAGCAGCTGCCATCAGTGAATCGATCACTGCCGCACTTGACGTCCCTGCCGCTACTTCCATCAAAGCGTCCGACTGTGCCTTCACCGGCGTATACTCAAGCTCCAGATCAGCCACCGCGGCTTCTCCCGCGCTTCCTGCCTCCACCGCGAATGAAAGGTCTGACAGGCTGTCCGTATCCTGATACTTGTCCGCTTCACTGGCCGGAACGATCACTACCTGCGCGTTGTTGCAATAAGCATTGGAACACTCCATAGCGCTGGTCACCTCGTCTGTGAGGGTCATACCGTTCCATACGCAGTCGATGGTCTTGCCGTCCAGCTCCATGATCTTGTTATCCCAGTCAATCTCTACGAATTCCGCCTCGACACCGATACTTTCGGCAAATGCCTTCGCCATATCCGCATCAAAGCCGATCCATTCGTCACCGTCTCCCTTGTAATCCATCGGCTCAAAATCCGTGATACCGACTACCAGGGTTCCCTTGTCTTTCACATACTCCAGATCGCTTCCGTCAGAAGCACCGGATCCGGAATCTGCGTCGGATTCCGTACCGGAGCTTGCACCGCCGTCTGAACCGGAATCAGACTTATCATCTGAACCGCCGCATGCGGTCAGTGAGAATACCATCACCATCGTAAGCATAAAAACAACTAATTTTTTCATAATCTTCCACCTCAATATTCATATTCTGATTGCTAAATGATTTGCCTGAATTCTCATCCGCTGAAAATGATCAGGTCAACACAGTACGCTACTATATTACCAATTTACCACAATAAAGTCAAGCGCAAATTTCATGAATTCAAACGATGGATCTCCACGTAAAAAAGACCTGCCGGGGAAGGTTCTTCCCCCCGCAAGTCTCTGTCCTCTCGTCATTATTAATACAGATATTTCTCCGCAAGCGCCTTAAGCTTTCCTGGATCCCTGGCATACCATGCATCATAAGTCGTATCCTCCGCAGACACAGCCTGTCCTAACTCCACGAAGAATGCCGGCATATCCTTCTGCAGCATCACGCCACACTGCTCTCCAAACCGCTCCTCGCCCGCCTGGCCGCATCCGTTCACATGGAAGGTAAATGCCGGTTCCACGACATCATTCACCCTCTTCACGCCGCCGTGGAAACCAAGCGTTCCGATCTGATGCGTCCCGCAGGAAGAAGTACATCCTGAGATATGGATCCTTGGCAGTACACCGTCCGCGAAATCATGCTTCCTTACTTCTTCTATAATCTGCGCCAGAACTCCCTGGGAATCCCGCAGACCTACCTGACAGATCGTTGCCCCGATACAGGCGACCGAAGTCTCGAACAGGTCCCTCGCACCGTCAGCCGTAGCCTCAAGTACCTTCCCTGCTTCCTCTCCGTTCAGGTTGATGATATAGATCGTCTCATCCGGCCCGATCCGAAGTTCAGCCTCCTCCATATCCTTCACAGTCTCATAGATCCCGGCAAACCAGGTAACCGCCGGAATCCCGCCGATCGGATGATACGCCACGGCGTACAGCCCGTCCTGTTTCTGAGGGATCACACGGCTGCCAGAAGCTTCCGTGCCGTTCCCCTTCTTATTGACCGGCCGTTCGATCATCTCAAGCTTAAGATCTTCGCCTGCTTTCACAGCTTCAAGCTTCTCAAGATAAGCCTTCTTATATCCGTCCGCGCCCAAAGTCTCCTGCATATAGCGTGTCCTTGCCTTCCCGCGGTTCTCATAATTACCGTAGGCGATGAAAGTCTCCACCATGGCCTTCACATAATACAGCACCTCTGTTCCCGGCACCTGCTCCGCTACCTTCACGCCCATGCGAGGATTATTCCCCAGACCGCCCGCGCTGTACACGTCGAAGCTCCCATCCTTCCGGGCAGCAAATCCCAGATCACGGAACGTAGCATGGGTCTCATTGGCAGGCGAGTTCGAGAAGCCTACTTTGAGCTTCCTTGGCATCTTCACCGACTTAATGAATCCAAGCAGATAGTCCGATACGGCTTCTGCATATGGCAGCACGTCAAAATATTCGCCCTCTTCCACACCGGACAACGGGGATACCATGACATTCCTGGGGAAATCTCCGCCACCGCCCCTGGTGATGATCCCGGCGTCAAGAGCCTTCTCCATGATGCCACAGACCGCCTCTGCATTCAGGTTATGGAACTGTATGGTCTGGCACGTTGTGAAATGTGCCTTCTCTACTCCGTACTCGGCTACAGAGTCGGCTACGAACTTTAGTTTCTCCTTCGTCAGTCTCCCTCCCGGTATCCGAAGCCTGAGCATGCTTGCATTCCCGCCTTTCTGGGCATAGCTTCCGAATCCGCCGGAGAATCCCTTGTACTCTTTCATACTGACTTCTTTTGCATAAAACCTGTCGGTTACCTCACGGAATTCTGTGAGATCTTCCTTGAACTCCTTCAACATCTGTTCCATATCGCTTCACTCCTATTATCATTTCTATACTATCAGCTATTCTTATTATACCGGTCAGGACTCTGGCCGTAAAGGCATCAATTGCGCAGGCTCATAACCCCTTCTGCCAGAATCTTCACATCATCCAGTATATAGTCGAAAGCGCCCGCCTTATACAGGTTGATCGCGATCATTCCGACCGGAACCGCGAAGATCATGCCGAACACACCTCCCGTTTTGTAGCCGATATATAACAGTACCAGTGTAACCAACGGCTTCAATCCCATGCTGTCCCCGACTAATTTGGGCTGAATCAACTGACGCACAAGCTGTGTGACCCCATATAATATGAGAAGCCCCACTACCATCCGATAATTCCCTACCATGAATTTATAGGCAACCCAGGGAAGCAGCGCCGTACCCGTACCAAAGAAGGGCAGAAAATCCAGGAAAGCGATCAGCAGCGCAAGCAGCACGGCAAAATGAATCCTCAGGATCAGGAAGCCTGCTAATAACAGCACATAGACCACTCCCATGATCTTAAACTGGGCTTTGAAGTATCCCCCGACCGCATACTTGAAGTTATCTACCACCATGGTCATCCGGCTCACAAGAGCGTCCGGGGCGATCTGTTTCGACCATCGGATCACATCCTCCCGCTCCGCGATAAAGAAGTACGCCGAGATAAACGTCACGATAACTGCCACCAGCGCCGAGGGGATCCGTTTGGCGAATCTTCCCGCCGCCGACACCGTCGGCTCACTGAGCTTCCCTATGATATCTCCCGCCGTCTGCTCCAAACTCTCCATCATCGTATGCCATCCTTCCTGCACTTCGGCAGGCAGCAGCCTGAAGACCCCATTCAGGCTGTCTCCCACTGTAGCCATCCCCGCATCCAGGTCCTCATACATCTCCGGCATATCTTGGATCAGTCTTGCGATCTCCCTTGACAGCGTGCTGCCCAACAGATAGATCAACAGACCCACCACGCCCAGTACACCGATGATGATCAGCGCAGACCCCCATTTCTTGATGATCTTCAACCGCTTCTCAAGCCAGTTCACCACAGGACTTGCAATAGACGCGATACACCATCCGATCACGAATGGCATGAAAAAGCCAAGCAGCTTATATCCAAAATACAGGAACAGGCAGGTCCCAACCAGGCTGAATCCCAGGCTCACCGCCACCTTCCAGTAAGGCCGCTCATCCCGCAGCTTTTCTTTAAAATTCATCTCCATGCGTTTATTTCACCTTCTTGCCCTACACCAGATACTCACGCTCTGCAAGCTCCCAGATCTCGTCCCTCCCCTGCTTGGTAACAGAAGAGAACGGGATCACGATCGTTCCCGGCAGAAGCCCCAGCCCCTGCCTTATTATCCTGACTTGCTTATCCTTCTGGCTTCTCTTGATCTTATCAAGCTTCGTTGCGATAATAATGGGATGATATCCCTGCGACACGATCCAGTCGTACATCAGCTTATCATTGGCAGAAGGATCATGCCGGATATCGATCAGCAGGAACACGGCGCGAAGCTGTTTCGAGCCGTGCAGGTAACGCTCCACCATCTGTCCCCACTTCTGCTTCTCCTGCTCTGACACCTTCGCATATCCATACCCCGGAAGGTCTACCAGATAGAATTCCTGATTGATATTATAGAAATTGATCGTCTGCGTCTTCCCGGGCGTCGCAGAGATGCGCGCATAGGACTTGCGGTTCATCAGAGCGTTGATGAGCGATGACTTTCCTACGTTTGATTTGCCGGCAAATGCGATCTCCGGCAGCGTATTTTCCGGCAGCTTGCTTGTGATCCCGCATACCGTCTCCAAATTAACATTCTTAATAACCATTCTTCATCCTTTTCTGTTGCTATTTTGCCTTCTTTTTCGGCGCAAGCGCAAGCTTCAGCACCTCGTCCATATGAGATACCGGAATGATCTTAAGTCCCCTGGTGATCTCATTGGACAGCTCCTCCACATCAGACTCATTCTCCTTAGGCACGAGTACCATCTTGATCCCCGCGTTCTTAGCAGCCAGAAGCTTCTCCTTAAGCCCTCCGATGGGAAGCACCCGCCCCCGCAGGGTAATCTCTCCGGTCATGGCCAGATCCGCCCTTGCTTTCCTTCCGGTGATCGCCGACATCATGGCCGTCGCCATGGTGATTCCCGCCGACGGGCCGTCCTTTGGAACCGCCCCTTCCGGAATATGGATGTGCACATCATGCTCCTTGAAGAAATGCTCATCAACCTTGTGCTCCTTGCTCACGGAACGGATATAGCTGATTCCCGTCCTCGCCGATTCCTTCATCACATCGCCCATCTGCCCGGTCAGAAGTACCTCACCCTCACCCGGCATGATGTTGACCTCAATCTGCAGCGTATCCCCGCCGACGCTGGTCCACGCCAGTCCCCGCACGATCCCGACCTCGTCCGCCTCATTTGCCATCTGGTAAATATACAGCTCCTTGCCGAGATAATGGGCGATATTGCGCTCCGTCACACGTACCGACTCCTTCTTCGTCTCCAGGATCTCCCGTGCCGTCTTGCGGCAGATATCACCGATCTTGCGCTCCAACTGGCGGACACCCGCTTCCTTGGTATAATTGCGCGCCATCTTCCACAGCGCTTTCTTGCTGATGGTAAGCTGATCATCCTTAAGCCCGTGCTTCTTAAGCTGCTTGGGAATCAGATGCTCCATCGCAATGTGAAGCTTCTCATTCTCCGTATAGCTGCTGACCTCGATCACCTCCATACGGTCCAGGAGCGGCCTGGGGATCGTCTGCAGCGTATTCGCCGTCGTGACGAACAATACCTCGGACAAATCCACCGGGACCTCCAGGTAATGGTCGCGGAACTTGCGGTTCTGCTCGCTGTCCAATACTTCGAGGAGCGCCGAGAAGGTATCTCCCTTATAATCATTGCTGACCTTATCGATCTCGTCCAGGAGCATCAGCGGGTTCTTCACCTCTGCCTGCTTCAGACCGTTGGCAATCCTGCCCGGCATGGCCCCCACATAAGTCTTCCTGTGTCCCCGGATCTCCGCTTCGTCACGCACGCCGCCAAGCGAAATGCGCACATACGGCTTCTTGAGCGCTCTGGCCAGAGACCTGGCGATCGAAGTCTTACCGGTCCCCGGAGGTCCCACCAGACAGAGGATCGGCGCATTGCCCTTCTTCGTAAGCGCCCTTACCGCAAGGAACTCGAGGACCCTCTCTTTGACCTTCTCAAGACCGTAATGGTCTTCTTCAAGAACCTGCTTCGCATATTTGATATCTTCATGCTCTGTACACATCTTATCCCACGGCATCTCAAGCATCGTCTCGATATAGGTGCGGATCACCCCGTTCTCTGCCTGGCTTCCCATGGAATTCTGGAATCTTCGGATCTCTTTTTTTAATTTCTCTTTTACTTCGTCCGAAGCCAGAAGCGCCTCCGTCTTCTGCTCGAATTCTTCCGCATCCGTCAGTGTGCTGTCGTATCCCAGTTCCTCACGGATCAGCTTCGCCTCTTCCCTCAGGATATATTCCCGCTGGTTCTTGTCTACTCTCTCCTTGACCTTCGCATGGATCTCATCCTTGACATTCATGATCTGGATCTCATTCATCAGCTTGAACGCCAGCAGCTCGTAACGGCGCATCAGGTCTGCTTCCTCAAGAAGCTGCTGCGCGTCCGTGTAAGAGAACGGCGCGTTCGCCGCGACTACGTCGACCAACTTCTTTAACTCATTGATACTCTCGATCTGTGCTGCCAGCTCCTTCGAAAGCTTCGGGTTCTTCCCCATATATTCCTTGAAGATGTCCTTCATCCCGCGAAGCATCCCCTCCAGGTTCAGCGGGTGCTCATCCGCGCCCGTATCTTCCCTGGATGTATCTGTATCCGGTACGATCGTTACATTGGCGCGAAGATAGGGTTCTTCAAACTCTAAGGTATTGATACAGGCTCTCTCTTCTCCTGTGATCAGAACCCTGCTCACCTTCCTTGGAAGCTTAATGATCTGCCGGACAGTCGCAATACAGCCTGTCCGGTATACATCTGCCATTCCCGGCTCCTCCACCTCAAGATCCTTCTGGGCGGTCAGGAATATCTTCTGGTTCCCTTCCACAACCTCTTCTATTGCCTTGACAGACTTGGGTCTGCTGATATCAAAGTGGCGGACCATCTCCGGTAATATGGTGATCCCTCTTAGAGTCACCATAGGCAGGCTCATTATCTCTCTACTCATAAGCAATTCTCCTTACGAAAAAGAATCTCGCTTTCGAGATTCTTCGCTTTGCAGCGGGTACGCCAAACTTCCCCCGTACCCGTCTGCCTGTTATTCTTTCTAACTTACAATCACACATTCCGCATTCTATGCACTCTCTGATCTGACAGAGATGCGTTCACATAGCGGCTCCCCGATTCCCTTCACGGTATTCTCCGTGATCCTGCAGGTCTTCAGCGAATCATCTGACGGAGCCCTGTACATGATATCCATCATGATACTCTCCATGATCGCACGCAGGCCTCTGGCTCCGGTCTTCCTCTTCAGAGAAGTCTCTGCGATCGCTTCCAGCGCGTCCCCGTCGAATTCCAACTGCACACCGTCAAGCTCCAGCATCTTCTGATACTGCTTCACAATAGCATTCTTCGGCTCCGTCAATATCTGGATCAGAGCACCCTTATCCAGCATCTCCAACGGAACGGTAACCGGCACACGGCCTACCAGCTCCGGGATCAGCCCGAATTTCACAAGATCCTGCGGGAGCACCTGTTTCAGAAGCCTGTCAACATCATCCACATGCTTCTCTCCGATCTCCACGTTAAATCCGATGGACTTGCGGTCGATCCTCTTCTCTATGATCTTATCGATCCCCTCGAATGCACCGCCGCATATAAATAAGATATTCGTCGTATCAATCTGGATCAATTCCTGATGCGGATGCTTCCTTCCGCCCTGAGGCGGTACATTGGCAACCGTTCCTTCTATGATCTTAAGCAGCGCCTGCTGTACACCCTCTCCGGATACATCCCTCGTGATCGACGGATTCTCCGACTTCCTTGTGATCTTGTCGATCTCGTCAATATAGATGATACCGTACTCCGCGCGCTCAATGTCACCGTCGGCAGCCTGGATGATCTTAAGAAGAATATTCTCCACGTCCTCACCCACATATCCTGCTTCCGTGAGCGCCGTCGCATCCGCGATCGCAAACGGAACACCCAGGATCCGTGCAAGCGTCTGTGCAAGCAGCGTCTTGCCGCAGCCGGTAGGGCCGAGCATCAGGATATTGCTCTTGCCAAGCTCCACTCCCAAGTCTCTTCCCGCCATGATACGCTTATAATGATTATACACCGCAACTGACAGAACCTTCTTCGCTTCATCCTGCCCGATCACATAGTCATCCAGGAATTCTTTGATCTCCTGCGGCTTAAGCAGATTGATATCCGCGAACGGATTCCACTGCCTGTCATCGCCGTACTCGAATTCTTCCTCCAGAATCTCGGTACACACATCGATACACTCATCACAGATATATGCCCCGTTAGGGCCTGCGATCAGCTTTCTCACCTGATTCTGCGTCTTGTTACAGAACGAACACCTCACCTGATTGTCGTTCCTTCCTACCATTCTCTCACCTCGTCCAAGGACCTCTTCAAAAGCTTCAGTTCCTTAACGGTTCTTGATGACCTCGTCGATCAAGCCGTATTCCTTCGCTTCCTCTGCCGACATGAAATTATCCCGATCCGTATCAGCACTGATCACCTCTATCGGCTGTCCTGTGTTTTCTGATAATATTTGATTCAATCTCTGACGGGTCTTCAATATATGTTCCGCGGCAATCTGGATCTCCGTTGCCTGGCCCCGTGCTCCGCCTGACGGCTGATGGATCATGATCTCGGCATTCGGGAGCGCGAGTCTCTTGCCCTTCGTGCCTCCCGCCAGGAGGAATGATCCCATACTTGCCGCCATACCGATGCAGATCGTCTCTATATCACACTTGATATACTGCATGGTATCATAGATCGCCAGACCTGCCGTAACAGAGCCGCCCGGACTGTTGATATACAGATGGATATCCTTCTCCGGATCCTCTGCCTCAAGAAACAGGAGCTGTGCAACTACAACGCTCGCCGACACATCCGATACTTCTTCGCCGAGAAATATGATCCTGTCCTTCAAAAGCCTCGAATAGATATCGTAGGAACGTTCCCCGCGGCTCGTCTGTTCAATGACATAAGGTACCAAACTCATGCATATGCCTCCTTGTGATTCAATCCTTATTTTTCAACAGCATTCTCTACCAGGAATGTGATCGCCTCCTGGACTGCTATGTCTTTCTTCATACGTTCTTTTTCCTTGTCGCCCATGTACTCTTTGAACTTATCCGCTTCCATCTTGTACATGTCCGCCATCTTCGCGATCTCCTCGTCGAACTTCTCATCGCTGACTTCGATATTCTCCGCCTCAACGATCGCCTCTAATACAAGACGAGTCTCGATGCTCTTAACGGCCTGCGGCCTGATATCCTCTAACATCTTCTCTGAGGTCATGCCTGTAAACTGGAAATACTGCTCCATAGTCAGGCCTTGTCCCCGCATCCTCTGAGCGAAATCATCAGCCATCTGCATTACCTGAGTCTCGATCATAGCCTCCGGAAGCTCGTACTGTGCATTCTGAACAGCCTGTTCAACAGCAGAATCCTCCTGCTTCTCCTTACCTTCAGAAGCCTTCTGCTCCTCAAGTTTTGCCTTAACATCCTCTTTGTATTCCTCTAATGTATCAAATTCTGATACTTCTGCAGCGAATTCGTCGTCGATCTCAGGAAGCTCCTTCGCCTTGATCTCATGTACCATACACTGGAATACCGCTGCCTTGCCCTTAAGATCTTCTGCATGGTACTCCTCCGGGAATGTAACGTTAACCTCTACATCTGTTCCGGCTTCCACACCGATCAGCTGCTCCTCGAATCCGGGAATAAATGATCCTGAACCGATGATCAGCGGATAATTCTCAGCCTTGCCGCCCTCGAACGGAACTCCGTCCACGAAGCCTTCATAGTCGAGGATGATCTCATCTCCATCCTGTACCGGACGGTCCTCTACTGTGATGGTCCTGGCATTCTTCTCGGCCTCTTCCTGTATCTTCTCCTCAACCTCTTCCGGCGTCACGTCTGTGGATATCTTCTCGACTTCCAGTCCCTTATACTGTCCAAGCGTTACCTCCGGCTTCGTAGCTACCGTCGCTGTGAAGATGAACGGCTTCCCCTTCTCGATCTGGACCACATCGATCTCCGGTCTGGATACGATCTCAATCTCACTCTCGTCATAGGCTTCTGAATATGCCTTGGGGATCAGTTCGTTCGCCGCATCATCATAGAAGATCTCCGCCCCGTACATCTTCTCAATCATCTGGCGCGGAACCTTCCCCTTACGGAAACCAGGGATCGCGATCCTGTTCTTCTGCTTCTTATATGCATTCTGAAGTGCTTTCTCTAAATCATCGGCAGAAACCTCAATAGTAAGCTTCGCCATGTTTTTCTCTAACTTCTCTACCTGTAAGCTCATTTGCTATTTCCTCCTGTTTCTATCCCACCCTTCGGTAGTCAAAGAGATGGGCATACTATTCTACTTTACATTCACCAAAGAAGTATAACACAAACCTCTTTAAATATCCAGTCCTACATTGATTGAATTTCATCTAAACGAAGTATTTTTCGGATCAGGCTGTCCATATCATCCTCATCCACAGAATACTCGGATCCCGACTCTGCCCTCACATGGAAGATCACCGTCTCCTCCTCGCCGTATTCAATATCCATATACGCCGTATCCAGCAGCTCATAGGCATGATTGATGATATCGAGCAGGATCTGCTGGTCCGCCTCTTCCTCCGCGGCGTCCCCATATTCCCCTTTCTCGATCTTCTCCGCCATCTTAAGCGAATCCTCGACCAGCATCTCCTGGAAGGTCACGAATACATCCGCCGGCCAGATCTCAACCGGCACCTCATATTCCTTCTTCCCGGTCTTCCTGGCCTCTCCCACCTGATAACGCATGACCATAAATATCCTGGATACCAGCTCCGCGAACCGGGTGGTCTTAAGCTCACCGATCTCAAGACCGCTGGTGACGTTGGCTTCTACAAACCGGTCAATAGAATCCCTGTACGCCTGCATCAGGGCCTCCTCGGAAGCATCCTCCATGAAGGCTGACGCTTTCGTGATATCTGCCTGAAAGGTAAGGTCAAGCAATGCCTGCGAATAGCCTGCCGCGTCAAAATCCCTGCCGCATCCGGTCACATTGGCCAGAAGGGCCGCGCACAGTATACAGATCCCAAGCAATCTTCTGATCCCTTTTATTCTGTTATTTTTTCTTCTCATATACAATTGACTCTGCAATTTCCTCTGCCTTCTCTTTTCCTGAAAGGACCTCGATCAGCTTCAGCGCAAAATCAATCGCCGTTCCGACTCCCCGGCTGGTAATGATATTCCCGTCCACCGTCACCGGCGCTCCGGTGAGCGCGGCTCCCTGGATCTCCTTCTCCATGGCCGGATAACAGGTGACACGCTTCCCTTTCAGAATTCCCAGATTACTTAGAACCGTCGGCGCCGCACAGATCGCCCCGATCTTCTTCCCGTCCTCGAAGAAGTCCTTCACAACCCTGCGGACTCCTGCATGCTCGTCGAGATGCTTCGTTCCCGGCATCCCTCCCGGAAGTACGATCATGTCTGACTCCACAAAGTTCACTTCCTCAAACAAATCCTCTGTCTGTACATTGATCCCGTGAGAGCCATGCACCGTATACTCTTCCGTGACCGAAACCGTATCTACATATATCGTCGCCCTGCGCAGCAGATCAACCACCGTCAGCGCCTCAACCTCTTCAAATCCATCTGCCAGAAGCACACTTACCTTTTTCATGGCAATCCCTCCTCTTAATATATTAATTTACTTTCATCCTAAACTGTATTATAATGATTTCCAGACAGGAGGTACAAAATATTGGAAATCGAACGCAAATATCTCGTACATCGGCTGCCCGAACACCTTACGGATTATCCCTGCCGTACGATCACGCAAGGATATCTGAACACTTCCCCTGTGATACGGATCCGCCGGGACAATGATAAGTACGAACTCACCTATAAGTCCAAGGGCCTTATGGCAAGAGAGGAATATAATCTTCCTCTGACCCGGGAAGCCTATGAACATCTTCTCACCAAGATCGACGGATACATGATCCGCAAGAAACGTTACATGATCCCCCTCAAGTGCGGTCTGACTGCAGAGCTTGACGTCTTCGAGGAGCAGCTCGCACCTCTTCTGCTTGTGGAGGTTGAATTCCAAAGCGAGGAAGACGCCCTGTCCTTCGTCCCGCCTTCCTGGTTCGGAGAAGATGTAACCTTCTCCGGAGAATATCACAACAGCCGTCTCGCCGGTATGACATCCTTTCCGTGATCCCTTACCGGCGGATCAGTCTGCCAATGCGAAGCCGTCGTGGACGGCGTTCATCGCCTTGTCGATATCCTTCTCCGGTACCAGCACCGTAATGCGGATCTCAGAAGTCGAGATCATATTGATATTGATCCTGGAATTATACAAGGCTTCGAACATCTTCGCCGCCACACCGGGATTGCTCATCATCCCCGCTCCGACGACGGATAATTTCGCCACGTCTTCATTCCAGGTGATATCCTGTATCGTAAGTCTCTCCTGGTTCTCCCTCAAGTTCCTGATCGCTGCCTCCAGATCATCGGAAGCCACTGTAAAGGAGATATCCTTCGTCCCCTCTCTTCCCACAGACTGCAGGATAATATCTACATTGATGTTATTCTTCGCCAGCGTATCGAAGATACGGAACGCGATTCCCGGCTTATCCTCCACTCCGATCACGGAGATCCTGGCTGTATTCTTGTCGGCAGCCACACCGGTCACTAATAATTTCTCCATCCCCTTTGCCTCCTTGACTACGGTTCCTTCTGAACGGTTCAGGCTGGATCTGACGACCAGCTCTACGTTATACTTCTTGGCCATCTCCACCGAACGGTTGTGGAGAACTCTGGCTCCAAGACTTGCAAGCTCCAGCATCTCATCATAGGTGATCATGTCGATCTTCCTGGCATTCCTGACCACCCTTGGATCTGCCGTATATACGCCGTCCACGTCCGTATAGATCTCACATCTGTCCGCATGCAGGGCCGCAGCCAGGGCCACCGCCGTAGTATCCGACCCTCCGCGGCCAAGAGTCGTGATATCCTCGTATTTGTTCACCCCCTGGAACCCGGTCACGATCACGATCTTCCGGGAATCCAGTTCATGGAGGATCCGCTCTGTCTCCACACGCTTAAACCGTGCATTGCCGTACCTGGAAGTAGAATGCATCCGCACCTGGAACGCGTTCAGGGACACTGCCGGCACATCAAGGGACTGCATAGCCATAGCCATCAGGGATACGGATACCTGCTCGCCCGTGGTAAGAAGCATATCGATCTCCCGCTTCTTGGCCCTGGGATTGATCGTATCCGCAAGCGCCAGCAGCTCGTCTGTCGTATCCCCCATCGCAGACAACACGACGACCACATCATTTCCCGCTTTATAATCTTCTATACATCTCCTGGCAACATTAAAGATCCTCTCCTTATTCGCCACGGAGCTGCCGCCAAATTTCTTAACTATCAGCATAGTTCCTCCTCCGGATGCACCTCTTCTAACAAATGTCCGATCAGGAGGTATCCGTCCTGCCATTTTCTTCCTGTCAGCGCTGCCGTCTCCTCAGAATAGGCTGCCGCTCCCCGGGAATCTCTGGTACTGTCATACAGAAGATATGGAACTGGCTCGCCCGTATGGGTGCGCGCCTCTATCGGTGTCGGATGATCCGGAAGCAGTAAGATGCGGAAATCCTCTCCCGCCTTCCGAAGCCCATCCAGCACGCCCCCCAATATCTTCTCATCCACATATTCTATCGCAGTGATCTTGTCTTCTATCCTTCCCTGATGCCCCATCTCGTCCGGAGCCTCTACATGGATATAAGCAAAATCATACCCGCCTTTGGTGAGAGCCTCCACAGCCGCGCCGGCCTTGCCCTCATAATTCGTATGGAGTCCGCCGTTGGCTCCTTCTACCAGGATCCGGTCCATATCTGCACCGACTGCAATCCCCTTGAGCAGATCTACCGCAGAGATCATCACGCCCTTCTTCCCGGTACGTTCCCCGAAGGATGTAAGGGCCGGCCTCTTCCCCGCTCCCCAGAACCATGCCGAGTTCGCCGGTTTTAATCCCTGTTCCTTACGTTTTACATTCAGAGGGTGGTTTCTCAGGATGTCATAACTCTTCTTCATCATATCCCGCAGCACCTCATCCTTGGGAAGATATTCCCCGATCCGGCGTGTCAGGATATCGTGAGGAGGCGTCAATTCTATCACCTTCCCTTCTTTCCAGATCAACAGGTGGCGGTAACTGGTGCCCGCGTAGAATTCATAACCTTCTCTTCCAAGCCCATCCTTCAGAGCTTCAATAAGAACCGCCGCATCCTCCGTATCAATCTCGTCGGAGCTGTGGTCGAGGATGACCTGGTCTTCATACTCCCCTTCCTCCTCCGTCACAGAGACAAGGTTGCACCGGAACGATACGTCTGTATCCTCCATCTGTACCCCGATACTAAGCGCCTCCAACGGAGATCTGCCTGTATAATAGATCTTCGGGTCATAGCCCATGACCGAGAGATTGGCCGTATCACTTCCCGGCGCCATACTCTCCGGAACCATGGACGCCATGCCAAGCTCCGACACCGGCGCAAGACTGTCCATCACAGGCGTCCTTGCAGCCTGAAGCGTCGTCTTCCCGCCCAGCTCTTCAAGCGGCCTGCCTGCCATACCGTCACTTAAAACGATTACATATTTCATTGATTCTTCACTCCTAACCCTCTACACGGATCATGTGAAGGATCTGATCCCGATAGATATTCGCCCTTGTCACATAATCGCCTTCCATCATCACAGGAGTCACGAAACCGAATTCTCCTTCCAGTCCTTCTGCCCTCACGACTTCAACCTCTCCAAAGGAATCGCGAAGCCGGGGAAGCAGTTCTTCTTCCTTCCCCCTGATCCTGACAAAGAACCGGCGCTTCGCATCCGCCTTGTCCTCTAACTGCAGCTTCTCCTGCTTCCACATGGTCATGATATTCCGGTTCAGATGCTTCGCCGCATCCACCACATCCGCCACGACCGCACTCGCTGTGGGGAGCTTTCCTGCCCCGCTCCCATAGAACATTGCGTCGCCCAGGACATTGCCGTGTACGAAAATAGAATTAAACACACCGTTGACATTGTAAAGAGGGTGCTCCGGATACAGCATACACGGCGCCACAATGGCATGAAGACGGTTCCCCGCATGGCGCTTACTGGAAGCCAGAAGCTTGATGGTCGTTCCCATAGCCTTCGCATACTTCATATCTTCCACCGAGATCTCCGTGATTCCTTCACAGTAAATATCTTCAAAATCAACCTGCTGCCCCGAGATCAGGGATGACAGGATCGCGATCTTCCTGCAGGCGTCATATCCTTCCACATCCGCCTCCGGATTGCGCTCTGCATACCCGTTGGCCTGCGCCTCCTTAAGGACCGTATCGTAATCTGCCCCTTCATAGAACATCTTCGTCAGCATATAGTTCGTAGTTCCGTTCAGGATACCGGTGATCTCCTCGATCTCATCCGCCGTAAGAGAAGAATTCAGCGGACGGATGATCGGAATCCCGCCGCCCACGCTCGCCTCGAACAGGAAATTAATATTCTGCTCTTTGGCAATAGACAGAAGCTCCGCACCGTGCTTGGCCACCAGCGCCTTGTTCGATGTAGCCACGCTCTTCCCCGCCTGAAGGCATCTCTTGACGAAGGTATATGCCGGCTCGATCCCGCCCATCACCTCCACCACGACCTTGATCTCGTCATCCGACACGATCTTCTCGAAATCATGGACGATCTTCTCCTGGATCGGATCATCCGGGAAATCCCTTAAGTCCAGCACGTACTTAATATTCAGTTCATCACCGATCCTCTGGTTGATGCGGGCGCCGTTGGTATTCACGACCTCCACAACCCCGGAGCCTACCGTTCCGTATCCCATAACTGCTATATTTACCATTCGTTGTTCCTCCTTCTCACAAGGTACGCATTTATAAACATATCGATACTGCCGTCCAGCACCGCCGTAACATTACTGTTCTCCTCATTGGTCCTGTGATCCTTCACCATCGTATAAGGCTGCATCACATACGAACGGATCTGATTCCCAAACCCGATCTCCTTAACTTCCCCGCGTATACCCGATACCTTCTCCGCCTGCTCCTGTTCCTTTAGAAGCTTAAGCTTCACCTTCAGCATCTGCATGGCCTTCTCCTTATTAAAATGCTGGGAACGCTCATTCTGACACTGCACTACGATTCCCGTAGGAAGGTGGGTGATACGGATCGCCGAGGACGTCTTATTGACATGCTGGCCTCCCGCCCCGCTTGCGCGGTATGTGTCGATCTTCAGCTCATCGTCCGCGATCTCAATATCGATCTCATCCTCGATATCCGGAACCACGTCACAGGAAGCAAAGGACGTCTGTCTCTTTCCCGCCGCATTGAACGGCGAGATTCTTACCAGGCGGTGTACACCTTTCTCGGACTGCAGATAGCCGTAAGCATTGTCACCGCTCACCTCAAAAGTGACCGCCTTCGTCCCTGCAATATCCCCGTCCAGATAATCGAGCACCTGGATCGAGAATCCCTTTCTCTCCGACCAGCGGCTGTACATCCGATAGAGCATGCTGGCCCAGTCGCAGGATTCGGTTCCTCCCGCCCCCGCATGGATCGTCACGATCGCATTGCAGGAATCATATTCTCCGGACAGAAGCGTCCGGATCCTGAGAGCCTCGAATTCCTCCTCGAACTCCCTGATCTCCGACTCCAGCTCTTTCACCATGGAAGCGTCGTTCTCCTCATAGCCCATCTCGATCAGGAGATTGATATCATCATATGAAGTATACAGCTTCTTAATCGTATCCGTAAGCTCCTGGAGACTCTTAAGCTCCTTCATCAGACTCTGCGATTCCTCCGGGTTATCCCAGAATCCCGGCTCCTCTATCTTCTTCTGCAGCTCCTCAATACGTCTCTCCTTGCCTGCAAGGTCAAAGTGAATCCCTCATTCCGGCAAGAGGTTCTTCGTATGCATTCATCAAAGTCTTAAACTGATCTAATTCAACCATCTCATCACCTCTTTCTATATTATAATAGCCCGGCCTTTTGGACGCCTGTACTTATCACTTCCGGCCACAGCACTGCTTATACTTCTTACCGCTTCCGCACGGACACGGATCGTTCGGATATACCTTCTTCTCCGCACGCTTCTTAGGTCCGCGCACAGCGGTATCATCCCGGTTCGTTCCGGTCACCTTCGCCACCTGTTCTCTCTCTACCTTCTGTTCGATCCTTACATGGAACAGCGCGCGGATCGTATCCTCCGCGATACTCTTCGTCATCTCGTCGAACATATCGTAGCCTAACATCTTGTACTCTACCTTCGGATCCCTGTTGCCGTAAGCCTGCAGGCCGATCCCCTGGCGAAGCTGATCCATATCGTCAATGTGGGCCATCCACTTCGCATCGATCACCTTCAGAAGGATCACACGCTCAACCTCACGGACATGCTCTGCCTCCGGGAACTCTGTCTCCTTCGCCTCATACGCCTTGGCAGCCCGTTCCTTTAACAGATGCTTCAGTTCCTTCTGACCCATCCCGCGCACGTCTTCCTCGGTGACTGCCGCGATCGGGATCGTATTATGGATGGTAAGGTTCAGCTCCGACAGGTTCCACTCGTCGTAATCCTGATCCTTGCCTGTCACCATATCCACCACATTCTCCACATATTCATTCATCATATGGAAAATGGAATCACGCATATTCTCGCCGTCCAGTACCCGGCGTCTCTCCTCATAGATGATCTCTCTCTGCTCGTTCATAACCTGATCGTAATCCAGCAGGTTCTTACGGATACCAAAGTTATTGGCCTCGATCTTCTGCTGTGCCTTCTCGATGGCGCTCGAGAGCATCTTATGTTCTATCTGTTCTCCGTCTTCCACGCCCAGAGCCGTGAATACGCTCATCAGACGCTCGGAACCGAACAGACGCATCAGGTCGTCCTCCAGGGAAATGTAGAACCTGGACTCTCCCGGGTCTCCCTGACGTCCGGAACGTCCGCGGAGCTGATTGTCGATACGCCTGGACTCATGCCGCTCCGTACCGATGATCTTAAGTCCTCCGGCTTCCTTCGCCTCGTCGTCCAGCTTGATATCCGTACCTCGGCCCGCCATATTGGTGGCAATGGTCACCGCGTCATGTACGCCCGCCTGAGCAACGATCTCAGCCTCCATCTCGTGGAACTTGGCATTCAATACATTGTGCTTGATCCCCCGCCTCTTAAGCATCCCGCTCAGAAGCTCGGAATTCTCGATCGTGATGGTACCCACCAGCACCGGCTGATGTCTTGCGTGGGCTTCCTCGATGGCGTCGCAGACTGCCCGGAACTTCTCCTTCTGGGTCTTATACACCGCATCGTCCAGATCCTTACGGGCAACCGGCTTGTTGGTCGGGATCTCGATAACGTCCATCCCGTAGATCTCACGGAACTCCTTCTCCTCTGTCAGAGCCGTACCGGTCATACCCGCCTTCTTCGCAAATTTATTAAACAGATTCTGGAAGGTGATCGTCGCGAGCGTCTTGCTCTCTCTCTTCACCTTCACGTGCTCCTTCGCCTCGATCGCCTGATGCAGACCGTCGGAATAACGGCGTCCCGGCATGATACGTCCCGTAAACTCGTCGACGATCAGGACCTCGTCCTCCTTCACCACATAATCCTTATCCCTGAACATCAGGTTATGGGCGCGCAGCGCCAGGATAATGTTATGCTGGATCTCCAGATTCTCCGGATCCGCCAGGTTCTCAATGTGGAAGAACTTCTCGACCTTCTTGACACCGTCCTCGGTCAGATTGATATTCTTCTCCTTCTCGTTGACAATGAAATCCCCGGTCTCCTCAATATCCTCGCCCATAATGGCATTCATTTTGCTGAATTCCCCGCTGGCTTCCCCGCGCTCTAACTGGCGCGCCAGGATATCGCACGCTTCATAGAGCTTCGTGGACTTCCCGCTCTGTCCGGATATGATCAGCGGCGTCCTCGCCTCGTCGATCAATACAGAGTCCACCTCATCGATGATGGCATACTTAAGCCCTCTCTGTACTAACTGCTCCTTGTAGATCACCATGTTATCTCTCAGGTAATCGAAGCCCAGCTCGTTGTTCGTCACATAAGTAATATCACAGTTATAGGCTGCGCGTCTCTCGTCATTATCCATACTGTTCAGCACGACGCCGACCGTAAGTCCCAGGAATTCATGTACCTGTCCCATCCACTCGGCATCACGCTTCGCCAGATAATCATTGACCGTTACAACATGTACGCCTTCACCGGTCAACGCGTTCAGATACGCCGGAAGTGTAGACACCAGCGTCTTACCTTCACCGGTACGCATCTCGGAGATACGCCCCTGATGAAGGATGATGCCGCCGATGATCTGAACCCGGAAGTGCCGAAGCCCAAGCACCCTCACCGATGCCTCCCGCACTACCGCAAATGCCTCCGGCAGCACGTCGTCCAACGTCTCGCCATCGGCGAGCCTTGCCTTAAACTCTCTCGTCTTATCCTTCAATTCACTGTCCGACAGCTTCTGCATCACCGCCTCAAGCGACTCAACCTCATCCACGATCGGATAGATCCTCTTTAATTCATTCTCACTATGTGTTCCGAATATTTTCTGCATTAAACCCATATGATAATTACTCCTTATCACTAATTTGATGCCAGGACACGCTCCAAAACGCCCTGGTATGACCACTTTATCCTCCATTCTAGCACTATCCATAGGCCAATTCAACTAATTTATGAACTGTTAACAAACTGTTTAATTTTCCGTAATAGGATTTTTGACCGCCTGATAGGGAATATTTCCCCCAAACAGATCTAACGCACTCCCGATGGTATAGTCAAGCTTCCCGCCTGAAATCTCACGAAAATGTTCCAGATCGCCAAGGCTTCCGATTCCCCCCGCATAGGTCGTCGGTATCTCTGCATGGCTGCCGAGGAGCTTCACCAACTCTTCCTCGATCCCTGACGCCTTCCCCTCGACATCGACACCGTGCACCAGGAATTCATCACAGTATCCTGCGATCTCCTCTAATACCTTACGGGTCAGCCTCACCTGGGTAAATGTCTGCCAGCGGTCCGTCACGATATAATAGCCGCCGTCCTTCCTGCGGCAGCTCAGGTCGATCACCACATGCTCCCTGCCCACGGCCCGGCATAGCTTATCCATGTTCTCCCAACGGATCTCCCCGTCCCGGAATACATAAGAAGTAACGATCACATGGCTTGCCCCGGCTTCCAGATACACTTCTGCATTCTCATCTGTGATCCCGCCTCCGATCTGCAGGCCGCCGGGGTACGCCGCAAGCGCTTTCATCGCCTGCTCCCTGGTCTTCTCATAATATTCAGAAGACGGGGGATTAAGAAGGATGATGTGCCCGCCCTTTAACCCGTCTCTTCTATATAAATGTGCAAAGTAATCCGCTCCCTGCCCGGCCTTAAAATTCTCAACCGCCTGATCGTTCTCATCCTTGAGGCTGCCGCCGACGATCTGCTTCACCGCTCCGTTGTGAATGTCTATACATGGTCTGAATCTCATATGCTCCTCCTTGTCCCTGTGCCGCCGTGCCGTATATTCCTCTTCCTCTTCTCAAAAAACTCCGTCAAAAACGCATAGAAATCCACTACATTACGGCTGTCTGTCTTATTTCTGTTATAATTAATAATGATATCCCTCTGGCAGACCGGTTCCTCGATCTTCAGCATCTTGACATGCTCGTTCTCAATACTGCCCCAGGTGAATTCCGGCCAGAAACCGATCCCCATATTGGCTGCGATCATATTCTTAACGGCAGAAGGATTGTCACTCTCGAAGATGATCTTGGGCGTGAAGCCGGCATGCTGGCAGAACCGGTCACAGATATAGCGGAACTCCCTGGAGCCAAGAAGGCTTATGAATCCCTCCTCCGCCACCTCGGCAAGACTGATCGACGTCCTGTCCCGGTATCTTGGGTTCTTAGGTACTGCCAGATAGATCTCTTCCGCACACGCAAAGCGGTTCTTCTCATCCTCCCCCAGATAGAATAATTTCGTCGTCACAGCTATGTCATAGAGATCGCTCTCCGAATTCTGCTGTAACTGGAAATTAATATCCTCATGCTCCTTCTTATACTCGATGATCGCCTCCATCACAAGTCCCGATGCCGCCAGCACATTCATATGTATCGTCTCCCCCTCCAGGGCGACCATCATCTTAAGCTGCTCCGGAATCGCATCCATCTGCTCCATCAGAGGCTCTAATCTCTCCTGAAGATATTTCCCGTACTCCGTCAGTACAATATTACGCCCCTTCGCCACGAAAAGCGGCACCCCCAGATCCTTCTCAAGCCTTCGGATCGCCTGAGTCAGCGCCGGCTGCGTGATGTGCAGGTTCTTCGCACTGTTGGTCATATGCTTCGTCTTCGCCGTCTCCAGGAAATAACGGATCTGCATAAGCTCCATTTATCATTTCTCCTATCTATAATGTTAACATTATGATTTTGATAAATATTATATATTAGACATAATTATACGTCAATGCTAAACTAAATATGTAAGATAAAGTTATCGTTCAAAATGAAAGTGAGGAAAACAACAATGGCTGAACTTCTTGAATCTACTATGCTGATCTGCTTTGGATTATCCTGGCCCATGAATCTTGCCAAGAACATCAAGGCAAGATCAGCGCGCAACATGAGCCTCCAGTTCATACTTCTTATAATCATAGGATATGTGGCTGGAATCTCGGCTAAAATCTATAACCACAGATTCAATTATGTACTGGTAGTATATCTCCTGAATCTGGTTGTCGTATCCGCCAACGTGATCGTCTACTTCATCAACCGGCGCTATGACAGGCAGAAGCAGGCAGCAAACGCCGAACTTAGCAGACAGATATCCGGGCAAGCGAAGAAAGTCTCTGCCGGCAGTACAGAGACTTCTTCCGAAAATGCATCCCCAAATACACCCTTCAAACCATCAATTCATAGACAAGGAGAAGATGAAATGGAATCTTATCGCGAGCTGAACAGCATAACAGAAGCAGGCGGTGTTGTCTTATTTGGCTCCAACACGTTCGCCTCTCTTCCGGTCGGAGAACTGACACAGGCCTTCCGGATCACAGAACCAATCTATAACCGGAGCATCCGGGACGTGCGCATCGACCAGATCGAAAGCTATCTTAAGGTATGCCTGTACGATCTGAATCCTCGCAAGATCTTCGTGAACATGGGAGATGTTGACGCTCTTGATGAGAATGTCAATATAGATAACTTCATTTCCAAATATGAGTGGCTTCTCTACATGATCCACACGAAGACACAGGCCTCGATCTATATCGTACCCGTCGTCTCCGACAACCCCGCCGCCTTCAAGATCAACCAGCGGCTGAAAACGCTGGCTTCCCAGACCGGCTGCAAGTATGTAGACGTCTCCGGCGTACTGGAAGCCAAACGGCCGACACTCAGGCTCTTCGAGATCTTGAAGGTGCATATGCGCAATCACCCGATCAATTTCGCAGACGCAATGGAAGTCGGAACCCTGAGCAACCGCGAACGGGAAGACGTCCCGAACGACGGTCAGACCTCCGCCGCACCTGGCCTGAAACGGGATGTCGTCTACGCGAAACACTGATCTTAAGATCTATCAACCTTGGTATGTCTGACGATAGATCCTTCCAGATAATAACTGCCGGGAATCACATACTGTATCCCGGCAGCTATTCTACATTCCTGATCTTCCATCCCGATATCTCCGGCAGCATCTCCTTCTTCCAATGATCCTTAGAAAAAAGCAATCTTCCTTATACCTCCATGCCCTCATATGCTTCTCTCAGCATCCTGACGATCTGCGCCTCTGTGAACCGGCTGCTGTCGATACAGAGATCATAAGCACCCATATCCAGCCATTTCTCGTCTGTAAAATACTCATAATAGCTGCGGCGTTCCTTATCCGTCTTCTTCACAAATGCACGGGCATCGCTCTCCGGAATCTCAATGCGCTCGGCCGCCGTCCTGACCCGGTATTCAAACGGCGCATGGATAAATACCTTCAGACACTGCTCTCCCAGAATATGACCGGCACAGCGCCCGATAATGATACAGTCCTCCTGGCCTGCGATTGACCGAATGATCTCACTCTCTGCATGAAAGAGCACATCGTTCATCGGATAGAGCCTGTACTGCGGCGCCATCTGCGCCGGTTCGTCCAACGGATAGCGCCACTTGCTGGCACGCTTCTCATCAACCTTGAGAAGCTCCTCATAAGGCAGTCCCTCCTTCTCGCTGGCAATCCTGATCAGGTCCTTGTCATAGCAGTGGATTCCCAGTTCTTCCGACAGAGCCTTCCCAATCCTTCTTCCGTTGCTTCCGTACATTCGGTTTATGGTGATGATTCGTTTTGACATAATAACAACTCCTTTCTCATCCTGTGAAACCTGTTCCGCCTTGCTTCTATAATCCTATTATAGTCGTTTTATCACCTAAAAATCAAGTATCTCCAATTCGGAGACTCATTCTCACGCCCGGGGATTGCATCGCCGCCCCAAATGCCCTATACTTCTTATAATATCTGCTGCACAGGAGGAGGAATCGTCAATGGACCAGATCAAGATCGGCAAATTTATTGCAAGCATGAGAAAGAAGCAGGGACTGTCACAGAAACAGCTTGCAGAGAGAATCGACGTCACAGACAAGACCATATCCAAATGGGAGACCGGAAACCGGATGCCGGATGCATCGATCCTTCTGAAGCTTAGTTCTGAATTGCAGATCAATGTGAATGAACTTCTTGCAGGTGAAAAGTTCCTGTCGGAAGAAATCCCATCCGAAGAATACATGGCAAGATCAGAGAACAATATTGTGGATCTGATCGGAGCTCTCAACGAGAATACTACGAAGAACAAGGGCAGGCAGATCGGCACGTTCACCGGCATTCTATGTATCGCTCTTGCTTTTGCAGGACTCATTGTTTCCAGCCTTCCCCTGGGCAAGATCATCGATATCTTCGATATGCCTACCATGTTCTATCTGTTCGGCTCGAAATTCCTGATCATATCGTTCTCCAATCGGTTTCATGATTATATCAATGCATGGAAACTGTGCCTGCCGGGAGCGAAATTATCAGCAAAGGAAATACGGGCAGCCTTACAAGCCGTCAAATACGCCGGTGCGTTATCACTGACCCTTGGGGGCTTCTTCGCTTTGATCGGATTATTCTCTCTGTTAAACTATCTAAACGACCTTACTCTGATCGGACCTGGCCTTGCACAGATTACATTATCTCTATTCTATACAGCCGTCATAGAGACCATCTACGTGATCCTGCTGTTCCGGATCAAACGAGGAATTGATTCATTCAAATAGCTGAACATGGCTGCCCGCATGAAATGCAGAAAAACTGCCGGGAAATGCATGATAATTTAATTGTTTTTCGTCAAAATATGTCTTGCATCCATAATCTATATTTTATATAATATACAAAGTTTTCTATTGAATCAGTTATTATCAGGGAGGTATAGGCATGGAGCGAGATATGATAATAGGAAAACCTTCAAAGATTATTCTGAATTTTACGATCCCTATCTTTATCGGAAATGTATTTCAGCAATTCTACAGCATGGCGGATACGGTCATCGTCGGCAAATTCGTCGGCAACTCGGCGCTGGCCGCCGTGGGAGCCTGCGGCACGCTGACATTTCTGATCCTGGGATTCTTAATGGGGATGACAGCCGGGTTCACAGTCGTTACCGCGCAGCATTACGGGGCGGGCAATCACCGGGCGATGCGCAAGTCTGTCGCATCTGCCGCGATCCTGTCTGGTATCGTGTCAATTGTGCTCACCGTGACAAGCATGGTCTTGATGCGCAATGTCCTGCATTGGATGAATACACCGTCCGATATGTTCGATCAGGCGTATTCTTATATCATGATCATCTGTGCCGGAATCGTGGCTCAGGTAATGTATAACCTGCTGGCAAGCATCCTGCGTGCGGTCGGGGACAGCAAACGGCCGCTGTATTTCCTGATCCTGGCGGCGCTCTTGAACATCCTGCTCGACCTGGTATTTATCATCGTATTCCATATGGGTGCGGCAGGAGCCGCTTACGCGACCGTGATCTCCCAGGGAATATCCGGCCTCGCCTGTCTCTTCTATATTACAAAGAGTGTTCCCTTGCTCCATCTCAATAAGGACGACTGGAAGATGGACTGGAACCTTGCCCTGTGGCAGATGAAGATCGGATTCCCCATGGCATTCCAGTATTCTATCACTGCGATCGGAACGATCGTGGTACAATCTGCGCTGAATGCACTGGGTTCTGTGGCAGTCGCCGGCTACTCCGCGGCTGTCAAGATCGAACAGATCGTTACCCAGGCCTATGTCGCACTGGGAACGACGATGTCGACCTACTGCGCACAGAATGCAGGCGCGGGCAAGATCAGCCGGATCCGGCAGGGATTTCGCAGCGCGACCTGGATGGGTCTGATTTACGCCGTATTTACCGGTATCCTGATCTTCTTCGCCGGCAAATATATGACCGTACTGTTCGTCTCTGAGAATGTCCGGCAGCTTATGTCCCTCGTCGATGTAAGCTTGCGGTGTGCGGCTGTTTCCTTCGTATTCCTGGCAGTCGTCAATATCTATCGGAACGGAATACAGGGGATGGGCTACGGCATCCTCCCCATGACCGCCGGAATCGCTGAATTGATCGGAAGATGCGGGGCGGCGCTGGCAGCATCTCATTATAAGAGCTTCCTTGGAATCTGTATGGCCAGTCCGGTGGCCTGGATCCTGGCATCCATACTTCTGTTGGGAATGTATTTCAGGATCATGCATCAGTATAAGCTGAAGGGAATGCTGAAACCAGAGGCAAAAAAGAGATTCCCAATCTGGAAGAAAAGATATCAGCATATATAAGACAGAAAAGAAACAGTCTGTGCATTCATCTGCACAGACTGTTTCTGACGTATGCTATACTATTATGATTTATGAATTCCTAGCATTCACCCGCTCGAACTCATCCACAATCTCCTTGGAAGGTGCCTTGGTTGCCAGGCTCACGATAATGATCATCGCCAGAGAGATTATGAATGCCGGAAGCAATTCATAGATATCAAGGATACCGCCCATAGGACGGATCGCATATTTCCATACGAATACCATCACACCGCCTGCGATCATTCCGGCCAGCGCACCCTGCAAAGTGGTACGTTTCCAGAACAGCGCACAGATCATGACGCCTGCGAATGCGGCTCCCATACCGGCCCATGCGAAGGATACGATACCAAATACGCTGGAATTAGGATCTCTTGCCAGGAATACACCGATCACTGCGATTCCAAGGATCGTTGCACGGGCAACGTTAAGTCCCTGCTTCTCGGTAAGCTTCTTACCAAGGAAATCCTGTACAATGTTCTCAGATACACCGGAAGCCGCTACCAACATCTGGCTGTCCGCGGTAGACATCGTCGCCGCAAGGATACCTGCAAGGATCACACCTCCAAGCACCGCTGCGAGGAATCCGTTCTTGCTAAGCTCATTGGTGAGAGCTATGATCACGCGCTCACTGTCCTCCAGTGCCGGCATACCGCCTGCATTGACAACTGCAAGGCCTACGATACCGATGAAGATCGCAACACCCATAGCGAAGGTTACCCAGATAGAAGCAACCCTTCTGGAGAGCACCAGCTTATTCTCGTCTTCAATAGACATGAATCTTACCAGGATATGCGGCATACCAAAATATCCGATTCCCCATGCCAGAAGAGATACGGCGGTCAGCGGTGAATACGGGATCGCCGAACCTGCAACCGCATCATGGATCGCGGAAAGTGAGATATAACCCGACAGGGACTTGGCGTTATCCATTACAGCCCCCATACCGCCGGCGCTGCCCACACCAAAGGTTACGATAGAAATCAGTGCGATTGACATTACAATACTCTGAATCAGGTCATTCGTTGCAACCGTTGTAAATCCTCCCGCAATCGTATAGACAACAATGATAACCGCAAATACAACCACGCCAACCATATAATCTAATCCAAACAATGAGTTAAAGAGCTTACCGCACGCCGCAAAACCAGACGCTACATACGGAACGAAGAATACTACGATAATCACTGCTGAGATCGCCGTAATGATATTCTTCTCATCATGGAATCTCTTCGCGAAGAACGTAGGCACTGTGATCGCGCCAATCTGCTCTGAATAACGTCTCAGTCTCCTTGATGTAAAGAGCCAGTTCAGATATGTACCGATCGCCAGACCCGCTGCAGTCCAGAAAGCATCCGCAAGGCCGGTTAGGTATGCAACACCCGGAAGCCCCATCAGAAGCCAGCTTGACATATCGCTCGCCTCCGCGCTCATGGCAACGACCAATGCACCCATCTTCCTGCCGCCAAGGTAGAAATCTTCACTGCTGCTGTTCTTTCTTGCATTATAGACACCGATGCCGACCAGCAGGCACATATATGCAAAAATCGTACACAGAATAATAATACTAATACCACTCATAAATCACACCTCATTTCCTTTACTTATTCTCTGTAACTGAAAACATAATGTCCATAAATTTTTATTATATATCCATTATATTTTGTTATGTTCTACTATAACACTTAGTGAAATTAATGTCAATATAATGAATCCTATCTTTTCTTTTCATTTTCCTTTCTTTTCGACAAGAATGATCATAAACCTTTTCATTTCTCCGGGAATCGAGTATACTATAGTCAGTGATAATGAATACACCAGGAAAAAGAGGTACGAATCATGAAAAAAATACTGGTCGTAGATGATGCAGAACTAAACCGCGAATTATTATATGACATCTTGAAAGACGACTATATGATTGAGATGGCTGCCAACGGGGAAGAAGCGCTTGAACATCTCAGGAAATCCCATCATGAGATATCCGCCCTCCTTCTGGACCTTCGAATGCCGAAGATAGACGGCTTCGCCGTGATCAAAGAGATGCAGCAGAAGGGGCTTATACAGCAGATCCCCACTCTCATCATAAGCAGCGAGCATGCCATAGAGATTGAGAATCTCTGCTTCCAGTTGGGGATCTCTGATTTTATCCACAAGCCTTTCGAGAGCTCTCTGGTCAAGAACCGGGTGAAGAACGCGATCAAGCTCTTCTCTTATAAGAATCAGTTAGAACAAAAGGTAGAGGAACAGGCTGCAGCGATACAGAAGCAATATCAGATCATTCAGTTACAGGCCGAGAAGCTGAGAGAAGCCAAGCCTTTCAACATCCTGATGATGGAATTCAATTCTGCAATTATCGAGGTGGAGACGAAGCTTAAGGTATTGAACGCAGAATTCTCCCATCAGTATAACCGGAATCCTTTTGAATCCATCAAGAGCCGGCTGAAATCACCGGAGAGCATCTATGAGAAGTTAGAGCGGAAGGGCTTCCCTGTCACTCTGGAGAGCATCCGGGAGAATCTGACCGATGTAGCTGGAGTGCGTGTGATCTGCTCTTTCCCCGACGACATCTACCGCCTTGCAGAGCTTTTCGCCAAACAGGACGATATCGTGGTCATCAAGAGGAAGGACTACATAAAGAACCCCAAATCCAACGGTTACCGAAGTCTCCATCTGATCCTTGACGTGCCTATCTTCCTGTCCCACGGGAAGAAATACATGAAGGTAGAGATCCAGTTCCGCACCATAGCCATGGATTTCTGGGCAAGCCTGGAACACAAATTAAAATACAAAAAAGATGTGGACGATACTGATGAGATCGTGCATCAGCTCAAGGAATGTGCCGACTCCATCGAGAAGCTGGATCAGCAGATGCAGCAGATCCGCAATAAGATCGACCACTCAAAAGAATAAAAGAGAGGGAAAACCCTCTCTTTTGTCATTCCTAATCATTCTTCCACGGCAGCGCATGATGTTCTGCCTTGCTGTCCCTGAGCATCAGTTCATTCACCGCTTCTCTCGGATCCTTCTCTTCAAATAATACTTCGCTTACCTTATCAATGATCGGCAGAGATACGTCATATTTCTTCCCAAGCTTTACCGCGGCCTTCGCGGAATACACACCCTCTACCACCATCTGGACCTCGTCCATGGCCTCCTGCATACTCCTGCCCTGTCCCATGAGATAGCCTGCTTTGCGGTTACGGCTATGGACGCTTGCGCAGGTAACGATCAGATCGCCGATGCCGGTAAGCCCGGTGAAGCTCTCGATTGCTCCGCCCATCTTCACACCCAGCCTTGCGATCTCCGCAATCCCTCTGGTGATCAGCGCTGCCTTCGTATTGTCGCCGTATCCCAGACCGTCCGCGATACCGGCGGCCAGCGCGATCACATTCTTAAGAGAGCCCCCAAGCTCCATTCCCAGCATATCCGGGCTTGTGTACACACGGAACACCTCGTTCATGAACATCTCCTGCAGATATTCGGCTGTCTCTTCCTTCTTCGCTCCGATCACCACGATCGTCGGAAGGCCTCTTCCCACTTCCTCGGCATGGCTTGGTCCTGACAGTACCGCCACATCCGCCTGGGGAATCTCCTGCTCGATCTGCTGAGAAAGCGTCATCAGAGTGTCTTCTTCGATTCCCTTCGCCACGTCAACGATGATCTGTCCTTCCGCCACATACGGGCTCATACTGCGCGCGGTGCTCCTGGTAAATGGAGACGGCACCGCCAGGACGATGAAATCCTTCTCCTTTACCGTACTCTCCACATCCGTAGTAAACTCCATATCCTCCGGAATCTTCACTCCCGGCAGCTTACTCACATGCTCCCGCTTCCCGGACAGCATATCAACCTCTTCTTCACTGATCGACCACACCGTAACCTGGTGTCCGTTCCTGTGAAGCAGAAGCGCCAGCGCCGTCCCCCAGCTTCCAGCTCCCATAATACCTACATTCGCCATAATCCAACTTCCTCCCTGTTTCATTTAATTAATAATATTTCTCATTTACTTTTCCCGACGCTCAGCTTATTCTCCGTCCCTGTCATAAGCCGCTTGATATTCGCCCGATGCTTGAAGAACGCCAGCACCATCAGAAACGCGGCGATACCATACATCTCATAGAGATAATTCTGCGCAATGCCATAGACTCCCGTCTGTCCAAGGAAAATGACCACTGCAAGATAGAGGACCACCACCACAAGCGATCCCAGAGACACATACCTCGTCAGCGCCACGATTCCTACAAATACGACGATGAACAGCACTACTGCCCATACGCTGATAGTGCTTACGATCAGCCCTGCCGTCGCCGCGATTCCCTTCCCGCCCTTGAAATTCATATAAAACGGGAAGTTATGTCCAAGGATCGCGCCCATACCTGCATAGAGGGACAGAAGCGGCAGCATATCCCCATGGGATCCCTTGTAGATCAGATGCACTGCTACCACCGCGAACACACATTTGAAACAATCCCCAAGGAAGGTCACCGCCCCGGCTTTCCAGCCCATAGTACGCAGTGCATTGGTAGTGCCTGCATTGCCGCTTCCCTGCTGGCGGATGTCTATATGATGCAGCTTCCCGTACAGATATCCCGTCTGCAGCAGCCCAAACACATATCCGATCAATATGCTTATGACTCGTTCCATTATTAACGCCCCTTTTCTTTTCTTTCTCTGATGAAGAACTTAAGCGAAGTTCCTCTGAATCCAAATGCATCCCGGATCCTGTTCTCCAGATACCTGGTGTAGGAGAAATGCATCAGCTCCTTATCATTTACAAAAATCACGAATGTCGGCGGCTTCACCGCTACCTGCGTGATATAATAAAGCTTCAGCCGCTTGCCCTTATCTGACGGCGGCTGCTGCATGGCAACTGCTTCCATCATGATCTCGTTGAGCACGCCGGTCGCCACCCGCATGGACTGGTTCTCGATCACCATATCGATCATATCATAGAGCTTCACCAACCGCTGTCCGGTCACGGCAGACACATACATGATCTCCGCGTAAGGCATGAACGACAGGACACGGCGGATCTCATTCTCATACTCCTTCATGGTCTTATCATTCTTCTCGATGGCGTCCCACTTATTGACTACGATGACGATGCCCTTCCCGCGCTCATGGGCGATCCCGGCAATCTTCGCATCCTGCTCGGTCACACCTTCCGACGCGTCGATCACCATCAGCACCACATCTGCACGCTCTACGGCAGACACCGCGCGGATAATACTGTACCTCTCCAGTTCTTCCTTGATCTTGCTCTTCCTGCGAAGCCCCGCCGTATCAATGAACACATACTCCCTGCCGTTGTACTTGATCTCCGTATCTATGGCATCTCTGGTCGTCCCGGCGATGTCCGACACGATCACCCTCTGTTCGCCGAGCAGCTTGTTGACAATGGATGACTTGCCCACATTGGGCTTACCTACGATCGCCACCCGCGGACGGTCGTCTTCCTCTTCTTCCCCCGCTCCCTGCGGGAAATACTTCACCACCTCATCCAGCATATCTCCGATCCCAAGACGCGATGCGGACGACACCGGCATAGGGTCTCCGATACCCAGATTATAGAACTCATACACATCCGGCATGAACTTCTCGAAATTATCTACCTTGTTCACCACTAATATCACCGGCTTTGCCGAACGCCTCAGCATATCCGCCACCTTGGAGTCGGCGTCTACAAGACCCTGGCGCACATCCGTCAGGAATATGATCACGTCTGCCGTATCTATGGCGATCTGTGCCTGCTCCCGCATCTGTGACAGGATAATATCCTTGCTCTCCGGTTCGATCCCCCCGGTATCCACCAGGGTAAATTCCTTGTCAAGCCATGAGACGTCCGCATAGATCCGGTCCCTGGTCACACCAGGCGTATCCTTCACGATCGATATCATCTCACCGGCCAGCGCATTAAAAAGGGTCGACTTGCCCACATTGGGCCTTCCCACTATCGCTACTACTGGTTTACTCATCTTCTATCTCCTCATCTATTGAAGTCAATACTGTATCTATAAAGTCTTGCCCGCTTGATTTTACAATATCTGCGCGCACTTGTAAAGCCTCCTCCACTTCTGCAAGGGTAACATCATCCAGAAATACCTCCTCGCCGCTCCTGAACATATTGCAGGGGAGCAGGAGCCTGTCTCCTAATTCCTGCCCGCGAAGCTGTGCGATCAGATCCCGTCCCGTAATAAGCCCTGACACCGTAATAAGCTCTCCAAAGAAATCATTGCGGATGGGGTAAACATGGATATCTGTCCCCGGGCATTTCATCATAAGCCTGTCTGCCATCTCCTGAATATAGGGATAAACAAGCAGTCCCGTCGCCACAGATAATTCCCTCTGAATGCCGTCGTCCCGAACCTCTCCGTACGCCTCTTCGAATTCATTCATCAAGAGGCGGAGCATCCCCACGCCGTTCTCAAGCTGAAGATACCCGTCGTATCGTTCTTCTTCCGGCAATTCCCTCCCGGCAAGGATGTACCACTCATCGCCCGCATGGATAAAATGTGTTCCATATTCCTCATAGAGCTTGTCCTGCCATCTGCGGACCGCCGCCAGCACCTCTTCTGCATCTGCCTTCCCAAAAGGCTTAAGCGGCTCTAAGCCCTCCCTGTGCTTCGTAAGCCCCACCGGTACCACAGATACGCTCTGCAGGTGCGGCAGATACTTCGCCATATCCCGGATACTTCGTTCCAGCTCCTCCCCGTCGTTGATTCCTTTACAGAGCACGATCTGGCCGTTCATACGGATACCGGCCTCATAGAGCCTGTCCGCCTTCGCAAGCGCATCTCCCGCGAACCGGTTGTGGAGCATCCTGCATCTCAATTCCGGATTCGTCGTATGGAAGGATATGTTGATCGGCTCCAGATGGTAGCGGATGATCCTGTCGATATCATGGTCGCTCATATTGGTCAGTGTCACGTAATTCCCCTGAAGGAAAGACAGTCTGGAATCGTCGTCTTTAAAATACAGTGTCTCCCGCATCCCCTGCGGCATCTGGTCTATAAAACAGAAGATACACCGGTTCCTGCAGGAACGGTACTCGTCCATCAATCCCTGCTCGAATTCGATCCCCAGATCTTCGTCGTAATCCTTCTCGATCTCAAGCTCCCATTCCTCTCCGTCCGGTTTCTCGATCAGGATCACCAGTTCCTCGTCATTCACATAGAAATGATAATCAAATACATCCTCAATCTCCTGCCCGTTGACAGTTACCAGGCAATCCCCTGCCTCGATCCCAAGCTCCCATGCGATACTGTCCTGCATTACTTCCTTTATGATATGCTTTCGCCCCATATTCCACCTCTTGACCCCAATATCTTTATAACAGTATAACACATTTTTTCATTATCGCAATCTGTAGTTGACCTTACCCTGCCAAAAGTGCTATAAATATCTTAGGAACTTCTACACAAACCGGCACATAGGAGAAATATATGCAGAATATCAAATTAATGGAAAAGCTGCTTCCGGCAGCGCCTCTTAAAATCGCAGCCCTGGAATCCTGTAAGGAATTCGGGAAGAGAGTGGATGATTATATCGTAGGCTTCCGTCAGGCTACCCTGGAGGAAGCTCTGGATTCTCCGCTTTATCAGAGCTACCGGCAGGACTCTTATCTGGTAAGCTGTCACTGTCCGCGTTTCGGCACCGGGGAAGCCAAGGGACTGATCGACGAATCTATCCGCGGCAAGGATCTGTATCTCATGGTAGATGTATGTAATTACAGCCTGTCTTACACCGTCAACGGACATCCGAATCATATGTCCCCGGACGATCACTACCAGGACCTGAAGCGAATCATATCCGCCGCCAACGGCAAGGCGCACCGGCTGAATGTGATCATGCCCTTCCTCTACGAGAGCCGCCAGCATAAGCGCACCAAGAGAGAGTCCTTAGACTGTGCCCTGGCATTGCAGGAGCTTACGGATATGGGCGTAGACAATATCATCACCTTCGACGCCCACGACCCCAGGGTACAGAATTCCATCCCGCTCCACGGCTTCGACAGCTTCAACCCGCCGTACCAGTTCATCAAGGCGCTGCTCCGCGCAGAACCGAACCTGATCGTTGATAAGGAGCACCTGATGATCATAAGCCCCGATGAGGGAGCCATGCACCGTGCGATCTATTTCTCCAACGTAACAGGAGTCAACATGGGTATGTTCTATAAGCGCCGGGATTATTCTACCGTCATAAACGGCAAGAACCCCATCGTTGAACACGAATTCCTGGGTGACGACATCCGCGGTAAGGATGTGATCATCGTGGATGATATGATCTCTTCCGGAGAAAGTATGCTGGATGTGGCGAAACAGATCAAGGAGCGCGGCGCCAACCGGGTATTTGTCTGCACTACCTTCGGCCTGTTTACCGAAGGCTTTGGGATCTTCGACGATTACTACAGCAAGGGATACATTGACCGCGTAATCACCACGAACCTGACCTATCTGCCGCCCGCAGCCTATGAGAAGCCTTATTTTGTAGTGGCAGATATGTGCAAATTCATGGCGCTGATCATTGATTCCATGAATCACGACGTCTCCATCGGCAAGGTCCTGAATCCTACAGATAAGATCCATGCCCTTCTCAAGGCGCATACCGCAGACTGACCGCCGTCCGTTAAGAAGGCTGCCGGGAAATGTGATAAGCTTCTATCACTTCCCGGCAGCCTCTTTGCTGACTGCTGTATTAAAAATCCGTATACCGTTCTCCGTTCTCCATCTTGATCCCCTTCGCCGCAGCCATCTCCGACACCGTCACAAGCTGATAATTCTGTGCGATCAGCTTAGGAATCATCTCGATCGCCGCATCCACACTCTCCGAATGGATATCGTGCATCAATATGATGTCACCGTCCTGGGCCTTGGTCATGACTTCATTGACCGTCATCTGGACGTTCCTTGTCTTCCAGTCCAGCGTATCTATGTTCCATAAGATCAGAGGCTTGCGGATCGTTGCTTTCACCGTATCGTTGATCGCTCCGTACGGAGGGCGCAGCACCGTCGCTCCCTGTCCGATAATATCATGAATGCTCTGATCCGTACGGTCAACCTGATCCTTAATGCCTGACGCATCTATCTTCGTGAGATCCGGATGGTCGAAGGAATGGCTTCCGATCTCACATCCCACCTCTTTCATACGCCTTACCGCATCCGGATAGACACTGACATTCTTACCCTGCATGAAGAAGGTCGCATGGGCGCCGTATTTGCTGAGCGCATCCAGAAGCTCCCCGGTCCTCTGCCCCGGGCCGTCATCGAAGGTCAGCGCCACCATCGGCTTGTTCGGGTCCACTTCACTCTCTTCCATGGACACCAGTATCCCATCCTTCCCGAAGTTGCATTTGGTCATCCCAAGGTAGGTCTCTCCGGTCACCATCTTGCCGTCCTGGCCGAAATAATAAGTATTCCCGTCAATATCCTTCCAGCCGGTCACCATACGGCCGTCTGCCTCCAGATAATATCTGGAATCTTCCTGATCGAGCCAGCCGGTCTGAAGGACTCCCTCGGAATCCAGGAAATAATCTGCTCCGCCAGCATTCTGCCAGCCGGTCGCCATCTTCTCATCTTCCCCGAAATAATAGGTCTTCCCCTTCGACACCACGAACTCATTCTTCACATATGTGCCGTCATAACGCCTGAACCGGTCCTTGTCCCACTCGCCCAGCGGATTCTTGACCAGAAACGAAGCGTCAAGAGTATCAATGGTCAGTATTCCGAACCATTCCTTCCTGAGACACTTCTTAATGCGGTCGCTGAGCTCTAAATGCATGGAATACTCGCCTTCCACACCCGTATCCGCATCACACGCCACCGTATAGCCATGTCCTTCCCTGAATTCCTCTTCCAGGTTCTTCACCGTGAAGCCGCTCTTCTCATCCAGAATGATCTCTGAATTCCCTACCACTTCCACTTCCGTCTCAAACTCCGGAACTTCCTCGCCCTGCAAGATCGCCGTATCCTTAAGCTTCAGATAGACCGACGCCTCCTGTCTGGACGCTGAAGCGGTCGTCATACAAAACAGCGGTATCCCGGCAATCAGAAAAAGAGCAAGAATACGAAGACACATCCTTGCTCTCCTTACTTTTCTGATTCTTCTCTCTTTTAATAATTCCCTTTCCTTAATTCGCTGACTTGTCATCTGTATATCTCCCCTATGGTCTCACAACCCGCCAAAAAACTAAACTTGTTATATTGAGTATACAGGAATTCCAAATATATTACAATGCATCTTATGTTAAGATTTTTTAATTATTCTTAAAAATCACTTAATAATTCGAACGCGGAGAACTTCCTTCACCGCGCTGAGTTCTTCTGCAACCTTGTCAGAAACGGGGCTGTCGATATCGATCATCGTATAGGCATACTTCCCCTTGCTCTTATTGGTCAGATCGGCAATATTCATATTGTCATTCGCCAGGATCTTCGTAAACTGGCCGATCATATTCGGAACATTGCGGTGCAGAAGGAGGATTCTGGTATTATCCCCTCTCATTCCCATATCACAGTCCGGATAGTTCACGGAATTCTTGATATTGCCGTTTTCCAGGTAATTCCTCAGCTCCTTGACCGCCATCTTCGCACAGTTATCCTCAGACTCCTCCGTAGACGCACCGAGATGCGGGATCACGATCGCACCCTTGACTCCGGCGGTAACGGGCGTTGGGAAATCCGATACATAGTGCTTCACATGGCCGGACACCAGCGCGTCCACCATGGCTTCTTCATCCACAAGAACATTTCTTGCAAAATTCAATACGACGACACCCTTCTTCATCAGACCGATGGCATCCTTGTCGATCATCCCCTTGGTGCTCTCTATCGCCGGCACATGGATCGTAATATAATCACAATCTCCGTACAGCTCATCTACCGTCTTCGCGTGATGGATGCTCCGCGACAGCCTCCACGCGGAATCTACCGACACATACGGGTCATAGCCGTACACATCCATCCCAAGAGCCGTAGCCGCATTCGCCACCAGCACACCGATCGCTCCAAGCCCTATGACTCCAAGCTTCTTACCCTCAAGCTCACAGCCGGCGAACGCCTTCTTCGCTTTCTCTGCGTCTTTGGCGATATTGCCGTCCTCTTCATTCTCCTGAACCCAATTAATGCCGCCGATAATGTCTCTGGATGCGAGAAGCAGCCCAGCGATCACAAGCTCCTTTACACCGTTGGCATTGGCGCCCGGCGTATTGAATACCACGATCCCTTCCTCAGCGCATCTCTCCAGCGGTATATTATTGACTCCGGCGCCGGCGCGCGCGATCACCTTGAGATCCGGCGTAAATTCCATGTCATGCATGACGGCGCTTCTGACCAGCACGGCATCCGCCTTCTCCATCGTACTTACCGGGACGTACTCTTCCGTAAATTGTTCCAGCCCTACGTCAGAGACCGGATTCAAGCAATGATATTTATACATGATTACAGATTCTCCTCTTCAAACTTCTTCATAAATGCCACCAGAGCCTCCACACCTTCCGCAGGCATCGCGTTATAGATACTTGCACGCATTCCGCCCACCGTGCGGTGGCCCTTAAGGTTCTCAAATCCTGCCGCCTTCGCTTCTTTGACGAACTTAGCGTCCAAATCCTCATCCCCCGTCACAAAAGGAACATTCATCAGAGAACGGTCTTTCGCTTCTACTGTTCCCCGGAACATCCTGCTTTGATCCAGATAATCGTACAGGATCTTCGCCTTCTTCTCGTTCTTCTCCTTCATGGCTGCAAGACCGCCCTGCTTCTTGAGCCACTTGAACACCTTGCCGCAGATGTATATACCGTATGCCGGCGGCGTATTGTAGAGAGAACCTGCATCCGCGTGAGTCTTATACTTAAGCATGGTCGGCGTGCCGGGAAGCACGTCTTCCGTGATCAGGTCCCTGCGGATGATCACGATCACTGTACCCGCAGGGCCGATATTCTTCTGCACGCCGCCGTATATGACTCCGTACTTCGTAACATCGACCGGCTCTGAAAGAAAACAGGAGGAGACATCGGCTACCAATATCTTACCCTTCGTATTGGGCAGTTCTTTGTATTTCGTCCCGTAAATGGTATTATTCTCGCATATATATACATAATCCGCATCTTCTGAGACCGGAAGATCGCTGCAGTCCGGAATATAGGAGAATGTCTTGTCTGCGGAAGAAGCTATGATATTGACTCTTCCGTACTTCCCCGCCTCCTCGCTCGCCTTCTTCGCCCACTGTCCGGTCACGATATAGTCTGCCGTCTTATTCTTCATCAGGTTCATCGGGATCATGGCAAACTGCTGGGACGCGCCGCCCTGCAGGAACAATACCTCATAATCATCCGGAATCCCCATCAGATCACGAAGATCCGCCTCTGCCTCTTCGATGATATCCTTGTATGCCTTCGAGCGGTGACTCATTTCCATCACGGACATCCCGGTTCCCTGATAGTCTAACATCTCTTCTGCCGCTTCCCTTAGCACTTCCTCCGGCAATACCGCAGGTCCTGCTGAAAAATTGTACACTCTGCTCATATTCATTCCTCCATTTTCTAACCTAGTTCTATCTGCCTTCTTCGAGGTCCTTCTCGTCGAATACCTCGCTGATCGCTTTGCCGGGCGCCACCATCGGCCACACCTTGTCATCCGCGTCGATCTGGCAGTCAATGACTACCGGCCTGCCAAGCGTCAGAGCCCTTGCAAACGCCTCTTTGAATTCTTCCTGTGTCGCCGCACGGATTCCCTCGGCTCCCATCGCCCCGGCAAGCTTCACAAAATCCACGGCGTCATTCAGCACCGTTGCCGAATAACGCTGTCCGTAGAACAGGTTCTGCCACTGGCGCACCATACCAAGCACATGGTTGTTGATAACCACCTGGATCACCGGTATATTATGGCGCACAGCCGTCGCAATCTCATTCATATTCATACGGAAGCAGCCGTCTCCTGCGATATTGACAACCACCTTATCCGGCATCCCCGTCTTCGCTCCAAGCGAAGCCCCAAGGCCGTATCCCATGGTTCCCAGACCGCCGGACGTAAGCAGCGTCCTTGGCTTCGTGTACTTATAGAACTGCGCCGCCCACATCTGATGCTGTCCGACCTCGGTTACCACGATGGCATCTCCCCCGGTCTGACGGTAGATCTCCTCCACCACGTACGGGCCTGTAAGGATATCCGGATGATAGACTAACGGATACCGCCCTTTATATTCCATGATCTTCTCGATCCATTCCCTGTGCTCCTGCTGTTCCAACCGTTCATTCAGAATCTCAAGCACCATACGGATATCCCCGGTCACTCCCTGAGTGATCAGGACATTCTTATCCATCTCCGCGGGATCGATATCAAACTGAAGGATCTTCGCGTTGCTCGCGAACTTCTTCGCATTGCCCGTCACACGGTCGCTGAACCTGGCGCCGACAACGATCAGCAGATCGCACTCGCTGACCCCGTAATTCGACGTCTTCGTGCCATGCATTCCAAGCATCCCTGTGTAAAGCGGATCCGTTCCCGGAAATGCGCCCTTCCCCATCAGGGAGTCGGTCACCGGCGCATCCACCTTCCCGACAAAGGTACGAAGCTCCTCGCTGGCATCCGAGAGTATCGCACCGCCGCCTACGAATACATAAGGCTTCTTAGACTCATGGATCAGCCTGAGAGCCGCTTCGATCTCTGTCTCGCTGATCTCCCTGGACGGAAGCACAGGTTCCGGGGTCTTCTTCACATATTCTGCCTTATTCGCCGTCACATCCTTCGGAATGTCGATCAGAACCGGCCCCGGCCTTCCCTTCTTCGCAATAGCGAAGGATTTGCGGATGGTATCGGCGAGGTCATTCACATCCTTCACTATATAGTTATGCTTCGTGATCGGCATTGTCACTCCTGCAATGTCGATTTCCTGGAAACTGTCTTTCCCCAGAAGATTTACCCCTACATTACAGGTGATCGCCACGATCGGAATGGAGTCCATATACGCGGTGGCAATCCCCGTAACAAGGTTGGTTGCCCCCGGTCCGCTGGTGGCAAAGCACACGCCGGTCTTCCCTGTCGCCCTTGCATACCCGTCGGCTGCATGGGCGGCTCCCTGCTCATGGGAGGTCAGGATATGCGTGATCTCATCACTGTGTTTATATAATTCATCGTAGACATTCAGAATCGCGCCGCCCGGGTAACCGAACACGGTATCCACGCCCTGCTCCTTCAGGCATTCGATCAATATCTCTGATCCAGTCAACTGCATATCTGTCATTCTCCTGTTCTCTATATTGTATATCTTGGTCCTTACTTCCCCGGAACGGTGAGGATCGCTCCTCTGTTGCCGGATGTTACCATAGCCGCATATCTCGCCAGATAACCGGTCGTAACCTTCGGCTCTCTCGGCTGCCATGCCTGCCTTCTCTTCTCAAGTTCTTCTTCGGATACTGCAAGCGTAAGAGAGAGATTCGGGATATCGATCTTGATGATATCTCCCTCTTCCACTAACGCAATGGGTCCGCCCACTGCCGCCTCCGGAGATACGTGTCCGATAGACGCCCCTCTGGATGCGCCGCTGAAGCGTCCGTCCGTGATCAGCGCCACGCTGGAACCAAGTCCCATACCTGCGATCGCCGAGGTAGGATTAAGCATCTCTCTCATACCGGGGCCTCCCTTTGGCCCCTCATAGCGGATTACGACCACGTCTCCCGCCACGATCCGGCCGCCCTTGATGGCGTCGATCGCGTCCTCCTCACAGTCAAATACTCTCGCCGGGCCTTCATGCACCAGCATCTCTTCTACCACTGCAGAGCGCTTCACAACACTGCCGTCCGGCGCAAGATTACCCTTCAATACGGCAAGCCCTCCGGTCGGTGTATAAGGATTCTCTACAGGCCGGATCACTTCCGGATCCTTGTTGACCGCATCCTTAATGTTCTCCCCTACGGTCTTGCCCGTAACGGTCATACAATCCGTATAGAGCAGATCCTTCTTATTCAGCTCCGCCATAACCGCATAGACGCCGCCCGCTTCATTAAGATCCTCCATATATGTAGGGCCTGCCGGTGCAAGATGACAGAGATTCGGTGTCTTCTCACTGATGCCGTTCGCGAAATCAATCTCAAAATCCATGCCTATTTCATGAGCGATCGCCGGCAGATGCAGCATACTGTTGGTAGAGCATCCAAGCGCCATATCTACGGTGAGGGCATTCAGGACCGCCTTCTCAGTCATGATATCCCTTGGGCAGATGTTCTTCTCCCACAGCTCCATCACCTTCATGCCCGCCTGCTTGGCAAGACGGATCCTTGCGGAATAGACAGCCGGAATCGTACCGTTGCCGCCAAGGCCCATTCCAAGGACCTCTGTCAGACAGTTCATACTGTTCGCCGTATACATACCGGAACAAGAACCGCAGGTCGGGCAGGTCTTATTCTCGAATTCGCACAGATCCTCATCGGAGATCAGGCCCGCCGCGTTCGCTCCTACTGCCTCGAACATACTGGAAAGGCTCGTCTTCTTCCCCTTCACATGGCCTGCAAGCATCGGACCGCCGCTTACGAAGATGGTCGGCACATTGATCCTTGCCGCCGCCATCAGAAGCCCCGGCACATTCTTATCACAATTCGGCACCATCACCAACGCGTCAAACTGGTGCGCGATCGCCATCGCCTCTGTAGAATCCGCGATCAGATCCCTCGTCACCAGAGAATATTTCATTCCCAAGTGTCCCATGGCGATCCCGTCGCATACCGCGATCGCTGGGAACACGATCGGCGTGCCTCCCGCCATGGCTACTCCCTGCTTTACTGCATTGACGATCTTGTCCAGGTTCATGTGTCCCGGAACGATCTCATTATAGGAGCTTACGATTCCAACCAAAGGACGCTCCATCTCCTCCGGTGTAAGCCCTAACGCGTTGAATAAAGAACGGTGCGGCGCCTGCTGTTTTCCCTTTGTAACTGTATCACTTCTCATAATATCCTCCTTGTTGGGAACTGTACCCAAATAAACTCTACTCGATATATCCTGCGATCAGGTCGCCCATCTTCTCTGTGCCGACCTGTTCTTTCCCGTCAGACATAATGTCAATTGTCCGGTAACCTTCCTCCAGCACCTTCGCAACTGCCCTCTCGATAGCGTCTGCTTCCTTATCCAGATCGAAACTGAACTTAAGCATCATCGCCGCGGACAATATCGTCGCGATCGGATTCGCAATGCCTTTGCCGGCAATATCCGGCGCCGAGCCGCCGCTTGGCTCATAGAGGCCGAACTTCGTCTCATTCAGGCTCGCGCTGGCAAGCATTCCGATAGAACCGGTCACCATACTCGCCTCGTCCGATAGAATGTCTCCGAACATATTCTCCGTCAGAATCACGTCGAACTGCTTCGGATCTTTGACCAGCTGCATGGCACAGTTATCCACCAGCATATGCTCTAATGTCACCTCCGGATAATCTGCCGCCACTTCCTCCACGACCTTCCTCCACAGCCTGGAAGAATCCAGGACATTCGCCTTGTCCACGCTGGTTACCTTCTTCCTGCGTTTCATGGCAATATCAAATCCGCGTCTCGCGATCCTGCGGATCTCATTCTCATTATATGTAAGTGAATCATACGCCGTCATAACGCCGTCCTCGCTGACGGTCCTGCGTTCTCCGAAATACAGGCCTCCGGTCAGCTCCCTCATGATCATCATATCAAAGCCGCCCGCCGTGATCTCTTCCTTCAAAGGGCACGCTCCTTTCAGTTCATCATAGAGCACCGCCGGTCTTAAGTTGGCGAAAAGATTCAGCTCCTTGCGGATTCTCAAGAGACCTGCCTCCGGCCTCTTCGACGGTTCTAACTGATACCACGGCGATGTCTTCGCGTCCCCTCCTATGGATCCCATCAATACTGCGTCACAGTTCTTCGCCTCTGCCACCGTATCATCGGTCAGCGGCACGCCGTGCACGTCGATGGAAGCGCCGCCCATCAAGAGCTGCGTATAATCACAGGTATGTCCATAGACTTCTGATATCTTATCAAGCACCTTCATTGCTTCTGTTACGATCTCCGGTCCGATTCCGTCGCCTTTGATCACTCCGATTTTCAGATTCATATTCCTCTTCCTTCCTCTTCCTATGTTCCATTTTCTCATCCGTCAAAAACTTTAACATCTATAATATCGCATTTCAGAGCATGTTTCAAGACTTTAATTGGCTAAATTGCCCGTTCCCTGTCATTTCCTGTTACATTTTCGTACATTCTACTGTACTTCGCATTCCGCCCCTTCGGCTTCTGGCTCGGCCGCACCCTCTGATCCTGCGGCACCGGACTGTAAGGCTCATGAGGGGCTTTTCCTTTCCGCGGCTTCCGGCTCGGCCGCAGCCTCCCCTTCTGTTCCCGCCGCTCCCGCCGCAGGATGCGTCTCTCCCCGCACGCCGATAATGAACAGCCGGTTCGTGGGATTAGACGTACAAGTGGACAGCGTGATCAGGCTATCCTGCTCCGTCGGCGTATACTCATCGTTAAAATACGCCGGCGTAAGCCCTATGTTCCTGACATCGCTTAAGAACTGATTCCTGCCCTCCGGCGTTTCAAGCGGATAACTCGCCGGAATATACCGGTCGTCAAACCACCGCGCCGCATAGATATGGTATTTGATCGCCTTATCCGGCATGTAGACATTGATCTCCGAGTGTTCCCTGAAAAACTGCTCGTTGTCAAAACTGTGAAGGCTTCCGAACATGGAGCCGTCCTTCATGTTGTGCCCGTAGATCACCGTATTAAAATCCGTAAATTCCTGGCTGTTGATATTCTCTGTATAGATCGAGCCCGGAAGCCCCGCCGTTCTCTGAAGCGTAGTATTCAGATAATCCACGCTTCCGTCCGCACTCTGGAGGATCGGATAAGAGACTTGCGTTCCCGGGATCTCTATGTATGCGTATACATCCGGATTCTGCGCCTTCAATGCACCGAAATCCACCGGTATCTCGACCGGCTCCGGCTGCGGTTCCGGTTCTGGCTCCGGCTCTTCCGCCGGCTCCGGCTCCTTAGGCTTCTCCACCTTCTTCGTCTGTACCGGCTCTTCCTTCTTCAGCAATACTTTACTGCCCATGACCCCCGCTAAAGCTACGACCAATACTGCCAGAATGATAATCTCGACCTTCTTAAATTTTCCCACAATTATCCTCTCCTTTTACATGAATCTCATGACAGTTCCTTAATAATATAAACTTTAAAGCTTTTATTATCAAGTCCTAATGAAATTTATGTTATATTTAATCAAATCATCTGGCAGCCGCAGGGTCCTTAATCCGGTAACTCCGAACCCATTCCTTGGTCTCATCGTTCCTTGTCACCTCCGACTGATGCTGATATAAGAATCTGACCAATTCATAGCAGCTTACCCAGATCTCATTGTTCCCGTCACGCTGTGACTCATCGAATATCAGCTGCAGTCCGAAATGCAGATGGTATTCATCAATATTATTAACGTTCTCTTCCCTGCTGTACCCGGTCCTGCCGATATACCCGATCACATCTCCCGCCTGCACGACAGCCCCTTTCTTCAACCCTTCCGCGTAAGGACGGTCCTGCCTGAGATGTGCGTAATAATAGTATCGTTTCCCGTCAAAACTGTTGATCCCGACGCGCCATCCGCCGTACTGATTCCATCCAAGCTCTGCCACATATCCGGATTCCACCGCGATCACAGGCGTGCCCACCTGCCCCATCATATCATGCCCCAGATGATTCCTCCGATAACCGTATGTCCTGGACGCTCCGAAATCATCATAATCCGAATAGGGAAAGCTCTTAGCGATCGGATGAAACGCCTTTAAGCCATACACTTTTCTCATCCTTTTCTCTGACCCTGCTTCTCTGGACGCAGGCCTGGCAGCTTCCTCCGTCTCATACTCTCCCACCATCCCGTCCAGTACCGCGCCATACGCTTCCCGATAATAGGCATAATACTGCATATCCGAAGCCAGCTCCGCTATCGTCTTCTCCCCATTTATCAGCATCTTCGCCATATCTTCCAGATCCTGTTCCCGATATCTGCTAAAATCCCCGCCGTATCTCGCACCCAGATAGGCCAGCAGATCCACCCAGTTCAGGTGCACTTCCTTCCCATATGTATCCAGATCATACTGATATGCCTGTTTCATGGCCTCGCAGGTCACATTGAATTCCACCCATTTTATATAATCCTTCTCGCCTTCCGCCTCCAGTTCATCCGCATTTTCACTGCCCGATTCCCGCATCGCCGCTTTGCCGCTCATATACGAGAACGTCCCCTCGTCCTTTGGCGCCCATCGCATGCCTGCCGCGACGATCGCCATGCATAGGAGCAATACAGCCGTATGTCTCTTCATAGGCGCAAATCCTCGCTTTACATCCCTTTACATTCACCTTATGCGGTTTGCTTGTATTCCATTCCTAAGGCAATATTGGGGACATAGTAAAATCAATTTTACTATGTCCCCAATCGGTCATATATTTATTTCAGATGCCAGATATCCTTATTGTAATCTGCGATCGTCCTGTCAGATGAGAAATATCCCGCCTTCGCGATATTCACCAGCATCTTCCTGCTCCATGCCTTCCGGTCTGCGTAATCCTCATAGGCACGGTTCTTCACCGCAATATATTCTTTCAGGTCCAGAAGCGTCATAAACCAGTCCTTATAGATCAGCTCCGCATGGATCTGCAGCAGATGATAAGGATCGCCGATCTTCATCATCTCCGGGCTGATGATAAAGTTCACCAACGCGCGGATCTGCTCATCCTCGATGTAATAATCCGCCGCACGGTAATTACTCTTCGCGTAATGCTCAATCACCTGTTCGCTGGATTCACCGAAGATATAGATATTCTCATCCCCTACCAGCTCATGGATCTCAACATTGGCCCCGTCTTCCGTACCAAGCGTCACAGCGCCGTTCAGCATGAACTTCATATTGCCGGTTCCCGATGCCTCCTTGGATGCCAGAGATATCTGCTCGGAGATATCACACGCCGGAATCAGATGCTCCGCCATAGTAACATTGTAATTCTCCACCATCACGACCTTCAGATACGGAGAAACATCCGGATCCTTGTCGATCAATTCCTGCAGACACAGGATCAGGTGGATGATATCCTTCGCGATGGCGTACGCAGGCGCGGCCTTCGCCCCAAAAATCATGGTGATCGGCGTCGCCGGTTTCTTCCCGGCCTTGATCTCCAGATACTTGTAGATCACATACAGTGCGTTCATCTGCTGACGCTTGTACTCATGCAAACGCTTCACCTGGATATCGAAGATAGAATCCGGATTCAGCTCTAACCCTTGCGTCTCCTTCAAATATTCTGCAAGCTGTACCTTCTTCGTATGCTTCACATCCAGAAGCTTCTCAAGCGCAATGTCACTATCTATATGACGCATAAGCTTCTCAAGCTTATTCGCATCCTTCTTGAAGTCCTCTTCCACGTATCCGCTGATCCACTGAACCAGCTCCTTATTGCAGTGCAGAAGCCATCTGCGGAAGGTAATACCGTTGGTCTTGTTGTTGAATTTCTCCGGATAAATGTCATAGAACGGCTTCAGTTCTGAATTCTTCAAAATATCCGTATGAAGAGCCGCCACACCGTTGACACTGTATCCGAAATGGATGTCCATATTGGCCATATGCACCCTGTTCTGCCCGTCTATAATGGCAACTCTCGGATCCCTGTGCCTTCCCTTCATACGCGCATCCAGATCCTTGATGATCGGCACGATCTGAGGCGCAACCTGCTCCAGGTAGTCGAGCGGCCATTTCTCCAACGCTTCTGCGAGGATGGTATGGTTCGTATAAGCGCAGGTCTTCTGAACGATCTCGATCGCCTCGTTGAAATCAACCCTCTTCTGAACCAGAAGCCGGATCAGCTCCGGGATCACCATAGACGGATGGGTGTCATTGATCTGGATCGCCACATGCTCATGAAGCTTGCGGAGATCATAGCCCTTGTCCTCACATTCCTTGAGGATTAGCTGCGCGCCGTTGGACACCATAAAATACTGCTGGTAGATACGGAGCAGATTCCCCGCCCAGTCGCTGTCGTCCGGGTATAAGAAAAGCGTCAGATTCCTGCCGATATCCCGCTTGTCAAATGATATCCCGTCTCCGATGATACTCTCGTCCACACCCTCCACATCAAACAGATGCAGCTTATTCTTGCCGTTCTCATAACCTGCCACATCAATATCATAGAGCTTCGATGTCAGGGTGAAATCCTTGAACGGCACCTGGAAGCGGATACCGGTATCTTCAAGCCAGGATTCCGATTCGATCCATGGGTTCGGAACCTCCTTCTGCTTATGCGCCTCAAATACCTGACGGAACAGTCCCATATGATAATTCAGCCCGATTCCGTCTCCGTTAAGTCCCAGAGTTGCGATAGAATCCAGGAAACATGCCGCAAGCCTTCCAAGTCCGCCGTTCCCTAATGACGGCTCCGGCTCGGCCTCCTCGATCCTGGATAACTCTTTCCCGTTCTTCTTAAGCAGCTCGGCAACCTCGTCGTAGATCCCAAGATTGATCAGATTATTAGACAGCAGCTTTCCGATCAAAAACTCTGCGGAAATATAATATAACTTCTTATCTCCCGTAATATCCGGCGTTTCTTTTAATTTTTCCTTGGTGTACGCAAGCAGGGCATAGTATAGTTCCTGATCGCTTGCATCCTGTAAACTTTTTCCAAATTTTGTCTGAATCAGAGCAGTTAACTCATTTTCTATCATACTCTTCCTCCATTCATCTTATATAAATTTGTCCACCTCTTACTTTATCACAACTTACTCCCAATGTCTAACAGGATTGGCAATTTTTTCACATTTCCGTCCTAAAAGAAAAACGTGCCGCCGGAATCCTCCGCACAACACGTCTGTCCTCTCTTATTCTGCTGCCGCCTTCTCCACCTGGGCGATCGCTGCCTTCTGCATCGGAATACGGCAGTTCCGGTTGCTTCCAAACTCCACGATCACATCACTGTCGCTGATGTCGATGATCACTCCGTAGAATCCGCTCGTTGTAAGCACGGTATCGCCTACTTCGATATCAGCGATCATAGCCTGGATCCTCTTCTGTTCCTTCTTCTGCGGTCTCATGAAAATAAAGTAAAAGCCGCCAAAAATAACTGCATATACAACGATCAGTAATGCCCAGCTTCCTCCTGCGCTCTGCGTAGCTAATGCGTACATAATCCTTCCTCCTATAAATATCTGTAATAAAACACTGTTCCTATCATACACAATAATCCGTCATTCATCAAGCAATTTCGGTTTATTTTATATTCTTTTTCGAATCTCGGCGTAACAGTTGCGGCAAGCCGCTCTGTCATATGCGGTCACATCCCCTGCATACCCGCAAGCTTCCCTGCCTTATATTCCTGATAGTTCCCTTCGTCGATCGCCTGACGGATCTCCTCCATCATCGTATTGTAGAAATATAGATTATGGAGCACACACAGCCTCATGCCCAGCATCTCCTTCGCCTTCAGCAGATGTCTGATATAGGCCCTGGAATAGGTTCTGCATGCCGGACACTGACAGCCCTCCTCGATCGGCCCCTCATCCAGCTCATACTTCGCATTGAACAGATTCAGCTTCCCCTGGTTGGTATACACATGCCCATGACGTCCGTTACGGCTTGGATATACACAATCGAAGAAGTCCACTCCCCGCTCCACGGCTTCCAGGATATTGGCGGGAGTTCCCACCCCCATCAGATAGACCGGCTTATTCACCGGGAGATGCGGCACCACCGCGTCCAGGATCCGGTACATATCCTCATGAGATTCTCCGACCGCCAATCCTCCGACTGCATATCCGTCAAGGTCAAGCTTCGTGATCTCCTGCGCGTGACGGATACGGATATCCTCATAGATACCGCCCTGGTTGATCCCAAACAACAGTTGATTCCGGTTGATGGTGTCCGGAAGCTGGTTCAGACGCTCCATCTCAGCCTTGCAGCGGACAAGCCATCTTGCCGTCCGATCCACGGAATTCTCAATATAATCCCTGTCCGCCACACTGGACGGACACTCGTCAAATGCCATAGCAATCGTGGACGCCAGATTCGACTGAATCCGCATACTCTCCTCCGGGCCCATGAATATCTTACGCCCGTCGATATGGGAATGAAAATACACTCCCTCTTCCTTGATCCTTCTTAAGCCTGCCAGAGAGAAGACCTGGAACCCTCCCGAATCCGTCAGGATCGGCTTGTCCCAGACCATAAACTTATGAAGCCCTCCAAGCTTCTTCACCACCTCATCGCCCGGACGGACATGAAGATGGTAAGTATTGGAAAGCTCCACCTGCGTCTTTATCTCCTGAAGATCCGTTGTAGACACGGCGCCCTTGATGGCCGCCGCAGTTCCCACATTCATAAATACAGGGGTCTCAACGACCCCATGTACCGTATGCAATCTTCCTCTTTTGGCAAGGCCGTCTCTTTTTAATAATTCATACATGGCCTTCTCCTCTTTACCTCTGCTTAATAGTGACACACAACCGGGACCCCTGCGGATATCAGATTATACAACTGCGCCGCGACGTCATACGGCAGGTTCACACACCCATGGGAACCATGAGTCTGGTAACGGCTTCCTCCAAATGCCGACTGCCATGTCGCATCATGGAATCCAATCCCCCCGTTAAACGGCATCCAATACTTCACCGGCGTCTCATATTCATACGTGCCGTCCGGCCTCTTCGTGCCCCTAAGTGTCTGATCCAGCGCCTTATATGCCAGCGTATACACTCCCTGGGGCGTACCGTTCCCTTTGTTAGGATTACCCGTAACGCAAGGGGACTGCAGCACCACCTGTCCGTTCTGGATAAAATAAATATGCTGCGCCGACAGATCGACCTCCGCATAAGTACTTCCCACGTCATTGCCCGCATGGCTGGCCGCGCGGCTGGCATAATTCGCTTCCCTTGTCACAGTCTCACCGTTCTGGATATTGGCGATCAACGCATTATACTCCGCTTCCTGGTCGATCAGCCATCCGTAGCTGCCGCCCTCTACCGTCACGACATTCCCTGTAGCCGTCGTAAAGCTCCTGGGCCGCCCCTTGGTATTATATTTATCAGCCAGGGACTGAACATATGCCCTGACCTGCGCTTCATCGAATGTCACGTTCATATCGCCGTCAACCCTGACCCACTGAGAGATCACCGACGCGTCTACGACTTCCGTATTCGGATTGAAATCATAAGTAATGTTCGCGCGGAGATAGCTGTTCATCGCATCCTTCGCCGCCAGTACCTCCGGTGAGTCCGACTTAAACCTTGGCATCACATAGCATCCCGTATCCGACAGGTTCAGCGTCGGCTGGAATCCATTGATCGCCTCTGCAATCTTCGCGTTGAATACTTCCGGATTGATCTGTGTCCCGATCACCTCCGGCACCACCCCGAACTGTCCTTCCTGGAATTCCGGCCGGGCATCCACAGGAGGCGTCTGATTCTCCGGATTCATACAGTTAAGGCCCGCCGTCACCGCCGCGAGCGCCGCTTCGTCATACTTCACACCGATCTTGGAATCGATCTTCGGATGCTCCCAGATCGACTTCGGCCACAGGAGATTATCCTGATCCTCCATAAGCTTCTCAAGCTGTTCCCCGGCAATATATTCGATCGCAATATCATCGCCGTTGATCTGCTCTTTACTGCCGTCAGACTCTTCAAGAGTCAGTGTATAATCTGACACCTGCTTCTTCATATAGGCTTCTACCTGCTCCACATCCTTAAAAGCAAAATCCATCCCGTTGATCTCTGTAAAGAACAGAAAATGGCTGCTAAAATACACCGCAAATCCCGCATATACCAGCACCAACAGACCGATCACGCTTCCAAGCGCGATCAACGCTATCTTTGCTCCCTTATTCTTCTTACTCTTCTTTCCCATCTCATCCTCTTTGTAATCGTCGAAATCTTCCATCCTCTTCTCCCTGCGTCTCCTCCTGCTGTCAGTCTGATCTGTATCAAAAGCAATCTCTGGCGCATCACCCTCCAGAGACTCGCTCTTCACACTTCTGCCGGGTTCTTCCTCTAAAGATCTCTTCTTGCTGCTCTTCGCTGTTCCTTCTCTCCGGACCTCGCTCTTCCTTCGCTTCTTCTGTCCCTCTTCCAAAGGGTTCTTCTCTTCCTGTACCTTCTTCTTGCGGGGGCTGCCGTCACCATTAGCCTTCTTCCCGCTCTTCTTACGTTCTATAGAATCACCAGATAGAGATTCTCCTGTCTTTCGCTTCTTCGGATCACCCGTCTGCGGCTTCCTTCTGACAGCCTTCGAAAAATCTCCCTCCCTCCTCTTCAGGGTCTTAGATGTTCCGTCTGCTCCAGAAATATGGTCATGAGAAGATATATCAGCGCCGTCAGGGCGCACTTTACGAGCCTTCTTTTTACGTGGAATTTCATAATCTTCATCCCTGTTACTCATTAACCTTACTCCTCTGAAAAAATTTCACACTTATACATTATAATATGCATATATTCAAAAGTACAGGAAAATCAACGAAAAAAATAATGAAGATTTCCTGAAGTTATTGCATCTTTATTACAAATATATTACAACTACTTCTTTCTTTTCTCTTCCATGTAACAAGAGTATATGCTAAAATATTCCAAACTAAAACTTAAGAAGGAGACTTTCATCTATGGCTGGATCAACTTATGGAACTGCATTTTCAATCACAACCTGGGGAGAATCCCATGGACCGGCGATCGGCGCAGTCATCGACGGATGCCCCGCCGGACTTGCCCTGTCCGAAGAAGATATACAGAGATTCTTAGACCGCAGAAAACCCGGTCAGAACAAATATACTACCGCAAGAAATGAATCCGATAAGATAGAGATACTCTCCGGCGTCTTCGAAGGGAAGACTACCGGAACGCCCATCTCCCTGATGGTCCGCAATCAGGACCAGCGCTCCAGGGATTACGGCAGGATCCGGGAGTGCTACCGTCCGGGGCATGCCGACTACACCTTCGATGCCAAGTACGGATTCCGGGACTACCGCGGCGGCGGCCGGTCTTCCGGGCGGGAGACCATCGGACGCGTTGCCGCCGGAGCCGTGGCATCCAGGCTTCTGCAGCAGCTTGGGATCCGTATCACCGCCTACACCAAGGCGATCGGCAATATTGAAGTACCGGAATCCGATTATGACTACGGATGCATCCTCACCAACCCGCTGTACATGCCCAATAACAGCTACGCCGAAGCTGCCGCTGATTATCTGGACAACTGTATCCATAAACAGGACTCCTCCGGCGGTATGATCGAATGTGTGATCGACGGTATGCCTGCCGGAGTCGGCGAGCCCGTATTCGACAAGCTGGATGCGAACCTTGCCAGGGCCGTGATGTCCATCGGCGCGGTAAAAGGCGTGGAGATCGGTGACGGTTTCGCGGTTACCTGTGCAGCAGGCAGTTCAAATAATGACGCTTTCTGCGCCGATGAAGGACATATCTCAAAGAAGACCAATCACGCCGGCGGAACTCTCGGCGGCATAAGCGACGGCAGCCGGATCATCCTTCGGGCCGCAGTAAAGCCCACCCCTTCCATCTCGCAGGAGCAGGAAACGGTGGACCAGAAAGGCAAAAACACAAGCCTTATTATTACCGGACGCCATGACCCGGTGATCGTACCAAGAGCCGTCGTCGTCGTTGAATCCATGGCGGCAGTCACGATCGCAGACCTGCTGATCGCGAACCTGTCATCCCGGATGGACTATCTGGAACAAATCTATCAAAGATCTACTCTCCGGTAAGCAGCGCCCTCGGAGTGATCTTTCTGATGCCAAGCGACAGCAGGCACGCGATCCCGAAAGTAAATAAGATCAGTCCAAATCCGGCTGCAGTAATGAATCCGGCCGGAACGGCAAAGGTACATTTTACAATGCCGATCCCCTTTAAAAACAGGGCCGTCAGCGGATTGATCACAACGGCGCTGACCATGATCCCTATCAGCGTAGATATCATGACCGCAGGCATAAAACAAAGCGCCGTCTGCAGGATCAGCTGCCCTGTCGTGAATCCGAGAGCCTTCAGGACGCCGTAATCCCGTTTCCGGCTCGTCAGCATCGTCCGGACAAGGAGATAGAGCACGAACGCAACGACGATTCCGCTTAATACCAGGATCGCGGCAACTATGATCGTCATCAAAGAGACATAGACAGCCGACGATCCTTCCACCACCGCCAGAACATTTACAGACGTATTGATCTTCTCTCCAAAACGGCTGCTCACCTTCTCATTGAATGCATCTATGTCCGTCCCTTCTGTGAGATTGATATAGTAATCTGCATTCTGGAATTCACCCATCTGCTCATAACCGGCACGGGTCAGCAGGCAGTCCTTCCCCAGATTATTGCTGATCTGCGTAAACCCGGATATGATATATTCTGCCTCTTTCCCTTCCGCAGTAAGCGTAATCTCATCTCCTACCTTAAGCCCCTTCTCTCCCGCATACTTTACGGCAATAGCCGCCTCGTTCTCATACTTGGGAAATCTTCCTTCAATACAGACATTCTGGTTGTTTACATCCGAGAAATCGTCCGACATGGTTGCCATCAGCGCGATCCCTCCCTTATGGCGCACTTCCCCCGAGTGATACAGATAGACCTTCTCCACGCATTCCTGTTCCCGCATCCACCGCAGGATATCATCCTCAGCCCCGATTCTGACACTGATACAGGAATCCGCCGTCTCTCCTACGATCAATTGGATAAAAGGCTCCATATCAACGATCATATTCTCTGCCATAACTCCCGAGAAGACCACTACCAGAGAGAGTACCAGCATCGTAATACACACCGTAACATTCTGTTTGATCCCGGAGAGAGACGTCTTAAGGGCAAGAGCCAGAGAAAGGGGCGCCCGGGTATCTGCAAGCGGAACATGATTGCTCCTGAAATTATGCGTCTGAACCCCCTGGCGCAGCGCGGTGATCGGTTCGATCTTCTTGATCCTGCGCGCCGCAAGCCACACCGCAAGAGCGACAACTCCGCCCGCCGTTACGGCCGTGATCACAAAGGGAAGAAGCAGGAACCTGACCTCGTAGGGTATGCCGGTCTGAGATATCATCATATCGTTGACCGCCGGGAATAAGACATAGGACAATCCGATCCCTGCAAAAGCCGTAATCAGCGTAATTCCCACAAACTGCATCAGCAAAGCCAGAACGATCTGCCCGCTCTTATAACCGATGGCCTTCAGCGCGCCCAGATTCTTCATGTTCTCCTGGATATAGTGGATCACATTGGAAGATATCACCACCAGCGCGATCAACAGGACCAGGAACGCCATTGCACTGACGATTCCCGCACAGATCATCTGTGAAATATATCTGCTAGACGACACCAGCGTATAAGAATTGCTCAGCATACGGATATCCGGGTACCGCGAAGATACCGCATTCTTAAGAGCAGCTTCATAATCTTCGCTTTGTGCTCTGTCGCGGATTCTTACCGACGCCAGCAAAGCTCCGGGCGCATATCCCTTCTCTTCAAGCTCCTGATACAGGTCCTCTGTGAGCAGCAGAGCGCTCATACTGCAATTGTGTGAACCCGCCATAGCACTGTTAAGGAATCCGCATACCGTATAGCTTACCTCGCTGCTCCCAATTGTCATATGGATCCTGTCTCCTACCGAATATCCGCCTCCCACGCCGTAGATCATGGGAAGATAGACTCCGCTTGTGTATGCGCCCTCCTCCACGATCTCGAGCTTCCCGATCGGACGTTTCAGCGCGGCCTCTTTTTCAAGGATCACAAATTCCGTATTGACTTCCCCCTCATTATAGGGAAATGAACCCACCATGGATAACGCGTCGTCCATATAATATTCGGTCGTATCTTCGTCTTCTTCGATCGTTTCCCTGACATAATCTCTAAGCTCATTTGCTTCACCGTTCACCACAAGGGTTACATGCCCGGCATTGAGCCTGTCGTGACAGCGGTCGAAATTACTCTTATAATCCATGGCCAATATCAGCCACAGGTTCAGCATAGCAGACGCCGCCAAGAGCAGCACAAGGATCGCCGCCGTCTGCGCCTTCGACCTGCGAAGATTGGCACGCGCGATCAACAGACTTCTTCTCATGCTACCACCCCATTTCTGCAAGGAACGCCGACAGCTCTTCATGCCGCTTCCCGTCCCCGTGCACATATCTGCCCAGATTGCATTCTCCTAAGATCACTCCGTCCTTCAGATACAAGATACGGTTGCCGCGGCGCGCCGAACGCATATCGTGAGTCACCATGACCACACTCTGTCCCTGTTCGTTAAACCCGGTAAGCGTATCAAGAACGTCAAGCCCCGTCTTAGAATTAAGCGCGCCCGTAGGCTCGTCGGCAAATAAGATCTGGGGAGAATTCATCAGCGCCCGGACAATTCCGACCCGCTGCGCTTCCCCGCCGGAGATCTGCGCGGGGAATTTCCTCTGGGTCTCCGGGGAGATACCTACCGCCTCGAACAGCTCTTTCGCACGCCCGGTCAGCGCCTTCTTATCCTTGCTCACAAGCAGCCCCGCCGCCAGCACATTGTCCATAATACTCATCCCGTCGATCAGATAGATCTGCTGGAACACAAACCCGCAATGCCTGCGCCTGAACACCGCAAGCCCATCCTGACTCAGATTCGATATGACCTCGTCTCCGAATGTGATCGTGCCAAGGGTCGGCGTATCCATCCCCGAGAGGGCATATAAAAGCGTTGATTTCCCCGCGCCGCTCGCCCCCATGATCACGGTGAAATCCCCCTTGTAAAGTTCAAGATCAATGTTCCGAAGAACATGCTGCATCGCCCCGCCGCTGGAGAATGATTTGCTCAGGCTGTCAGTCTTCAATAATATATCCTTCATACCGTAAAACCTCCCTTCTAACACCTCCTATCTTACCCTTCTAATTCTTAAATGCCTTTAGGTAATCCTTAAATATTCCTTAAATATTATATGCGAAAACTGCGTATTTCCGTTATAATTGTCGCTAACGTGTCACTAACCGTTCTTTTTAATGTGTGTCAGTTTGTGATATTTTCGGCTAAAATATGCCGCATAATTCATGCGGTCGTCACGCTCTCGTACCGACATAACGACCGTTTTTTCTTATTATGACAATCTAAGCAACTTACTCCACGTCTTCGGGCCGACGATGGCATCTGGTACAAGACTGGTATCTGTCTGATATTTAATGATCGCATCATAAGTCTCATGGAACGGCGCTTTCCCATAGTCTCCGTCAACACCGCAATGGTATCCGAGAGAGTTCAACCGCTCCTGTAAGAGCTTCGTAATATTTCCGCTCGCTCCGCGTTTCAGCGTCGGACATCCCGCAAGCGTCTTCGGCCCCGGAACCCCGTCTACCGTCTGATCGCTGAATCCTTGTCTGTTACACTCGGCCTGCAGCCTTCTTACCCATCCTTCAAGATCGAACGCTGCGTTCGGCTTTACTGTCGGCGATGCCGGCTTCGGCGCCGGTGCTGCAGCCCCAGATCCCTGGATCTTCTTTCCTGCAATAGCAGAAGCTATCGCATCCCCACACTTCTCGGCATTCCAGTGATTATAGTCATTCTGGTTATCCACAAAACAACATTCCACCAGCAATGCCGGAGCTTTTGTATTCTTCAGCACATAAAGTCCCTGGGTATACTTCACACCGCGGCTCCGGATGTCTAATGCATTCGATACATTATCACAGATATTACTTGCGATATCCGCCGCCTTATCACTATAGCACCACACCTCTACACCCGTGCCGCCTCCGGCATTCAGATGGATTGACACATCCAGATCCACAGCATGAGCATTACACTTGTCCACGATCCGCCTCAGATTCTGACCCACTGTGCAATTGCTGTCATCCGTACAGTCATAGACTGTATGTCCTGCTTTTCGAAGAACCGAGATTACCCGGTCCTTGACCTTCCGATCTTCAACAGACTCCATAAGAAAACCGGATGCCCCGTTTGCTCCCTGTCCCTGCGGGCAATGCCCCGCATGTATGTTATAGGTTCCCATATTCTACTCCTTCCGGCTCTTGCGCCGGCGCAACAAAAAGAGAGCCTATTTCATTTTCCAGACTCTCCAAATTTCCTTGAGTTTCCGCAAACTGCAACTGAAAAGTGAATATATCTGCCAAAAGCACCAA
>CANDQP010000001.1 GCA_947388185.1 uncultured Dorea sp. | reverse complement strand
GTCCCAGAACGGTTTTCTTGCCAGGATATCCAGGTTCATTCCGATACAGCCCTCGAGGAATCTCGCGCTTGCAAGCTGAAGGTTACTGATCGCAACCAGGGTAAAATGATCCTTCATCACCTGTGGGATCTCCCCTAACGCATAGGTTCTGGTAATATCCGTAGAACCTTCATAGAATCCTGCCCCCGTATCCGTAAGGAATAAGCTTCCCTCACAGAGTTCCACGTCCGTCTCAGGTGATGAGGAATAGTGGCACATGGCACTATGCTCCCCGAATGACGATATAGGCTCGAAACTGGGACGGATGAAGTTCCCCATTTCTTTACGGAATTCATCGAGCTTGTCTGACGCGCTCATCTCCGTTATCTTTACCTTGCCTATGTTTTCCTTCAGCCATTTCATGAACCTGACATGTGCAACACTGTCTTTTATCTCAGCTTTGCGGATATTCTCGACCTCTGTCGGATTCTTCATCGCCTTGAACAAAACCTCCGGATTCGCACGCTCCGCCTTCTTCACATTCTCCGGAATGTTGCTGTAGAGCGCGTAATTCAGTTTCGTGGGGTCAATCAGTACCGTCTCTTCTTTGCCAAGTTTCCGGATATCCTCATAGATATCATTATATGGATGAACGGTGATTCCGTCTTTCGCAAAGCTTGCCTTGATCTTATCATCCAGCTTCGCTTCATCCATGTATACCTTCATCTCATTCTCTGTGATGATCGCATAGGCCAATACCAACGGGAAGAATTCTATATCATTTCCGCGGATATTCAGAGTCCAGCAGATATCATCCAGTGTAGTGAGTACATGTGATGCGGCGCCGCACTCCTTCATGACCTCGCGGATACGGCCAAGCTTACTCTCCGTCGTCTCCCCGGTATATTTGATATCCAGGGCAAATGCAGGCTCTCTTGAGAGTTCCGGACGATCCTCCCAGATCTGGCCGATCAGGTCTTCCCCATAGAATACCTTGCCGTTCTTCTCTTCTGCCATCTTCTGATACCCGCAGCCTTCTGCCATCGTTACCACACGCCCGTCGAAACCGATCGTGCCGCCTTCTGCGATCGTCTGCTTCACATACTCATCTATAGTCGGAACCTCAGGCTCCCCCATCTTCATCAGTTCGACACATGTTCCCTCAAGCTGCGCCGCCGCCTGGATAAAGTATCTTCCATCTGTCCACAGCTTTGCTTCTTCCTTCGTGATCACCGCAGTTCCCGCTGAACCAGAGAATCCCGTGATATATTTTCTTGCTTTGAAATATTCTCCCACATATTCGCTCTGATGAAAATCAGCCGTGGGAACGATATAGATATCAATTCCTTTTTCTTCCATTAATTTGCGCAGAACCGCAATTCTTTCATTTATATTCATTGACTTCTCCTCTAATCAACTAATGCTGACAGCTTCTTATCCAAAGCAATCATGATAAGCGCCGCAACAAAGGAAACTACAGCAATTCCAATACAAGCTACTTTGAATTCAATATTTCCGCCAAACAGGATTCCGTACACCGGACCATAACTCTTAGCCGCGATAAATGTCGCGAATCCCCACATGGACATCATGATCGCAAGATAACGGCTTGGAGAATACTTACTGATGAAAGAATGTCCAAGCGGTGAGAAGAACATCTCTCCAAGTGTCAGAAGGAACGCGAATACGATCAGCCATAATACACTTGCTTTCTCATTTCCGCGGACGATATCAATAATCGCATAGAAGACATATCCTAATCCGATAATCGCAATACCAAGTCCCGTCTTACGGAACAGGCTCATATCCCCCTGCGGCCTTGCCGCGAGTTTGTTCCACAGCGCTGCGGTCACAGGTCCGAGAACTACACAGAAGAAGGCATTCGCCGCGTCAAACCATGTGGACGGTACTTCATATCCTGCAACGACCCAATCCATATTCTCTGCCCAATAGAAATATACCGGCATATATCCAAGATACCAGAATATCCAGAATATAATTGAGAAGCCTGACGCGATAATGATTGCTCCGATACGTTTTTTCTCATTTGATGTAAGAGGCGCCTTCTGTCCTGCCTCAATCTTAGCCTGCTTCTCTGCTTCAAGCTCCTCAGCCGTCTTCGTCTTCTTGAACGGAAGCCTTCCAACGTCGCCAAGGAATCTCCAACATACAAATATATACCACAGAGCACCTAAGAACATAACTAATCCGGCAAGCTTAAAGCACGGTGCAAATCCCAGCACACCGTCTTTCGCGAACACATCCTTGTACAGAATACCTACCAGGAATGTACCGATGAACGAACCTACATTAACCAATGTATATCTTATAGCAAACGCCGGGTCCATCTGTGACTTATCGGTAATAACACGTCCGATGATCGGTCCGTTTTTAAACAAAGCAAGCCCGAGACTTACCAGGAAGATCATCGCATATACGCCTGTCGCACTGGTAGCGATACCTCCCATATAATAACCTACGCCTGCGATTGCCATACCCACCGGAGTCGTATATTTGGCTCCTATAAACCGGTCAACCACAATACCTCCGAACAAAGGAAGCAGATAGGAAAATGCGGTCAGGTTTGACTGCATATTTGCCGCAACCGTATCATCTAATCCAAGACCTCCTGTTGCCACTGTAGCCGATACAAATAACAATATCAGAGAACGCCCCAGATAGTAAGAAAGACGTTCAAAAATTTCTGTACATGCACATGCCCAAAACGCTTTTGGATATCCCTTTTTCTTTGCTGCTGTCTCCATGTTTTTCTTTCCTTCCTTTTCCCTCTTATTCCATTTCTTTTAAAAATGCCTTATAGCCTTTATAGACTTCATAAATATCTGACTTGCTCGTCACTTCATGCGGCGCGTGCATGGATAACACTGCTACTCCGCTGTCGATCACATTCATTCCGTAATTCGCCATGATATAGGCGATCGTTCCGCCGCCGCCAAGGTCAACCTTACCCATCTCCGCTGTCTGGAATCCGATCTCATTGGCGTCCAATACCTTCCGAAGCTTTGCGATATATTCCGCGTTAGCGTCGCTGGTTCCGTTCTTGCCTCTGCTTCCCGTGTACTTGTTCAGCACAAGGCCTTTCCCGAAGTATGCCGTATTCTTCTTCTCGAATGCATCAGCATAGAGAGGATCATACGCCGCGCTCACATCAGAAGACAGCATATATGAATTATGTAAGGTACGCCTTACCTTCACCAGTTCCCCGCCGCCGTTCAGAGCGCACAGCTCTGCCACCGCATCTTCGAAGAACCTGGACTGCATACCGGTCGCACCCATGCTTCCGATCTCTTCCTTGTCCACAAGGATGCAGCAGCTTGTCCTCTTAAGGTTCTCTGCCTCCAGCATGGCAAAAAGAGAAGTAAACGCACACACCCTGTCGTCCTGTCCATAGCCGATGATCATGCTTCTGTCCAGACCGCAGTCTCTTGCTCTTCCGGCCGGAACCACCTCAAGCTCTGCCGACAGGAAATCCTCTTCCTCCATATCACAGTTCTCTTTGAGATACTCAAGGATTGCCGCCTTAACCTTTTCCTTCTCTTCCTTCTGTTCTTCTCCAGCTCCAACCAACGGCTTCGTACCTACAAGAAGGTCAAGACCTTCTCCCTCGATCACCACATTGGCCTTCTTCTCGATCTGCTTCTGTGACAGATGAACCAGAAGATCAGAGATCACGAGTACCGGATCTTCTTCCTTCTCACCGATCACGATCTCCTTCACTGTCCCGTCCTTCTTCACTACGCTTCCGTGGATCGCCATAGGAAGCGTTACCCACTGGTACTTCTTGATTCCGCCGTAATAATGAGTATCCAGATATGCCATACCCGTATCCTCATACAATGGATTCTGCTTGATATCCAGTCTTGGGGAATCCACATGCGCACCCAGAATATTCATTCCTTCCTCTAACGGCTTCTCACCGATCTGGAACAGAACGAGTGCTTTTCCCATACAGTTGGCATAAACCTTGTCGCCGGTCTTAAGCGCAGTATTCTCAGCGATGCATTCGTTGAGATCTCTGTATCCATGCTCTTTTGCCATACGAATACCTAAGGTCACGCACTCCCTCTCTGTCTTCGCAGCATCAAGGCACTCTTTGTACCTGTTACAGAGAGATTCTAATTCTGCATGCTGTTCCTCTGTGTACTGCTCCCACATATTTTTCCTTTCCATCGTTCATCCTCCTAGTTTTTCTGATGTATTCGCTATATGCAATTGTACATCTGTATTCTCAGAATTTCCAACAAGAAAAACGAATGGCCTATAAGAAAAACTTATACCCTATTCAGACGCAAAAAAGGCGCAAAGTCTTGCTTATAAACCCAAGACTTTACACCTTCCAAGCGCTGTTTTATCTAACCCTCTAATCCAGCGGCGGCTTTTGATAAAGCTTTCTTTCAATGCATCTTTTTTCAAATGCAATCTGTGACTTCAGCTTTTCGTGTCCGCCTTCCTGATCCGCTATTTCCAATCGTTCCAACAGATCTAAAATATTTAATAGATTAATGTTAATTTCCTTTTCTCCCGGCATACTATCACCTCACTTATAAGCGCCGTTTACCTTGATACTTTTATTATATCAATCAACGATATAAGTGTAAAGGCTTTACTCCACTCTATCCTTCGCTCTCCAACCGCTTCGTAAACAGTATATCATGATTCACTTCCGTATAGAATTCTCGTTTCATCTCCTCATATTCTGCCGTTCCTCTTCCCATCAGCCACATCATCTTCGTGATCACGGCCTCCAGCGTCATATCATAAGCCTCGAACAGCTTGAAATCTTGCTTCACACGCTTGCCGACCTCATAGACAGTCATATTGCTTCCCTCATTCGCCACCTGGGTCGTCATCACCACGTATTTCCCTTTGCCTTCCCACTTCTTCATCTCTGTGTAGAATTCCTGCACCAGCGTATTGGGGATTCCTCCTACCCCGAAGCTCTCGATCACAAGACAGTCGTAATGCTCGAACAGATACGGCAGAACGCTGGCATGCATTCCCGGTATCAGCTTCAGCACATATACGCTGTCCTTCATATCATAACTGAAATGCACCGGCGTATTGCACTGCGGCTCCCTGATATAGCGCACGATCATTCCCTCCTGGATCACCGCCAGATAAGGGAAATTAATACTGGAAAATGCATCGTAGCTCTTCGCACGTTCCTTTTTCGCACGGGTACCGGCGATCACCTTCCCGTCGAATACAATATTGACGTTCTGCGATTCGTCATCCGCAGCATAGATGAAGCTGTCCAGAAGGTTCGTCCTTGCATCGGTAACATCCATCTGGATGGGCTTCTGCGCCCCTGTGATCACGATCGGTTTGGATGAATTCCGAATCATATAAGAAAGAGCCGCCGCTGTGTATGCCAGGGTATCTGTCCCGTGACAGATCACAAATCCGTCGTACTCTTTGTAATGTTCCTCAACGGTTCCCGCAAGCAGCTTCCAGTGCTTGGGCGTCACATTGGTACTGTCCAGATTGCAGACCTGTATGGTATCCACCTCACAGACCTGACGCACCGCCGGAATATAAGACAGGATATCAGCCGGTGTAAGCCCCGGCGCCAGTCCGTATTCTGTCGGTGTGGAAGCGATCGTGCCTCCGGTTCCTATCATCAATATCTTTTTCATATGTTGTCTCCTTCTAATGGCTCTACCGTCTCCGATTCCACTCGCCGATCACCTCATTGACCGTGCTGACCGTCACGAACGCGGCCGGATCTGCTTGGTGGATATAAGCAAGCAATTTCCCATATTCGCTCTTTTCAAGGATAGTCACTACCTCCATACGCTCCGTAAGCCCCATTCCTCCGTATGCGTGATAGAGCGTCGCCCCGCGGTGAAGCTCCTTTACGATATACTCCTGGATCTCCTGATATTTCACGGACAGGATACACACCTTCTTGCGGATTCTGAACCCGTCACAGTAGCGGTCTAATACAAGCCCGTAGATATACGTCCCGATCAGGCTGACCACCATAGTCTCGCGGTCATAGACGAAGATCGACGTACAAGCTATGATGAATCCCGCGATCGTAAGGCTCTCCCCGATCTTGAAGCCCAGATATTTGTTGAGCAGCTTCGCAACCACATCCAGCCCTCCTGAAGATGCATTCATGTTAAACAGCAAAGCCTGTCCCATACTGATCACAACCATAAAACACGCAAGGTCTATCACGGTATTGCCGGACAAGGAACTTACGTCAGGCGTAACGATCTCAAAGATCCAGAGATAGACCGGAAGCAGCAGAGACGTCACTACCGTCTTCGCTCCGAATTCCTTTCCGATAAATATGTACCCGCACACCAGCAGGACGGCGTTCAGAATGAACGTCAGAGTCGATACCTTCAAAGGTATAAAATTCACAAGCACAAGCACAAGACCGGACAGACTCCCCAGCACAAGATTCGCAGGCATCATAATATAATATACTGCCGCGGATATCAGGAACATACCCGCCAACATTGTCAAAAAAGATTTTAAATTAAATTCCTTTTTCATAGCGTACTCCTATATCATAATAAATATAAACCTATAACTGCGGACGGACCGATATAGCCTCTATGGGACTGTCAAAGAATTTCCCGACCGCACGGACCATATAATAGCTGTCCTTCACTCCGGCAGTCTCGAAGGAGGAATGCATCGCAAGCTGCGGCAGCCCGATGTCAATGCTGTTCATAGACACCTGCGACATCGCGATATTGCCGAGCGTACTTCCGCCTGCCATATCCGAACGGTTCGCAAAAAACTGCAGAGGCACGCCTGCCTCTTCACAGATCCCTCTGAACACGGCAATGCTTACGGCGTCACTGGTATATTTCTGTCCGGCGTGTGATTTCACTACGATTCCCTCGTTGATATACACGCAGTTGCCCTCGTCTGTCTTCTCTGGATGATTCGGATGCACCGCATGGGCATTGTCGCAGCTGAGCATGAAGCTCTTCGAAGCCGCACGGTAGAACTCCTCTTCTCCTTTTCCGAGACAGAGATTCGTGCGGTAAAGCGTATCATGAAGGAATGTAGAGGCCGCGCCCTGTTTGGTCCCTGAACCCACTTCTTCATTGTCAAAGCATGCAAATACATTGACGGCGTGATCGTCCGCTCCCGCAAGAAAACCTGTCAGAGAAGTATACGCGCACTGAAGGTCGTCTAACTGCGGACAGGAGATAAACTCATTGTCTGCCCCCCACACCGACGGCCTCATACGGTTATAGAGATACAGATCCATCCCGCAGACGGCGTCTTCCTCCACACCGAGCTCTTCCGCGATCAGCCTCTTAAAATCGCCCTTCCTGCATCCGCTCCCGCCGAACAATGGAAGCATGTCAACCTGATTGTTATAAGAATAACCCTTGTTGACCTCCCGGTTCATATGGATCGCCATATTCGGGATCAGCAGAAGGTCCCTGTCCGCATTCACAAGCTTCGCAGCATATTCCTTCCCTTCTCTTACTACGACACGGCCGGCGACCGACAGCGGACGGTCAAACCATGTCGCGCACAGCATCCCTCCGTAGCCTTCCGTATTCAGCTTCGTGTACTTATCCCTCACCTGGATCTCGGCATTCTCCTTGATCTTAAAGGTAGGGGAATCACTGTGGGAAGCCGCGATCTTAAAACGATAGTCTTCAAGCTGTTCTCCCACATTCAGTGCAATGATACTGGAATCATTGCGGGTCACATAGTACCTTCCCCCCGGCCTGATCTCCCACTGCTCCCCTTCGTCAAGCCTTTGATAACCATTTTCGTGCAGCATGGCTGCCAGATTCGCCGCTGCATGGAACGCTGTCGGACTCTTTTTGATAAATTCTGCTAGTCCTGATACAATCTCTTCATACATTTTGATATACCTCTCCTGTTTTAGTTGCTGTTGTTCTCATATAGTAACACTAAAACACCGATCCTTCAAGTTGTTTTCTCAACAAGCTTCGTTCACAGCTTCTCCGACAGACACCGAAGCTTCTTCAGCACATCGCACAGCTTCTTTTTATTCTTATTTCTTCTATAATATACCTTTATATACTGCGGACACATCCAGTCTGACAACGGATATACCTCCCCCGAATTCTGCTGGAAATAATAGCTGTCCACGAATGCATATCCGTCGTTAAACTCGACCTTAAGCTTCATAGTATCCACATTATCCACGCGGCAGATCCGCGCGCATGATTCACGGAACCTGTCGCTGATATCCTCCGCAACACTGCAGGGATAGATATCCGTCCCGTATCTGGTATAGCCCTTCAGATCCTCTATACGCGCAGTCTTGCCAAGATGCAATGTACTCTTCTTCCCTACATAGACTCCCACCGGATGCTCGCATAATGTGAATTCCTCAATGTCCTCCGTCCGGTACTCTTCATCTACTCCATATCCAATATAGATATCGAGCGAATACTCTGCCAGCATCTTATTCCCGGCCGCCCCGTCTATCCTGCAGAACTGAAAATCCTCCTCAGAATAGTACGCGTCTATCAATTCCTGCATCCTATGCCAGATAAGGTCATTGATAGAACTATCGATTCCGAGCCTGATGACATCCTTCTTAAGTATCTGCTCGATCTCCTTCTCCATCTGCCTGTATATGTACAGCATCTCCCGGGCCTTATCATAGACAACCTGTCCAAGCTCCGTAACCTTAAGAGCCCCTGATTCTCTGCTGATCAGCTTCCCGCCTGCTTCTTTTTCAAGCTTCGCAATCTGCTGGCTGATCGCAGTCTGTGTTACATAATTCTTCTTTCCGGCTTTCGTAAAGCTCTTCATATCTACCACATCAACAAAATATTTGTATTTCCAAAGACTCATTTTCTCATCCTCTTCCGCAAATTGTAGACAATCAACAGCTCATCGCATACAAAATATATTAAAGCATATTTTTACATGGAAATCAATGGTTAGAGGCTTTTGTCATATACAGAAATACTTATATCTCATATAACTTATTGTTATATGAGAGCATCTATAAAAAAGAAGATATCTCCGAATCAAATCGCAAGATACCTTCTATATATTATCATCATTCAGACATACTGCTTCAGATCTTCCATAGCTTTATCGCAGTGATCCTTTATATGCCCTATTCTTCAATTACAATCCGTGTGATCACCGGCATCTCCTTCGGCTTATTCCATGTATCAGGCCCATAAGTCGACTGTTCTGCTATCGCATCCAGCACCTCGAACCCGGCTGTCATCTCTCCAAAAGCCGCATATCTGCCGTCCAGCTTATGTGCATCCTTGTGTACGACAAAGAACTGCGTCCCAGCCGTATCAGGATCGTCATCACGCGCCATGGACAGTGCGCCTCTCTTATGCTGAATCGGATTGTGGATTCCGTTCTCCTCAAATTCCCCTTTGATATGCCAGTCGCTGTCTGTCATGATATCATTATCCGGGGAGCCTGACTGGATCACATAATCCTTCACGATCCGGCACCAGGCAAGTCCGTCATAGAACCCGCTTTTAGCCGTATCCACAAAATTCTTAACCGTGATCGGCGCAAGGTCCGGGAACAGGTCAAAGACCATATCCCCGAAGCCTTCCGTCGTAATAATGCACCTCAATGTCCTCTCCTACTTTTCAAGAACCTTCGCGTTCTTGAAGTAGATGTTAGAGGATGATGTCATATATACGCCCTCCACATAATCCTTAAGCAGGATGTTGTTGGACTTATAGTACAGGGCAAGTACCGGATAGTCTGCAGATACCAGCTCGTCAGCCTGTTTTACCAGTTCGCCGAACTTCGCCGGATCCTTCTCTACCTTCGCCTGGTCTACGATCGCATCATAATCCGGGTTGCTGTAGAAGCTGTTGTTCGTCACGTCGTCTGTGTAGAGCAGCGGAAGGAAGCTCATCGGATTCACATAATCCGCGCTCCATCCCATAGCTGCTACTTCATAGTTACCATTCTGTACGTCATCATAGAATACAGCCCAGTCAGCGGAGCTTACTTCTACCTTGATTCCCAGGTTCTGCTCCCACATCTCCTTGATCGCCTCTGCGATCTTCTTCACATTGTCGTCAGAGTAGAAAGATAACTGTACGGTCGGGAATCCCTCTCCGTCCGGAAAACCTGCGTCAGCCAACGCCTGCTTCGCCGCTTCCGGATCTGCTGTAGAAGACAATCCGAACTCAGAACGTCCCTCTGTTAAGTCCTTACCGTCTACCACATAACCAGGTGCATAGAAACTATATGCCGGCTCTCCGTCAACCTGAGCCACATTATTGATCAGGGCCTCACGGTCGATCGCCAGGTTCAGCGCCTTCCTTACCAACGGATCATCATACGGCTCTACGGAGCAGTTGATATCATAGTATACTGTACCATAGCTTGGAGCTGTGTATACGCCTGCGTTATCTGCCTTCAGACGTGCGATATCACTGGACGGGATCGTCCTTACACCGTCGACCTCACCGTTCTCATAAGCTGTCAGTGCGGTCGCAACATCCAGGATGTAACGGTAGGTAAGCTTCTCAAGCGTTACATTCTCTGCATCCCAGTAGTTTTCATTCTTCTCAAGAGTGAAGCTCTCTTTCTCCTTCATCTCCGTTACCTTGAACGGACCGTTGCCGATATATGATTCAGCAGATGTTGTCCACTTATCGCCGTTCGCCTCGATCGTTGCCTCCTGTACAGGGAAATATACCCACATACTTACCAGGTCAACAAAGAACGGGCAGGACTCCTTCAGCGTGAATTCCAATGTCTGGTCATCCACCGCCTTGATTCCTATATCTTCTGCCTTCTTCTCTCCGTTGTAGAATTCTTCTGCATTTACCACATAATCAGAGATCATGTTCACATACTGCGCAGCAGTATCCGGAGTCAGGACACGCAGGGCAGCGTATACATAGTCATTCGCTGTAAGATCGCTTCCGTCGCTCCACTTAAGTCCGTCTCTCAGATGGAAGGTGTAGACAGTCAGGTCGTCATTAGATTCCCATGACTCAGCATTGCCCGGTACAACCTCACCGGCTTCATTATAGGTTACAAGTCCTTCAAAGCAGTTAACCAAAAACGGTGTCGCGAATGAATTGTTCGTGACCGTCGGGTCGATGGTATCCGGCTCATTGCTCAGGACAAAGGTCATCTCCTGCGCTCCTGCCGCTTCTCCTTTTGCTTCCTCTTCTGTGTTCTCCTGCACATCATCAATGGTCTGCGGCTCCTGGTCCTTGCCGCCGCAGCCTGCCAGCACTGCCGTACACATCATACTCAGCGCCAGAAGAAGGCTCAGCCTCTTTTTCATAATATTGTCTCCTCCTTTATAATGGATTATTGAACCAGCCGCCTTCGGCCGGTCTGATCTATGCTCCAAGACACCGTATCTGTACTGTTATCCGGCCAATCGGTCAAATATAAACCCAGATATCCGTGCCGAGAAACCTTGTTAATACAGATGACACGCAACCATATGGCCGCCGCCCGCATCCTTCATCTGCGGCTTAACCTCCCCGCACTCCGGCTTCGCGAACGGACACCGGGTATGGAATCTGCACCCCTGGGGCGGATGGATCGGGCTTGGAATATCTCCTTCTATCCCGCTCTTCTCCTTCTGCCTTGCAAGCTTGGGATTGGCGATCGGGATACTGCCAAGAAGCCCTTTGGTGTACGGGTGAAGAGGATTGTTGTAGATCTCGTTGGACTCGCAGATCTCCACCAGATGCCCTAAATACATAACTCCCACCTCATCCGACACATACCGCACCATAGAAAGGTCATGGGCGATAAACAGATAGGACAGCCCCTTCTCCTCCTGGAAATCCTTCAGAAGGTTGATAACCTGCGCCTGGATCGATACGTCCAGCGCCGAGATCGGCTCGTCACAGATGACTAGCTCCGGCTGCAGGATCAATGCCCTGGCGATCCCGACTCTCTGCCTCTGGCCGCCGGAGAACTCATGGGCATACCGGTTGGCATGCTCCTTCGTAAGCCCCACCCACTCAAGCATCGGATATACCAGCTCATTGGCCGCCTCCTTCTTCTTCACGATCCCGTGTGCGATCAGCGGTTCCGCGATAATATCTCTCACCGTCATCCTCGCATTCAGAGAAGCATAGGGATCCTGGAAGATCATCTGCATCTTCTTGCGAAGGGGCTTCAACTCCTTCTGCTTCATATTCGTGATGTCCGTCCCGTCTAAGATCACCTGACCGGCCGTCACATCATACATGCGGATGATGGTTCTGGCGCAGCTTGACTTGCCGCATCCGGACTCGCCTACCAGCCCCAGCGTCTTCCCCCTTGCAAGCGTGAAGCTTACGCCGTCCACTGCGTGGACCACCTGCTTGCCGCCTGCTTTAAAATGTTTTGTAAGGTCTCTGACCTCCAGTATATTCTGATCACTCATAATTACTCCTACCTCCGGAATGGATTGTGTTCATCGGCCGGCGCATCCGGATACTGCAGAAAGCATCTGGTCCTGTGGCCTTCCCCAAGCTCTATGAATTCCGGCAGCTCCTGGGCGCATATTTTTCTCGCATAAGGGCATCTCGGTGCAAACGGACACCCCTTCGGCGGATTCGTCATATCCGGCGGTGAACCGGGGATCGGCATCAGCCGCACGCTCTTGTCCTGCTTGATATCCGGGATCGATACCAATAAGCCCATCGTATAAGGATGCCCCGGCTTCTCGAAGATATCGTCGATCGACGCCTCCTCCATCACCAGACCTCCGTACATTACGATCACGCGGTCGCACAGCTCAGCCACCACTCCCAGATCATGGGTGATAAATATAATACTTGTACCGTATTCTTTCTCAAGCTCCCTGAGCTGATGCAAGATCTGGTCCTGAATGGTTACATCCAACGCCGTAGTAGGCTCATCCGCGATCAGAAGGTCCGGCTTATTGGCCAGCGCCATGGCGATCATAACCCTCTGGCGCATCCCGCCGGAGAATTCGTGGGGGAAACACTTGTACCGCTTCTCAGGCTCCGGTATCCTGACTCTGGAAAATAACTCTAATACTTCCTTCTTCACGTCCTCCTTCTTCCGGTCCGGATGGTGCTCCAGGATCATCTCAGCCACCTGATTACCTACTGGAATCAGCGGATTCAGAGAAGACATGGGATCCTGGAAGATCATGGAGATCTTCTCTCCCCGGATTCCCCTCATCTCCTTCTTAGACACATCGATCAGATTCTTCCCTTCAAATGTGATCGACCCTTCCTTGATGACCGCCGTATCCGCCAGGAGCCGCAGGATCGACATAGACGTCACGCTCTTACCGCTTCCTGACTCTCCCACGATACCAAGGATCTCTCCTTTGTTAATAGAAAAACTCACACCGCGGACAGCCTGCACCTCTCCGTTACTGGTCATAAAAGAAGTCTTCAGATTCTCTATTTGTAATATTGGTTCCATGCTCATTGGCCCTCCTACTTCTTAAGCTTCGGATCCAGCGCATCCCTCAGTCCGTCTCCCACGAAATTAAACGCAAACATGATCAGACAGATCACGAGCGCCGGGATAAAGAGCTGATACGGGCAGGAACGAAGATTCTCTGTCGCATCGTTACACATCGTACCAAGACTTGCCAGCGGCGGCTGAAGCCCAATTCCCAGGAAACCAAGGAACGCTTCCATGAAGATCGCCGAAGGGATCAGCATCGTAACCGTTACCAGGATCGAGCCCATAGCATTGGGGATCAGATGCTGCACCAGAATCGACTTGGTGGAAGAACCTATGGTCTTCGCAGCCAATACGAACTCCTGCTCTCTTAAGCTTAAGACCTGCCCTCTTACGACCCTTGCCATATCTACCCAGTACACCGTACCTAGCGCCACGATAATACTCTTAAGGCCTGTCCCAAGCACGACCATGATCAGGATGACATAGAGCGTCAACGGTATCGTACTGATGATATCCACGATACGCATCATAATGGTGTCCACCGTGCCGCCCGCATAACCGGAGATTCCTCCGAAGATAATACCGATCACCAGATTCACAAGCACCGCCACAAATGCCACCATCAGCGATACCCGCGTCCCGTACATCAGTCTTGTTAAGATATCTCTTCCCAGGCTGTCCGTTCCCAGCGTATAAGACTTATTGAACACATGTCTTGTAGGATACAGCACTCTCGTCTCCGGATCCGCCATCATATACGGCTTCACACCGTAATACAGCGCAACCTCCGTGCCGTTGCAGTCGAAGATCGTCATGGAAGATTCTGATTCCTCCCGCACCTTCTTAAGCTGGCCGCCGAGCGTACCGTCCTTGTTCACCCACACCACCTTAAGCGACTGGGTGATATACATATAACCCGTTCCGTCCGGCGCTTCATATACCTTCATCCGCGGCGGAATGTTCACCAGTTCAAGATTCTGCGCCGAATAACTGTATTTCGTAAAATACGGTCCCGCAAGCGCAAACAACAATAGCAGCACAATGATCACAAATCCCGCGATCGCCGTTGGCTTATGCCGAAACCGGAACCACACATCACCTGCGAACGTCCGGTTCTTCTTCCATAATTTTTCCCGGTCCTCGTTGGAGGACTCAAGCATTTCCCATCTATTCTCCATCGTATCCGTCCTCCAGTCCTTAGTCATACTTAATTCTAGGGTCAATCAGGCAGTAAAAGACATCCACGATGAATACCATGGCGAGAAGGAAGGTCGCATAGAAGACCGTCACACCCATGATCGTAGTATAATCTCTCATCGAAACACTGTTGACAAAATGAACGCCAAGCCCCGGTACTGCGAATATCTTCTCCACAACGAAGCTTCCCGTCAGCAGATTGGCAACCGTAGGCCCAAGAACTGTGATAACCGGGATCAGAGCATTGCGCAGTGCATGCTTGAAGATCACCTTAGGCTCCGCAAGTCCCTTCGCCCTTGCCGTCCGTATATAATCCTGCCCCATGACCTCCAGAAGGCTTGACCGCATCTGCCTTGCCAGATAGCTGACCGAATAACCTCCAAGTGTGATGACCGGCAGTATGTAGCCCTTCCAGGAATCCAGGCCAAAGCTTGGCAGCGCTCCCATGCGGAACGAGAATATGTAGATCAGCATGGACGCGATTACAAAGGACGGAATCGTCACCCCTATGGTAGCAACCGCCATGACCACCATATCCTGCCATTTGCCGTTCTTCACGGCAGCAAGTATCCCCATGGGGATCGAAGCCAGAACTACGAAGATGATCGTAATCCCTCCAAGCTTCCCTGATACCGGGAACCCATTAGCAATAAAATCATTGACCGTTTTCCCGGTGAATTTGTAAGAGGGGCCGAAATCTCCATGAAGAAGTCCCTTCAGATAGTCAAAAAATTGTTTGGGGAGCGGGTCATCCAGATGATATTTCGCATTCAGCGCCGCCTCTACCTCCTCGCTTAAGTTCCGGTCACTGGTGAACGGACCTCCCGGTACAGCGTGCATGATCACGAAAGTCACAAGGATGATCAGGAACAGTGCTATCAGCATCAGCCCTAACCGCTTTGCAAAATATCGAACCATTGTTTTTCCTCCCTAGTCTCTCTTTCCAGACAGTCTGTCTGATCAGTTTCTTCTATGAATAAAACTTTATTTATAAATATACTCTGTCTCCATAGATATTGTCAATATATTTGGGGTCATTATAAAAGCAAAATAGAAAAGTGTAAAGCCCCTACAACCGGATAAAGACTTTACACCTTTTTGACTAATCGTTTTTTTCACTTGGCTCTGTAACTTCTAAAAGAATACAATCAAATTCATTTTCAAGCTCGTCTCTTTTGTCCTGGGGAACCATCTTTAACAGTTTCCTTACAAAAACGGTTATTCTGTTAATATACCGCAATTGCTTATCTGTCATATAATTAATCACCTGCTTTCTAAAAAGAAAGATTGTTTCGAGCATCTGCCTTAATTATAACAATCAATCTAAAACGTGTCAAAGCCTTTGTTTCATCAAAACTCTTTCAAACTCAGATTGACGCTTGTTTATCCAGATAGTATAATAATTATATCTGTGTTAAAGAAAGGTTGGATACAATGAGTAGAGAAGAACCCACGCTGGAGAATCCAGACGAGATAAAGGAGCCGGATAAGGAACATTATTTTAATCAGCCTAAGCTTGGGAAAGGCGGTCCCTCAAAGCTTCGGCAGCAATTCAGCAGAGGTATGACCTATTTCCTGGTGATTGCGGCCAGCCTTCTGTTTTATTTCGCATTGCTGCGCCTTACGAACCTGTCAGAAGTATTTCAGAAGGTTTTCGGAGTGTTGAAACCGGTTGTCTACGGCTGTGTAGTCGCATATCTGCTGAATCCGATTGTGAAGCAGGTGGACAAGTATCTGGTCCCTGTTCTAAAGCAGAAGCTTAAGAAGCCGGGACAAGCGGAGAGTGTCTCTCGCGGTATTGGGATCTTAGCAGCGATCGTCTTATTGATCGTATTGATCGTCACTTTGTGCAATCTCCTGATTCCGGAACTGTATTCCAGTATCCGCAATCTGGTGATGACGCTGCCTAAACAGTTGAATGACCTGGTTTCCGAATTGAGCGAGGTACAATTAGACGACTCGACCACCAGTACATTGATCAAGACCGGCATGAAGGAAGGAACAGACATGCTGCTTGACTGGCTTCGGACAGACCTTATGACACAGGCGAATGAACTGATGTCCAATCTGACCGTCGGCGTGCTGAATATCTTAAGCGAATTGTTCAACGCGGTCATCGGGCTGATCGTGTCCGTCTATATCCTGTTCAGCAAAGAGACCTTCGTACGCCAGTCAAAGAAATGTGTCTATGCACTGTTATCTGCAAGACACGCGAACATGGTGCTTCACCTGACAACGAAGAGCAACGAGATCTTCGGCGGATTTATTATCGGCAAGATCATTGATTCCGCTATTATCGGGGTTCTGTGCTTCGTTGGACTGACGCTGCTGAAGATGCCTTATGTTATGCTGGTCAGTGTGATCGTAGGCGTTACCAACGTCATTCCGTTCTTCGGACCATATATCGGAGCGGTTCCAAGCACGATACTCATCATGCTGGCGAATCCGATCCAGGGCGTGTATTTTGTTATATTTGTGCTGCTTCTGCAGCAGTTTGACGGTAATATACTTGGGCCAAAGATCCTGGGGAACTCCACGGGGCTGTCGGCTTTCTGGGTTATCGTCGCGATCCTCCTTGGAGGAGGGCTGTTCGGATTCGCAGGAATGGTCATGGGAGTTCCGACATTTGCGGTACTGTATTATATTGTCCAGATGGTGATCAACAACCGTCTGGAGCGCAAGAAGCTGCCGGCGCCTTCCGAATACTATGATACGATGAGTTATGTGAATGATGAAGGCGTGTACTATCATTCGCATGAATCAGACGAATAAGAGAAAGGAAACTATCTATTATGCCAATCAGAGTTCAGAATAATCTTCCGGTAAAAGAGATACTGGAACAGGAGAATATATTTGTTATGGATGAACACCGGGCGACTCATCAGGATATCCGTCCCATCAAGATCGGCCTTCTTAACCTGATGCCGCTCAAAGAGGACACGGAGCTTCAGATCTTAAGGTCGCTGTCGAATACGCCTCTGCAGGTAGACGTGTCTTTCGTGACAGTGTCTACCCACGAATCGAAGAACACACCTACCAGCCATCTGAATCAGTTTTACCAGAAGTTCAGCGAGATCAGGAAGGAGCGATTCGACGGATTCATCATCACCGGGGCTCCGGTAGAGCAGATGCCTTTTGAAGAAGTTGATTACTGGGAAGAATTGAAGGAGATCATGGAGTGGAGCAAGACCCATGTAACTTCCACCCTGCATCTGTGCTGGGGTGCCCAGGCAGGAATCTACTATCATTACGGGATCGATAAGGTTCCGGTAGATCAGAAGGTATTCGGCGTATTCTGGCATAAGGTAATGAACCGCAAGATCCCTCTTGTCCGCGGGTTTGACGACGTATTCCTGGCTCCCCATTCCCGGCATACAGAAGTTCCGATGGATCGTATCCGTGCAGAGAAGAAGCTGATGGTACTTGCCGAATCCGATGAAGCGGGACTCTTCCTTGCTATGGCAGAAGACGGCAGACAGATCTTCGTTATGGGACACCCTGAGTATGACCGGGTGACATTGGACGGTGAGTATAAGCGGGATCTGTCAAAGGGACTGCCTATAGAGCTGCCGAAGAATTACTATATCGGTGATAACCCGGAGAACAAACCGCTGCTCACCTGGAGGGCTACGGCGAATAATCTGTATACGAATTGGCTGAATTATTATGTGTACCAGGTGACGCCGTATGATATGGTGGGGACGCCGTTTTAATCCAGTATTTTCAAGGGGTCCGGCGTTTTTCTCATACTTTTCACAGTGGAATACAATAGCATCGGAAGAAGAAAGAAATAGTTTTATTGCAGTTCATACCAGTGTTGCAACAGATATTTGTTATGTAATGCCAGACAATATCTGTACACAACTGCTTCCGGTTATGCGAAACCGCTATATCACAACGACAGAAAAAATTTCTTATAAAAATGCTCTCGAACTGGAAAGCCTCTCTACGGCAGAGTATCCGGAACAAACGGAAAACGGAAATGAGTATAGTATACGTTTCAGCACGCTGCAAATAAACAGTACGATAACAGGTAACTTTATTATGCAGACGTCAATGATTTACGGTGCTGTTGTGCTGATGGTAATTTGCCTTACAGTGCTTTCTTTACAGCAGCTTTTAGATGCAGGACCATATAAATACCGCTTCATCGCAGCAATCATAGTAGCTTCTGTTGTGATTGTTTTGGTGATTTTGCTGCTCTGCTATTTTATCAGCACATGGGTTATCTTCAGACGCTCTGTTCATTCATAGTGCAGCTTGCAGCCAAGAAGTTATATGCCCGGGAACGAATCACTCCCGGGCATATAACTCTCTCTTCACTATTGACAGCCGCACTTGAAAGTCGCACATTCTGTCTGCTCACAGTGGCAGGCATCGCCGCCCTCTACACTGATCTTTCCTGCATGACATTTACATTCGTCATTGTACATACAATCCGTAGCTTTGCAGTCGATCTTGCTTGTAGGAGAGGCCTCTCCCGTTACATTGCTGTAAGAATCTCCTTTTCTTTCCTCGAAGCTGTCACAGCAAGTCTCCTCCGCACGCTTTGCAGAATTGCCGCCTACCACGATCCCGTCAAGGTCACAGTAGAAATTCTTGTTGTGGGTGCATGTCTGTACCGTACATCTTAAATCTGGCATAATCTTACCTCCTAATATTGAAAATATCAAGAATTATTATGCCCCGTTTCTTACCGTTTTAATCTGTATTACGGCAAATTAGTCTTCCTTCACCACTTCACGCTGGATCTTCCCGGCGATCTCTTCCTTCACGGCAGCAATAAAGTCTCCGATACCCTTCTGCCCTTCGTCGCCTGCAAAACGGCTTCGAACCGCGACTAAGTTCTGTTCCTCTTCCTTCGCCCCGACAACCAGCATATATGGAATCTTATTCATCTGGGCCTCTCTGATCTTATAGCCGATCTTCTCCGCCCTCTCATCGATCTCGGCACGGATTCCGGCCTCTTCTAATTCCTTCAGTACCTTCTTGCCATAATCCAGATGCTTCTCTGAGATCGGAAGCACCTTGACCTGTACCGGCGCAAGCCAGGTCGGGAACGCACCTGCGAAGTGCTCGATCAGGATGCCGATAAACCGTTCGATCGAGCCAAATGCAACCCTGTGGATCATGATCGGACGATGCTTCTCCCCGTCTGCTCCCGTGTATTCCAGATCAAATCTCTGCGGCATCTGCATATCAAGCTGAATGGTTCCGCACTGCCATGTTCTGCCGATAGAATCCTCCAGATGGAAATCGATCTTCGGTCCATAGAATGCGCCGTCGCCTTCATTGATCACATAGTCAAGCCCCAGATCATCAAGCGCACCCCTAAGACCGCTGGTCGCCATCTCCCAGTCCTCGTCGCTTCCCATGCTGTCCTCCGGACGAGTGGAAAGTTCCACATGATACTTGAATCCAAACAAGCTGTATACTTCATCGATGAGCCTTGCCACACCTTTGATCTCATCGCGGATCTGCTCCGGCATCATGAAGATATGGGCATCATCCTGGTTGAAACAGCGGACACGGAACAGACCGTGGAGTGCTCCTGACTTCTCATGCCTGTGCACCAGTCCGATCTCTCCCGCACGGAGCGGCAGATCCTTATAAGAACGAGGCTCTGACTTGTAGACCAGCATTCCGCCCGGACAGTTCATCGGCTTCACCGCGAAATCCTCCTCGTCAATGACGGTCGTATACATATTATCCTTGTAATGATCCCAGTGTCCGGAGTTCTCCCACAGATGGCGGCTTAAGATGATCGGTGTTGCGATCTCCACATATCCGTTCCTCTTATGCAGCTCTCTCCAGTATTCCATCAACGTATTCTTAAGTACCATTCCCTTCGGAAGGAAGAACGGGAATCCCGGTCCCTCATCACACATCATGAACAATCCCAGTTCACGTCCAAGCTTCCTGTGGTCACGCTTCTTCGCTTCCTCAAGCCTGTGCAGATATTCCTCAAGCTCTGCTTTCTTCGGATAAGAGATCCCGTAGATCCTGGTCAGCATCTTGTTCTTCTCGCTGCCGCGCCAATATGCGCCTGCAAGGCTCAGAAGCTTCACCGCCTTGACATTCTTCGTAGACATCAGATGCGGTCCGGCACAGAGATCTACGAATTCTCCCTGCTGATAGAAGCTGATCTCCTCGCCCTCCGGAAGATCTTCGACCAACTCTACCTTATAGGGTTCATCATTTTCCTTAAAATATGCGACAGCCTCTTCCCTTGACTTCGTAAATCTCTCGATCGCCAGATTCTCTTTGACGATCTTCTTCATCTCTGCCTCGATCTTCTCCAGATCTTCCGTCACGAACGGCGTCTCCCTGTCCAGATCATAGTAGAAACCATTATCGATGGACGGCCCGATCGCAAGCTTCGTCTCCGGGTACAGACGCTTCACTGCCTGCGCCATAATGTGGGATGTAGTATGCCAGAACGCTCCTTTTCCATCCTCGGAATCAAATGTCAGTAATTCCAGTTCACAATCCTTATTGATCTGTGTCCTCAAGTCTACGATATCACCGTCCACCTTCGCACTCGTTGCGACCCTTGCAAGGCCCTCGCTGATATCCTTCGCAATGTCAAGAACCGACCTGCTCCCCTCGTATTCCTTCACAGAACCATCTTTTAATGTGATCTTCATATGTTTTCCTCTCCTTCTCTATTCGCTCTTATGATCTTCCAGGCCCCTCGTGAACATCTGATGGCCTTCTATGCAAGCCTGCTTTAATGACAGGAACTTCCCTTCCCTGTCAAGGAAGCAATGCTTCGTAGTTCCCCTGCAGCAGGTCCGCTGCGTCTTGTCATCGATCACCTCGTATCCCACGGTCAGCTTGATACCGTTATACTCTCTGATAAATACCTCTATGGTCACCGTCCCGCCGAAATGCACCATCTGAAGATATTCCGCATCTACAGACAGCACCGGGCTTAAGATGCCCTTCTCCTCCATCTGGTCATAGCCCATGCCCATCTTCTCCATATAGTCCATCCGCGCTTCTTCAAACCAGCGGATATAATTGGAATGATGAACGATTCCCATCTGATCAGTCTCGTAATACTGTACCTTATGCTGATAAGGCTTCCATTCGCTCATTTACCTTCCCTTCTTTCCCAAATTAATCTTATCATTGCCAGCTATGCATGCAGACATGCATGTCCGGCGCGCTGCTCAAGACCTAAAAAAATACCCCTTACAGATCTACTGTAAGGGGCGAGTTACTCTCGCGGTTCCACCCTGATTGCCCTGTATATCATCCATCCATACCAAAGCCGCTTCATTCATGATGATAACGGAATCACCGGGCTGTTTTGCAGCCACTCAGAGGTAGTTTTCAGAAGGTTCCGGAATAAGAAGCTTGCAGCCTGCGGCTTCTCTCTCTGCGATTCCTTTCCCAGCCTACTCGTCTCGTCAGCGTGTTCATACATTTTATATCAAACATTATAACACTGTAAATCCTTTTGTCAACCGGAAATTTTACTTCGGACATTCACTCCCGCGCCATTCGTCAGTCAATCTCAAGATAAGCCCTTGTGCAAGCACAACTTATCTTGAGAATGACTGACGAGTGAACTGTAATATCATCTTCCACACCGCAAAAAACTCCCTGACAACATAATTCAAAAATAACAGCGGATGACAGTCCGCCGCCACCGGACAGGGCCGAAGATACCCCTCCCTCTTCGCATAACAGACCGCACGGTAGAGATGAAAATTATTCGATACGATCCCGACCGGGATGCTCAAGTCTTCTATGTAAGCCTTGGAATATTCCAGATTCTCCTTCGTAGTCCGCGAACGGTCCTCCCTTAAGATCCTCTCTTCTTCGATCCCATGCTTCAGAAGATACTCTCCCATAACCTCTGCCTCTGCAGCCTCCTCGCCTCTTCCCATACCGCCGGATACAATGGCGCAAGTCCCCGGATGCTCCTTCAGATACCCGACAGCCCGGTCAAGCCTTCTTCGCAGCGAATCCGTGATCCGCTTCCCGTCCACCTGTGCGCCCAACACGATCAGATACCTGTAATCCTCCTGCCGTCCTGCCAATCTCCTGTCCGGAAACATCCCCCGGATGATCTTCACCTCTGTTAATAAGAAGATTCCGGTCAGAATGAGGAGCAGCACCGGCAGCATACCGGAGCCGTCCATGCACAGATACCGGAATATCAGACCCGCACACCCGCATATCAGCCAGAATCTTGAGAATGTAGAATCCCATTTCCGAAGACGGATGCACAGCAGCGCATAATACACAAGGCACAGTATACTAAAACCAGAAATAATTATTTGCCACAGCATTTCTTATACTTCTTACCTGAACCGCAAGGACACGGATCGTTACGTCCGATCTTCTTCTCCTTGCGGATCGTGCCGGATTCCTTCTGCTCCTTATAGAGCCGCTTCAATTCCTCCTCCGGATAGATCTCCTTCCACTGCGGAAGATCGTACAGCCAGTCAGCCTTGGCCGCTACCATGTTCTTATACAGCTTCTCCTTGTCAAAAGCAAGGCTCACAACCGTATCCTCATCCATCGTCTCGATCGGGTTCGTTTCCTTAAGGCTCTCATCAATGCCGTCCAGGAAACCAACCATGGTGAGGACTTCCTGGCCGTACTTCTCTGCCAGCTCCTTCACGGTCCCCTTCACTTCCTCGTCCGGATTCGTCAGAAGCTGCTCATAGATCTCCTTCTCGATCTGAAAATAATTCTTCCAGAATCTCTGAAGCTGCCCCCTGTCCGCCTTCTCGTCATACGCAATCTCTTTCCACTGATCCAATAATGTCTTGCTCATAATATATTTTGCTCCTTTGTATTTGTTTTTATATTTGTGTTTGCAATTTTTTCCTGCCACTTATATAATATACTAAAGTCTCGTTAAGATGTAAAGGAGGATTCGCATGAAAAATACAAAAACAAGCAAAACAAAACGAATCCTGGCGGCACTCGGCGCCTTTCTGCTCTTTGCCATGTACGCCGGCACCCTTGCCTTCGCACTGATCGACCACCCCGCCGCACAGGATCTTCTCATGGCTTCCATTGCCTGTACGATTATTCTTCCGGTCCTTCTCTATGCCTATACGCTGGTATACCGGCTTACCAGAACCAATGAAGAAGACAGCGATCCCATCAAAAAAACAGACCCGTAAAGGGCCTGTTCATTCTCCTATATACATAATCCTGCCAGGACCAATGCCTGATTTTCCTCTGGGATTCCTCCCCGCACCTGGCTTGGATCCATGTCTCTGACTCTTTTTCTTTTCGTAAGGTATTCCTCAATAGAGAGAACTTCTGTATGATTCGTTTTCTTTTTCCGCTGCATGTAATACCTCCTTCTTTGATATCCTGAAATTCCCTGCCCATAGGCCGGGGGATCAGGAATACGCCATATTTATACTCACGGGAGCTGACACTATGTATCGTCTTCCTTCCCCTCATTACGATCCGCCAATGAATATAGCGAAGTCCCCGTATTATTATTATATGGGCATACCCCAATAGATATGCCTCTATAATAACTATAAACAGAATACCAGCTAAATGTGTCTATGCTATGGCAATTTTCTAAAAGAAAGATTAGGGATTTCTTAAAATTATCTAATGGAATCCTTCAATATTCCAGCACCGTCACCTGCGCTAAGCTGTTCCCATTCTCCAGATATCCGATCGTCTGAACGATCAGTTCTCCGTCATCCGCCCCCACTTCCACTCCGGAGCAATATCCGTTGATTCCCTTATATAACACCTGACGCCCCACAATCTCCCCATCCTGGACCTTGATTCCCATGATCTGCATCGTATCCGTCCCACTCTCGCGGTCAAGCAAGAAGATATGATCGCCCTTCCCGCATACACAGACCTTTTCACAATCTGTCATCAGGATCCTCTCTTTTGGGAATTCACTCAGAGGCTCTGCCATCATCCACACTTCTTCCCCGTTTCTTCCAATTACTCCCTGATCTGTATATCTGATCAAATTCGGAATATCTCCATTCTCCCCGTCAATCTCCCGAATTGCAGCCGTATCCATTTCTAACACCCAGCTTCTTCCCGGAAGAGACGGTTCATACCCGTCTGCATACGCTGCACCTGTCTTCAACTCCGTATTCTCAACTCCATACAGTTCCAGCCATTCTTCGGAAGATATCGGCACGTTCCCCTCCTGATCGGGATACTCCTCCCGCACATACACCTTCGACCCATCTTCATTGGGAATCGCCTGCCTCCATGCATTCTCGGTTCCTTCCATCATAATCTCCGTCTTCTCCCCGCTCAAGGCATCATACCGGCAGATGGGATACATCTGCACTGCATTCTGCCCGCTGTAATTTCCGTCCGGCCACACAAAGAACCTCGTACCGTCACCGCTCCACCTAAAACAACATGTATCCATCGAACCGTCCCTTTCATGGATCACCAACTTTTCCCCTGTCTGCACCCGATACAGGATAAGCTGGATCATGTTGTTATCAAAAGTCTCGTACAAGACATACTGTCCTCCGGGAGCAAGCTGCGATACGCTGACCGGACGCTCCTCAAAGACCGCAATGTCCGATTCCGTCCCCTGATAAATATTCATAGTCTGATAACCTAAGCCTTCCCCCTGATCCCGGAGTACACAGATCTCTTCCCTGGATTCTTTCTTCCAGGTCATGGAATATACACTGCCTTCAAAGCTATACTCCTTGATATCCCTGACATCGATTCCCGCATTATTCTCCGCATCTTCCGTCTCTCTCGGAAGGATAATGGTCTTCGACGTCTCCTGCCCGGCGCATCCGCACAGCAGGAGCCCTGCCACAATCAACGCTATCACTTGTTTTATCCCTTTTCTGTCACTTCTCATACCGATATCTCTTTCTCATAACTGCGCATCCTATTATGCCGGAAAACTGACCATAAATATAGTATACCCGTCCGGCTCGCTCTTCACCTGGATCGTTCCTCCGTGCTCCTCCATAATCTTCCTGGAGATGGCCAGTCCAAGCCCGGAGCTTCCCATCTCCCTTGACCGCTCCTTATCCACCCGGTAGAACGGCTCGAAGATATGTGCTGCCTCGTCCGCCTCAATGCCCTTCCCCTGATTCGCAACTGCGATCTGGATCTGATTCTTCCGCCTCGTGAGCCGGATCCAGATCTCCTTTCCCGGCTTCCCATACTTGATGGCATTATCGATCAAGTTGATCAATACTTGCCGGATCCGGTCTTCTCTTCCGCGAACAAGACAAGGTATAGCATCCCCCTCCAGAACCAGCGTATTCTCATACCGCCGTGCTTTCATCCGCATGGCATCCACCACATTTCTCAAGGTATCGGCAATATCCAGAGGCTCCATCCTGAGATACCTGTCCTTATCCTGCATTTCCAGGAGCTGGACCACCATACGGTGCAGCCTGGTACTCTCCTGCAGGATATGCTCCATCCCATTATAGAACAATTCCTCGTCTCCAAGTCCGTTCTCCTCCATAAGCTGGGCATAACCTGAGATCGTCGTGAGCGGCGTCTTAAGCTCATGGGTCACATTATTATAGAACTCCTGCCTGCTGCTCCAGAGCGCTAAGATATGGTCCCTGTCCTCCTGGATCTTCTCGAACTGCTCCTTTGTAACCTTAAGCATCTGTGTATAATTCCGCGACAGCTCCCCGATCTCATCCTTCCTCTCATTGACCTTGAGCTTCCCTAATGCCTCGCTGTCAAACTGCCCGTCCTTCAGATGGCTTGAGATGTCACTGGAGGTGCGACCGAGAAGACGGATCGGAGAGACCATGCGCCGGATCATCACCCACACCACCAGATAACTGACCGCAAAAGCCAGCACCGTGATCCTGACGATCTCCTTTAGGATCGTCCATTCTCTCTCGAACATCTCGTGATAATCCAGGAAATAGCTGATGATCCCGATCTTCTGCCCCATCCCTTCTATCATCGGCATGGTAAAATACACTTCGCACCGATTCTGTCCGCCATAATATATGGTAAACGCGCTCTGTCCGCCCTTCGCAAGCTGGAAATCCTCCCGTTCTTCGGCCCCTTCAAACCTTCGCCTTACACCCCGGCTTAAAAGACGCCCGCCGCTGTCGTAGAGCGCCGCCTCCTGATACCCCGCGTTCTTAAGCTGCTGCTCGATCTCACGGGTACATTCCCGGAACCCGTCCTCGTCTATCTGGCGGTTATTGATCAGCAGGACCTGGCGGATATAGAGCTCCGTATTGCTCTCTATACTCTGAAGCTCCTTCATGATCTGTTTCTCCAGATTATACTGCATACGCATCCTTACAAAATACGTGACACCCAGGACACTTAAGAGCCCTAACAGCAGCACCCACACACTCATCCGAAACAAGATCCCATGAAAGAATCTATTCTTTCGATCATCCATCTTCCACACCAGCCTATTCCTCCGGTACGTACTTATACCCCACGCCGAACACCGTCACGATAGCTTCTCCCATACACAGCTTCTTCCTGAGCCTCTGTATATGAATATCTACCGTCCTTGTATCTCCCATGAAATCATAGCCCCATATCTCATCAAGCAGGTGTGACCTGGTGAACACCCGCCTTGGGTTCTTCACCAGGAAGACCAGCAGGTCGAATTCCTTTGGCGTCAGCTCCACATATTCTCCGCCCTGGCAGACCGTCCGTTCCCGCTCGGAGATCACCGCATTCTTCACACAGATCTCCCGTTCTTCCTCCTGCCCCTTCAAAGACTTTCCAAACCTCCTCAGGATGGCCTTCACACGGACGATCACCTCCCGCAGGTCGAAAGGCTTCGTGATATAATCATCCGCCCCGGATTCAAGCCCGTATACCTTATCATCGATACTGCCCCGCGCTGTCAGCATGATGATCGGGATATTATATTGCTCCGTCAGCATCTTACAGACATCCACTCCGCTGAGATCCGGAAGCATCCAATCCAGAAGCACCAGATGCGCTCCAAACTCCTTTGCCTCCCTAAGCCCGTCGGCGCCGGTATATGCGCTTTTCACACTGAAGCCTTCCTTCTTAAATCCATATTCCAGAATATCCGCGATCGGCTTCTCATCCTCTATCACCAGTATTCTGATCTCCTCCGTCACCGTCATCCTTACCACCCTCTTTGCTAACCATCACACTTAAAATACGTAACAGTTCAGATACCTTCACTGTTACCAAAATATACCTTGTGCCACACGAGAAACGCATAGACTGTCCAGATCTTCCTGCTGTTGTCCTCCTTCCCGTCCCTGTGTTCCTTAAGAAGCTTCACAAGCTTCTCCGTATGAAAATATTCCGCTGCCGCCTTCCCTGTAAATACTTCCGCTATCTCCTGATACCAGTCCTGTTCCTTCATCCAGTTCCTGATCGGAATCGGGAAGCCCAGTTTCTTCCTGCGCGCTACCTTCTCCGGAAGATAATCGTCTGCCGCTCTCCTCAGCAGATACTTGGTCGTGCAGCGCCTTGTCTTCATCTCATGGGGAATCGCTCTTGCGATCTGAAACACATCCCTGTCAAGGAACGGAACCCTGAGCTCCAGCGAATGCGCCATGCTCATCTTATCCGCTTTCTGCAAGATATCTCCCGGAAGCCAGTATTTCAGATCTATGTACTGCATCTGGTCAGAATCCGGAAGCGGCGCCGCCCTCTCATAGGCGTCCTCCAGGAAATCTGCCGGCTCCCCGGCATTCCCGGGCCGTTTCAGGATCTCTCTTCGCTCTCCGGTATGGAAGATATAGGCATTCCCGATATAACGCTCCCTAAGAGACTGGGACGCCCGGATCAGATAATTCCTGCCCTTCATATGTCTTGGCAGATATTCCGCCAGAGAAGCAAGGCATCTCCTTGCCTCCGCCGGCAGCCACCCAAGAAACTTAAGCGCCTTAGGTTCCAGATAGATATTATAGCCTCCGAATATCTCGTCCGCTCCCTCTCCGGACAGCACTACTTTCACCTCCTTAGACGCCTCCTGCGCAAGGAAATAGAGCGCCACCGCCGATGCGTCGCCAAGGGGCTCGTCCAGATGATACATCACTTTGGGAACCGCTTCCCTGAATTCCTCCTTCGTGATGTATCTGCAGTGATGGTCTGTCCCAAGCGTACCCGCAAGCTCCCCCGCATATACCGTCTCGTCATACAAGGCTCCTTCATTCTCGAAGCCTACCGTAAATGTCCTGCCGCAGCCGGACGCTGCCGCAACCATGCTTGAATCTACCCCGCCGGATAAGAAGCTGCCCACCTCCACATCACTGACCAGATGACGCTTCACCGACTGGCCGATCACATTCTTCACATCCTCCAGAAGGCTCTCCTCCCCCAGACCCTTACCGGGCTTAAGAGACGGTTCGAAATAGCGTGTCGTCCGAAGCTCCCCTGACAGTGTATATGTCAGATAATGCCCCGGCAGCAATTGGTAGATCCCTTTAAAAAATGTCTCCGGCAGCACCGAATACTGGAAAGACAGATACTGTTCCAGCGCCTCCTCGTTCATTTCTCTGTGATACCCCGGGTATTCCAGAATACTCTTGATCTCCGATGCAAATACGAGAGTATCTCCTGCCACCGTGTAATAAAAAGGTTTGATCCCAAAATAATCTCTTGCCGCGAACAAAGTCTTCTCCTTATCATCCCAGACAGCGAAGCTGAACATCCCTCTTAATTTATCCAGGAATACCTTGCCATATTCCTCATATCCGTGAAGGATCACCTCTGAATCCGAATCTGTCTCGAACCGGTGTCCCTTTTGCCTTAACATATCCCTTAAGATCCGGTAATTATAGATCTCCCCGTTGAAAACCAGCGTCTTACTCTTATCTTCATTCTGGATCGGCTGCATTCCTGTCTCCAGATCTATGATACCAAGCCTTTGAAATCCCAGCATTGCATCTCTTGTGATATAACTGTCCCTTCCGTCCGGCCCGCGATGCTTAAGCGCCTTCATCATCCGTGAAAGCACCTGCTCCTTACCTTCTGCCTCTCCGATCATCCCACAGATCCCGCACATATCTACCGCTCCTCTTCTGTCTGTTTGTAACAGTTCAGACAAGCTTAACCGTTACATCTGTTTTCTATATGCGGTATTATATCCGTGAGAAATCTCGAAAATCCTATGGAAATGTATCTAAAATGTAAAAAGAGCCGCCAAAGGAAGCCTGTTCGCACTCTTATATCTTATCCTGTGCAAACTCTCATCCCCTGACAGGCCCTCTTATATACTTATCCGCGATAGATGATATCGTCTCTTCCCGGTCCGTTGGAAACCATCGTGATCGGATACCCAATCTGCTCTTCTACGAACTCAATATACTTCCGGCAGTTCTCGGGCAGTTCCTCGTAAGATTTGATCCCCCTGATGTCACATTTCCATCCTGCAAGCTTCTTATAGACAGGCTTCGCCTTCTCAAGCAGATGTGTCACAGGGAAATCCGTCGTCACCTCCCCATTGATCTCATAGCCCACGCATACCGGTATCTCATCCAGATACCCAAGTACGTCAAGCACCGTAAACGCCACATCCGTCGCGCCCTGCATCCTGCATCCATACTTAGAAGCAACACAGTCGAACCATCCCATCCTCCTTGGACGTCCGGTAGTCGCTCCGAACTCGCCGCCGTCGCCTCCGCGGCGTCTCAGTTCATCCGCTTCCTCTCCGAAGATCTCACTTACGAACGCACCGGCTCCTACCGCGCTGGAATAAGCCTTGCATACTGTGATCACCTTCTTGATCTCATACGGCGGGATTCCTGCCCCGATGGCCCCGTAGGCTGCCAATGTAGAAGAAGAGGTCACCATAGGATAGATCCCGTGATCCGGATCCTTAAGCGTTCCAAGCTGTCCCTCAAGAAGAATCTCCTTCCCCTCTTTCAACGCATTGTAGAGATAGAGCGACGTATCGCATACATACGGTTCTATCATCCTCTTATATTCCTGAAGTTCATTATAAAGCTCATCCGGATCAATCGCCGGCTTATGATACAGATGCTCAAGCAACACGTTCTTCTGTGCCGTGATCCTTACTACCTTCTCCCTTAGCAGCTCATCATCAAACAGCTCGCTTACCTGGAATCCGACCTTCGCATACTTGTCTGAATAGAACGGAGCGATCCCTGACTTCGTAGAGCCAAAGGACTTTCCGCCCAGCCGTTCCTCCTCATACGCATCAAAATTCTTGTGATATGACATTACCATCTGCGCACGGTCTGATACCAGGATCTTCGGCGCCGGAACTCCCCTGTCGACAACAGACTGTATCTCCTTGCAGAGAACCGGAATATCCAGTGCGACACCATTTCCGATGATGCTCGTGGTATGGCTATAGAATACACCGGATGGCAGGGTGTGCAGCGCAAACTTACCGTAATCATTGATGATCGTATGCCCCGCGTTCGCTCCTCCCTGGAATCTTACGATAATATCCGCCCTCTCGGCTAACATATCCGTAATCTTCCCTTTTCCTTCGTCTCCCCAATTGGCGCCAACTACTGCTCTTACCATATCAATTCCTCCTGCGTTATCATTTAACTATAATCCACTCAAAACCAGATAACATTATACTATATTTTCCGGCTTCTGTAAAATGCATTTTAAAACTTTTGCTTTACATAAGCGGCGCCACCATCCGCAGCACGTGTCCGCACAGCTTGGTGAGCAGGCTTCTCTCCTTGGCCTCCACCAGCGTTACCTTGTGACACTTCTTGAGCGTCTTCTTGAAATCCTTCTCGATCCTGTCGATCTCTGGATTATTATAGATGAATACGCCGCATTCAAAATGCAGGTAGAGACTCCTGTAATCCAGATTGATGGTTCCCACCGTAGCCGTGTCATCATCCGATACAAAAACCTTGGCATGGACGAATCCGGGCGTATACTCATAGATCTGGACGCCGCTCTCGATCAGCTCCTTATAGTATGTCTTCGCCACCGCAAACGCATACCACTTATCCGGGATATGGGGCATGATGATGACGACCTCGATCCCGCTTTTTGCCACCCTTGTAAGCGTGGTGATCATCTCATTGTCCAGTATCAGATAAGGCGTCATGATATGTACATACTTCTTCGCATGGTTCAGTATGTGGAAATACACCTCTTCACCTACATTCTCATTGTCAAAGGGACTGTCCGCATAGGGGATCACATAGCCTAAGCCTCTGTGAAGCTCCGTCTTCTTGGGCGTCAGGTATTTCTTATATCTCTCGGGCCGCCTCTCTTCTACGTTCCACATCTGCAGAAATATCATGGTCAGGCTCTGCACTGCGTCCCCCTTAAGCATGACCGCCGTGTCCTTCCAGTGTCCGAACCGCTCTTTCCTGTTAATGTACTCATCTCCTAAGTTGATCCCTCCGGTAAATGCAACCTTGCCGTCGATCACACAGATCTTGCGGTGGTCCCGGTTGTTCTGTGTCGTTGACAGAAACGGTTTGATGGGATTCGACATCTTGCACTGGATCCCGAATCTCTCAAGCTGTTTTGGATAATTATAAGGCAGCATGGATATGGCGCACATGCCGTCATACATGAATCGGACCTCCACGCCGTCCTTCGCCTTCTCCTTGAGGACCTCAAGGATCGTTCCCCACATATATCCCTTTTCCACGATAAAATATTCCATGAATATGTATCTTTTGGCCTTCTTAAGCTCCGACAGCATCGCTCCAAGCTTATACTCCCCCAGCGGGAAATACTGGACCGACGTATTGCGGTAGGTGGGGAACCCTAATTGTCTGGACAGATAATAGGACAGATGGGCATTGGCAGACTTGCTCGCCCACAGGTTCTCCACGATCTCCGGATCCTGCTGCATATACGGAGCCGTCTCGATCCTTAAAGTCGACAGCCTGTTCTGCAGGAATCTGGTGCCCACCTGCATCTGCACAAAGACATAGAATATCACTCCGAATACCGGGAATACCAGGACGCACAGCATCCATGTCATCTTGAATGCCGGATTGCCCTTCGTATTGATGATGTATATCAGTATCACTGCTTCTAACACGATCAGCGTTCCATAAATATATGGAAGATATGCCTGCAGATAATGGATCGATCCCGCTATAGACCCTAATTGAATCAGCAGCATCAGCAGAATAATTCCGGTTCTGCTGAAAATGATACGGAATAATCCCTTCTTTGCCGTTCCGGACGCCTGGTTTTTGTTCATAATACACACTCCTTTTTGTAACCACAGACAACAGTTTAACACAGTTTCCTCCAATAATCTAACAGATTACTTATTTTTTACACACATTTTATTATTTTTTTAGAGGAAAAATAATGCAATGTGTGATATGATAGATATTAGAATATAATTTTTGAAAGGAGATATAATTATCATGAAGAAATGGGGCAAAGGCTTAATGGGGCTGGCAGCAGCAGGCGGCGCGATCGCAGGCCTTATCTATTATTTAAAGAAAAAAGATTCCTGTGAGGATGATGATTTTGATGATGATTTTGAAGACGACGACTTCGATCTTGACAGTGACTTAAAGCCTGTATCAGACCGTGAATATGTTTCTCTGAATCCATCCGCCAAGAGCGAGGAAGCTGACGAAGAAGCTTCCGGGGAGGCCGCTGCTGAGGATGCTGAACCAGAAGAGGCAGACAGCGCGGATGCTGACGAAGATTAGTATATGCATGCGGAACGGACACAACACCAGAGAAGGTTGCTGTGTCCGTTTTCGTCTCAAGAACTATTGATTTTCATTCCAATAAAGCGTAAAATATATCTTAAATATGGCAGACAGGAATGAAGAGGGCTTAAGCTATGATGAGTAAAAAGAAGAAAAAACAGTTACTTAGGAAGATGCGGAACAACATGATCGTGCTTGTGATGTTTATCCTGGTGATCATGCTGTGTACGAACATCCTGCGCAATTCATTGATGGACAACACCAACAAGATGGGACTTTCACTCGTGGAGAATTATTCCACATCCGAAGAGAGCAATATGCGCGCCTGTGAGTCCATTCTGACTCTCAGCGTGAACTATATCGAAGAACGTGAACAGGACGGCGTTTCACTCAAGGAGCTCAAGGAAGGCCTCTACCCTTTCATGAACGGCCTGACCGAGCTCTACGGCCCAGAGAATATTCAGGTCTATGGCAAGGCTCTTGACAACGATCATTTCATATCTAACATTCCGGAGATCGAAGATATGGAAGACTATGATGTCACCGATACGGACTACTATCAGGGCGCCGCAGCGGCAGACGGCGGGATCTATATCTCCCCGGCATATGTTGATGTGGTAACCGGGCAGAACGTGATCACCATGTGCAAGACCGTCCCGTCTACCGGAAGCTTTCTCGCCATTGATATGATGTTCTCTTATTTCGAGCTGAATAATGAGAACCTCACTCTTCCGGCGAATGCCTCTTACTACCTGATCGACAAAGAGGGAACCCTGCTTTATTTCAAGGCCGCTACCGACCACACCTACGATGAATTCCAGGTGCTGGTAGACGGATTTATGGAGCAGTCTAACCTGGCTAAGGGAAGTCAGGTGTTGGAGAATGTCATAGCCATGGACGGGCATGCCCGTAACGTTTATTTTCACCAAATGACGAACGGATGGACGGCTATACTGACCATACCGGAATCCGAGATTTTTACAGGTCTTGACACCTTTAACTACATAAGTATCATGGTAGCCCTCCTTGGCCTGGCGCTGATCATCTTCCAGGCTGTCAGGGAATACAGGCAGGAGAAACAAAACCAGCTCCTTGTAGAAGAGCGCAATCGGATGGCAGACCGCAACCGGATCTATCAGAATGCCATGAACAGCACGGCACGGGCCTATCGGGCTATCTATTACGTTGATATGCTCACCGGAAGATATGATATGCTCTATCCCCACCGCGGCAGGAATACAGAATCCGGAGATTATAACACAGAATTCGTATCCAAGCGTTTTGAAGCCGGTATCATTGCAGAAGAGCACCGGGAACAGGTACAGCAATTCCTTGATCTGTCTAACATCGTAAAGCTTCTGGAGACCGAGGACCACATTGAACTTCAGTATAAACGTATCGATGAAAACGGCAAATACGAATGGTGCTCCACCGTCGCCACCATAGCTGAGATGGACGGGGAACAAGCAACCGCCATTACGCTGACCATCCGAAGTATAGACGAGATCATCCACCGTGAAGAGAAACAGAAAGAGATGCTCGCTCTGGCAGCAGAACGAGCAGAAGCCGCCAACCTGGCAAAGAGCGATTTCCTGTCCCGGATGAGCCACGATATCCGCACACCGATGAACGCCATCCTTGGTATGACCGCTGTCGCCGGCATGCATATAGACGATAAGGAACGCGTCCTCGATGCTCTTGGCAAGATCACCGTCTCCAGCAAGCACCTTCTGGGACTGATCAATGAAGTCCTGGATATGAGCCGGATCGAGAGCGGGAAAGTCAGCCTTACAGAGGGTATCTTTAACCTGTCCGATACCTTCGAGAATCTGCTGACCATCTTCCATTCCCAGATGGAAGCCAGGAATCTGGAACTCTGCGTGAACGTGGTCAATGTGGAACACGAGAGCGTGATCGGCGACGAACAGCGGCTGCAGCAGATATTCATGAATATCATGGGCAACGCGGTCAAGTTCACACCAGAGGGCGGAAAGATCAGCCTTTATATTGAAGAGAAGCCTTCACATATTGCAGGCAGCGGATTCTTTGAATTTACTTTTGAGGATACCGGTATCGGAATGGAGAAGGATTATATCCAGAAGATCTTCGAACCATTCTCCCGCGCTGCAGATTCGCGCATCGGCAAGATCGAAGGAACCGGTCTTGGCATGAGTATCGCCGTCAATATCGCCCGTATGATGAACGGCGACATCAAGGTAGCGAGTACTCTTGGAGAAGGCTCCAGATTCACCGTTCAGGTATACTTGAAACTCAACGACATTACACAGGCGGATATTGAAGCCTTCTCTTCTCTTCCGGTGCTTGTAGCAGATGATGAGGAAGCTGCCTGCGAGAGCGCCTGCGAGATTCTGAACAGCCTGAACATGGATGCAGAATATGTGCTTGACGGTGATTCTGCTATCAAGCGCATCATCGAAGCCCGTAAGGCCGCAAGAGACTTCGCCGTTGTAATCCTTGACTGGAAGATGCCGCGAAAGGATGGCCTGACTACGGCAAAGGAGATCCGCAACCTGACCGGCAATGATATTCCGCTCATTATCCTGTCGGCCTATGACTGGTCAGATATTGAGGCGCAGGCAATGGATGCGGGTATCGACGCATTTATCGAGAAGCCTTTGTTCAAGTCCCGGCTGATGAAAGTGTTGAAGGATGTGCTGGGTCTTGATAACAGCGAGAGACCTGCCACTGCGCTTGAGACCTTCAAGGAGCAGGATTTCTCAGGCAAAAGAGTCCTTCTGGTGGAGGACAATGAACTGAATATCGAGGTGGCGGCAGAGCTTCTTGACATCGTAGGCATCCAGGCAGACCAGGCTTTGAATGGCCAGCTCGCGGTTGACTGTGTGCTTGACCACGAACCCGGCTACTATGACCTGATCTTCATGGATATCCAGATGCCGGTAATGAACGGATATGAATCCACCAGGGCGATCCGGTCGTCCGGCAGAGAGGATCTTAAGACGATCCCTATCGTCGCCATGACGGCGGACGCTTTCGCAGACGATATCAGGAAATCCGAAGAAGCCGGTATGAACGGACATATTTCCAAGCCGGTGGATATCGAGAAGTTAGAAGAAGCCCTGCGAACATTTTTATTTCATTAGATTTACAGAGGTTGATTGCAATGACCATAACAGCCCGGCTTGATAATCTTAAGCTCGTACAGACGCTTATCATGGAACATCCCGATATCCCGGATGCCTCGAAGAAGAAATTATGCCTCGCCGCCGAGGAAGTATTCGTCAACATCTGTTCCTATGCCTATGAAGGGGAGGCCGGGCTTGTCGAAATTACCCTTGAGGCTACAGGACCGATCGTCATGACTTTCCGTGATGAGGGAAGACCCTTCAACCCTCTCGATAACCCTGCAGATCCCGACGATTATGACCTGGATACACAGATCGGGGGACTTGGGAGACTGATCGCATTTGGATTCGTGGACGATGTCAGCTATGCGTATGAGGACTCCAGGAATGTCTTGGTACTCAGAATCAAGACAACACTTCTCGCATAGAGGAGTAGAAACTGTGATAGGAAGGAGAATCAGATAACTATGGGATTATATTTAAACAGCAGGGTGCCTTTCGATTCTTACCGTGCAATCGCATCAGAAAGATACTTTGTAGACAAGACTGCCCTGATCGCCGAACTCATTCCTGCGCTTGGCACAAGCCAGCGCTTCTTCTGCCTGACCCGGCCGCGCCGGTTTGGGAAAAGCGTCATGGCCAATATGATCGGGGCGTTCTTTGGCAAAGCGATGGACTCTGGCGAGATATTCGGCAAGCTTCAGATCGCATCACCGGAGATTGCCGTAAAACTTGAGAAGAATTCCTGCAAAGGCTACCTCGAATATCTGAACCACTATGATGTTATCTATATTGATTTCAGCAGGATGCCGGAAAACTGCCGCTCATACGATACTTATATCAACTGGATCCTTCAAGACCTGAAAACAGACTTATCCGAATGTTTTCCGGAATGCAAGATAGATCCGGCACATTCTATCTGGAATATATTATCTCTGGTCTATCAGAAGACCGGACATCGCTTCGTCTTCGTCCTGGATGAGTGGGACGCCGTATTCCATATGAATTTTATTACGGATCCGGACAGGAAGGAATATCTTCTCTTTTTAAAATCACTCCTGAAAGACAATATTTACGCAGAGCTTGTCTATATGACCGGTATCCTGCCAATTGCCAAATATTCAGAAGGCTCGGAACTGAATATGTTCCTCGAATACCATATGGCAACGACTGAACGTTTCAGTGAATACTTCGGTTTCTCTAATCTGGAGGTCGACCGGCTCTACGATATCTATCAGCAGACTACCGATCCGGTTAGGTTCACACGCGGGGATCTGCGCACCTGGTACGACGGCTATTACACCGCCGGCGGGGAACGAATGTACAATCCGCGTTCTATCGTATGCGCCCTGACGAATAATCAATTACACAATTACTGGACCAGTTCCGGAATCTATGATTCCGTATTCAGTTATATTAAGAATGATATAGACAATATACAGGATGACCTGGCGCTCCTCTTTGCAGGTGAGGGAATCCCCGCCGACATCCAGGAGTATGCGGCCATTTCTATGCAGCTTGAGACGAAGGATGAGATCTATTCGGCTATGGTGACCTATGGTCTTTTGACCTACAAAGACGGACTTGTGTACATCCCTAATCAGGAATTGATGGACAGTTTCGCCGCTATGATGAAGAAAGAGAAATCTCTGGGCTACATTTACAATCTGGCAAATGCCTCCAAAAAGATGCTGCATGCAACCCTGACCGGCAACACCCAGGAAATGGCCATGATATTGAAATATGCCCACGACACGGAATCTCCGATTTTCTCTTACAACAGCGAGATTGAACTGTCGGCAATCGTTAACCTTGTCTATCTGGCTGCAAGGGACAGCTACCATGTAGAGCGGGAAGACAAGGCAGGGGAAGGTTTTGTGGATTTTATCTTCTATCCTGTCCGCAAGAATATGGATGCCTTCATCCTCGAACTGAAAGTCGGCAGGACTCCTGAAGATGCCATCCGGCAGATCCGTGATAAGAAATATGCCTTGCGTTTCCATGGAAAGCTGGGTGAAACTCCTAAATACACAGGACGGATCCTGGCAGTCGGAATCAGTTATGACAAGAAAACGAAAGAACATTTCTGTAAAGTAGAAGAACTATAACCCATCCACTTTACTGGCCGGATGCCTTGCAGCAGCGTGCAAGGCATCCGGGAATAGTAACGGGAAATCAACTTTCCCTGCATCCTCTTTTCATCTCTATTACTGTATGATTCAGATCCAGCACCCGCATGTACTGCATCCGGTCCGTGATATTCTTCACCACCTCGATCCCATGGATCTCATACTCTCCGGTATCCGCCGAATAATCCGTAGGATCGAACGGGACTCCGTTGTCTCTTAACCGGAACAGCAGGGTGTCTTCCGTAATACACAGATTGATATCTATCGTATCCGCCTTCTTCCCGCCGTACCGGATAATATTCACCAGCATCTCCTCCGCCGCCACCGCAAGGAGGTTCGCCCTCCCCGCATCTACCTGATGCGCCTGGCAGAACTCCATGATCTCTCTTGGAACACGCTCCGCCTCTTCTAAGTCCGCGACCACCGAGATATCATAGACTGCCTCCTCTTCTCTCTTAGGAAGAAGCAGGAATCCCTGTCCCTTATACTTCATCTTCCGGTAGATGCATACGGTCACAGCCGTAAGGATCTCGCTGAACACGAATGCCGCCATCAGCGCGTTCAGAAGATCAAGCCCAGCCGCCCTTGCTGCAAAGAGAAATACAACGGCAAGCGGAAGGATCGCCACACAAGTCTGCAGCGATGTCACGATCCCCGATAACTTCGTTTTCTCCGTACTCTGATAGTAGGTTGTCATAAATTTGTTCAGCAGATAGAACGGCAGAGAACACACGAAGATCCGAAGGGCCGCCGCCGCCATCTCCAAAAGAGCGCCGCCTGTGATACCGAATAATGCAACCACAGCTTCCGGAAATACCAGCAGGATAACCAGTAACACGGCAAGTACGGCATAGCTGTACAGCAGCACATGCTTCACAAGGCTTCGGATTCCGAAGTAATCCTTCTCCCCGTAGATCACCCCGCCGATCGAGGCGATGGTACCGATGATCCCGCCCACCAGAAGTTCTACCAGAAGTACCACATTGGTACACACGGTATAGACCGCCATCGCGTCATTCCCGATCAGACGCACGATCATGGTATTCAGTCCCAGATCCTTAAGGGTCAGGAAGATCATATACAGAAGCGTAGGCACTCCCGTTGAGAAAGCCAGTACAAAAGCGCCCGCTGCCTGGCCTTCCCTTCGCCCCTGCTTCGCGTCTTCCCCCGGATGCTTCCTGTCCTTCCCGCCCCCAAAGGGCATCACATACCGAAGCATCCGCTTGGGAGATCGAAGATAGCGGATCAGCACCAGCATCGCGATCCCGTACCCCAGCACCGTCGACAATGCGGCTCCCGCCGTCCCAAGCGCCGTGAACTTAAGAATCAGATAATCCAGCGCCAGGTTGATCACATTGGATACGATCACGTAGGCAGACGCTACCGACGGGTTATTGTCCACTGCCACATAGCTCATAAACTGCAGCGCAAGGCTGATAACCGGCGCTCCAAGCAGAGTCACGAATACGAATCTCTCCACATCCCTCAAGAGGGAGCCGCCCCCGGTGAGTGCCTTTGCCAGCATCGGCGATGTGACCGAAAGCAGCGCGAATAATATCCCGCACAGCATACTCACCGTCAGCGTCACGGAGAATACACGGTTCGCCTCATCCCTCTTCCGTTTCCCAAGCAGGATTCCCGCCGCGACGCTTCCGCCCACCCCAAGGACATATCCCGGGATTTCCATGATATGGTCTATGGTCATTCCCACCTTGACGGCCGACATGGCATCCGCCCCCAGGATATTGCCCACAAGCATGGTATCCACGATATTCCCCAGCTGAAGCGCGGCAGTCATCATAATACTCGGCAAGAGATACTGCCAAAGCTTGGTCTTGATCAATTTTTCATTTCTCTCCATAGAATCCTCTTTCTTTATCCAAAAAACTCCAGCCCATCCAACGCACCGATCGCATTCTCAAGATACCGGTCGTCCGTGATCGGCCATTTGTATCCAAGACGATAGAGGGCTTCTGCTGTAAACAAGTTATCCGACTTCAGTTCATAGCGCCGCTCCTCGTCATCCGATGCATAGGCGATCAGGCCGAGAACCGCATCGCTCTTCTCTCCTTCCTTCGCCGTCTCATGAAGAACCCTCTCGAACTCGTCATCCGGTACGATACGGATGGCAAACCCATAGGAGCGCATGGCATAGATCACATCCGACATATAGATCCGGTGGCTGTTATAAGCATGGAAAACAGTAAAACCACCATCGCTTGCCGCAAGCTTCAGCACTGCCAGAGCCGTGGAATCAATGGGCGAGAACTCCGCCGGCGCATGCATCATTCCCATTGGGAAGCATCCCAGAGTCTTGTATGCCGCCAGGGCACGCATGAACCCATTGGTTACGAAATTAATCTGGAACTCTCCGTCTGATCTCCTGCTCATGAGATTCCCCACACGGATGATCTTCGCCTCTACTTCGCCCTTTGCACATGCCTCCAGTATCACACGTTCTGCCAGGAACTTCGTCCGTATATAATCATTTTCCAAGATCTGGCCGAAGTACAGTTCGTCTTCCCGCATGAGCTTCGTAGACGGCACCGTATGCGCATTGCCCTCTCCAGCCACGGACGTGGTTGAAATCTGTACCAGACGCCTGCCCGCCCGCCTGCAGAGCTCTGTGATATTCCTGACGCCCTCCACATTGATCCGATCCAACAGATCGTCCTTCACAAAATGCTTCACACAGGCCGCGCAGTTGATCACCGTGGCAAATGGAAGCGCCTCAAGGCTTAGCACCATATCCCGGTCCGTAATATCGCCGTCGATACACACGATCCGTTCCTCAAACGCATCCAGAAACGGCGTATCAAAGTAATACATCAGCATATTCATCAGCCTTTTTTCGCTGGATGGATAATTCCCTTTCCGCACCAGACAGTATGCCCTGCCCTTATAGCCTAACAGGAATTCACGCAGCACATGGATGCCTAAGAATCCGGTCGCGCCCGTAAGCAGGATATTGCTAAGGCTTCCTTCTTTGATCTGCTCCACATTCTCGCTGCAGTTCCTTGAGAGCAGCCTGCAGATTGCAGAATAATCATACTCCTTGATATCCGACGCCGCATCCTTACACTCTGTCTTCTGAACCCCTTTCCCTTCAATGAATTCAGCAAGTTTCTTCGGCGTTGGGTTGGCGAAGACATCCTTATAAACCACCGGATACCCCTCTGTGATCGCATACATGACAATCTTCGTCGCACTTAAGGATGTGCCCCCGATCTCGAAAAAGTTATCCGTAATCCCTACCCTGTCAAGAGTCAGGATCTCGGCAAATTTGCCGCACAGTTCCCTTTGAAGTTCGGTAACAGGCTCCACATATTCTCTTTCTGCCGCCTGGTAAGTGATCTTGGGAAGCTGCTTCTTGTCAATCTTTCCGTTGACGGTAAGGGGCATCTTCTCAAGCTGCATCAGGGCATTCGGCACCATATAATGGGTGAGTTTCGATCTTAAATGCTCTGTGAGCATGGCAAGGTCAATCTCCTTCTCCGCCGTAAAATATCCTGCAAGATACTCTTCGCTTCCGTTACTCCTTACGATCACCTTGCTTGTCTTCACTCCGTCAAATGTGTTGATCGCACCCTCAACCTCGTCTAACTCCACCCTAAGTCCTCGAAGCTTCACCTGATTATCAAGCCTCCCCTGGAACACGATCTCGCCCTTTCGGTTCCATTTGACAAGATCCCCGCTGTGATAGGCAGGAAGCCCGCGAAGCCTAAAGAAGGACTTCCTGTTCTTATCCGGAAGCTTCACATAACCTCTCCCCACACCGGCTCCGCATATGATCAGCTCGCCGCTTACTCCCACCGGGAGAAGCTTATTCTTCCGATTAACCACATAGAGCTTCATATTCGTGAGCGGACCGCCGATCGTGATCTCGCCGTCATTCTCCAATATCTTCGTGGTACAGCTCACGGTACACTCCGTCGGCCCGTAGCTGTTGCCGATGACAGCCGTCGGATTGACCCTTCGCATCTTACCGTAGAGTGTCTGCGGATAGGGCTCCGCCCCTATGACAAATGCCTTCACTCCGGCAAGAGCCTCCCGCATCTGGGGAACCTCTATGATATTCGTCATATATGACGGCGTACACTTCATGATGTCCACTTTATTCTTGATCAGAAGTTCGGCAAGGGCAAGCGGATTGTGGATCTCCTCCTCGTTGGCCATACAGATGGTCATACCGTTGCACAGCGGTATGAACTCTTCCATGACCGACACATCAAAAGAGATAGAAGCCAGCGCAAGGGATACGGTTCCATTGGCCGTATAACTGGTGCTCTCCGGATTCTTTGGATTGGAGTTGACGAAGTTACAGAGATTGCCGTGTTCGATCAGCACACCCTTGGGCCGTCCCGTGGATCCCGAGGTGTAGAGGCAGTATGCCAGAGAAGAGGTCTGAATCACAAGTCCGGGATCAGACTCCCATTCCTCCTCCCTTCCCTCTTCTGCCCTCAATAATTCCTCCACCGTCAATACCCGGTAAGGCTTGCCTGCCCACAAGGCGCTTCTCTCATCCCTGATCTGCTCCGTGGTGATCACATAAGGACACTCGGCATCCGTCAGGCAGAAATCAATCCTGTCATCCGGGTACTCCGGCACCAGCGGAAGGAATGCGCCGCCTGCCTTCAGGATTCCCTGCCTGGTGATATAGACGTTGACGCTTCTCTCTAAGATCAGGCCCACGATGGTATCTTCTTTCACTCCAAGCCCGATCAGGGAATGGGCAAGCCGGTTGGCCAGATGATTCAGTTCTTCATAGGTCAGTTTCTCTCCGTTTGCGATCACCGCCGTCCTTTGAGGTGCCTTTTTCACCCACGCTTCAAATAACCGATTCACACTGACCGGCTCCACCGGATAGTCCGTCTCGTTGAAGCTCTCGATCAGCCTCTCCTGCCTTGCCGACAGGATGTTCACGTCTCCAAGGGTCAGCGCCCCAAGGAAGCTTACTGCCGCCTCCGTCAAGACCTCGTACAGATCTTCTATGAACGCTTCGCTGAACATATTCTTCCGGTATTCGAACTCATACCGGTACTTCCCGTTCTCCAGGAAGATATTCACAGAGATCGCCGCCTTCGCCCGATCGGACACCGCCTCGCGAAAGATGGTCTTCTGCCCGCCGATCTCAAACTCCACGAAATCATCCCCCTGGTAGACGAACATGATCTCCGGACGGATCCCATATGCCCTGCTGATCTCTGCAAAGGAGTAGATATCATTAGCCATGGAAGACAAGAGCTGTTCCTGCACACGGCTTACATAATCCGGGATCTCCGTCTGTTCCTCAAGCATACACAGCACCGGCAGCGTCTTCACCAGCATCCCGGCCGTACCCGCAGTCCGGCCGTCGCCTCTTCCGTTATAGATCGTCGTAAAGCAGGCCTCCTCGCTCCCGGCGTATTTCCCCAGCACATATCCCATCACAGAGAAGAAGAACACATTCGGCGTGATCTTATGCTTCCGGCAGTAACTCTCCACCCGCTTGGGGGACAGTCTGCTGCTGTAGCGGCGGCAGAAGCCGCAGCTCTCCTCCTCGTCATAGACGTCACGGTCCACAACCGTACATTCGGACACCCCGGCAAATACGGAATCATAGTATGCCCTGGCCTTCTGATACGCCTCGCTCTCTCTTGCCTTCTCCTCGCTTACGGCTATGTCAAACTGCGAATAGTCCTCTCCTGCCGGCTCCTCTCCGGTGAGGACACGGTCAAGCTCTTCGGCAAAGACTGCGATCGATGTCCCGTCGCTAATGATATGGTGGAAATCCGTCACCAGATACAGATGTTCCCTGGTCAGAAATGTGGCAATCCGATACAACGGCCCCTCTGCCAAGTCAAAGGGCTTCGCAAAGTTCTGAAAGAACGTCTCATACTCTTCTTCCGTCCCGGCAAACTGCTCGATCACAACCTCCCTGTCCTCATTCGGATACATGAAGGTATCTCCGTTCTCATCCGTCCGGATACTGCACTTCATGGCAGGATGGGCGTCTATCACCTTCCTTATGCTTCTGCCAAGACTCTCTATACTGAACGGAACCTCCCTTGAGAATGTGAAGCTCCCCGGCAGATTATAGAAGACTGACCCCGGATTCATCATACATTCCACATAGATTCCAAGCTGCGTCTGTGTCAGCGGATATTTCTCCCGGATCTCCCTTGCGCCTTCCCTCTCTGCATTCTCTATATATGCCCCCAATTTCTCTATGGTAGAATACTCTGTCAGATCCCTGATATTGACCGTAACCCCGAATTCCCTGGACAGCATCACGATAAAACGAAGCGCGCCGATGGATGTAAGCCCCGCCTCATGAATATCCTCCGTGATCCCGAACTCCTCATACCCCAGAATCTCCGCCAGACAGTCATAGATCCTCTGCTGAACCTCATCCTTCGGCCTTACGATCTCTTCCGCCTCTTTCTTAGGTACCGGAAGGGCGCGCTTATTGACCTTATGGTTCTGGGTGAGCGGGATCTGATCAATCTGCATGGTGACCGCCGGAACCAGATAAGGCGGCTTCCTCTCCCGGATAAATGCATACAGCGCGCCGATATCCACCGGATCGTCAGAGACAACGTAAGCCGCAATGAACTTGCCGCCGCCCGCCTCGTCAAAGGCTGCAACCGTAACATCCCTGATCCCGCCGAATTCGCGGATAACTCCTTCCACCTCCGTAAGCTCGATGCGGAATCCCCGGATCTTCACCTGGGCGTCATTCCTTCCGATGAACTCTATATTTCCATCCGGAAGGAAACGAACGATGTCACCGGAACGGTAGACTCTCCGGTAACCCTCATCCTGAGAGAACGGATTCCTGATAAAGACCTCTTCCGTCTTCTCCGGACGGTTCAGATATCCTCTTCCCACCTGAGGCCCGGCAATCCACAGCTCGCCCGGAACACCGACCGGAAGCCGCTTCCCGTGACGGTCGGTCACATACAGCCGGATATTCTGATTGGCGCTGCCGATCGGAACGTTCTGATACATCCGGTCCATCGGAAATGCCGTCGTAAGGATGGTGCACTCCGTCGGCCCATAGACATTATAGAATCTGTATTCCGGCAGAGCGACAGGGACAAGCGTCTCCCCGCCCACAGACAGGTATTTCGGATACCTGGCATCCGGGAACAGGCTGGCGTACTGTCTTCCCACCTGGGTCGTCATGAAGCTGTGGGTGATCTGATTCTTCTCGAAGTAATTCCGAAGCGCGAGAAGCTCAAGCCGGATCTCTTCCTCAATAATATGTACCTGCCCGCCGCTTGCCAGGGCCGGATACGTATCCATCATGTTGGCGTCAAAACCAAAGGAAGCATACGCCGCCGCCCTGCTGTCTTCCGTCATATGATAATAATTCCGATACCAGTGGATGAAGGCCGCAAGGTTGCCGTGCTCCAGCATCACACCCTTGGGAAGCCCCGTCGTTCCCGAGGTGTAGAGCAGAATAAACAGATCCTCCTTAGACGGATACCATGGCTTAAGCTCCTCTGCCGCCGCAGCGTCCGGCAGTCCGGCAAGCTCCTCTATCGTCAGCACCTCCCCCTCATAATCCGGCACCAAAAGAAGTAGCGCTTCCTCCGCGATCAGAAGCCTTACCTTCGCATCCTCCATCATGAATTTCAGCCGCTCCGGCGGATAGCTTGGATCCAACGGCTGATAAGCCGCTCCTGCTTTCACTACGCCGTAAGCTGCAGCCGGCATATACTCACATCTGGGTATCAGGATCGCCACCACATCCTCCCTTCCGATTCCTCTGGAATGGATGTAAGATGCGATCCGGTCCGTCATCTCCCCGAACTGCCGATAGGTCATCTTATGGTCCCGATAGACTACCGCCGTCCGGTCACCATAGCGCCCGATTGCCTCCTGGATCAGATCTACCACCGTGCGATTCTCATCATAAGGGCATTCCGTCCGGTTCAATGCATCCAATTCTGCCGACAAGTTATCCGTAAGCAGAGACAACTCCGCGATCCGGGCTTCTCCCTTTGCAACCTGCATAAGGACCGCATCAAAGGATTCAAGGAATCGCTCTATCGTCTTCTGATCGTATATTTCTCTGTTATATTTTACCTTCACTACAAGCTTGCGCCCTGCAATTACAGTGCAGATCCCAAGCTTCGCCTTGCTGTCCTGATAATCCCCCAGCGAGAAGGAATCATAGAATCCGGCTTCACTCGTAAGATAAGGAAAAGAACTCCATCCGAATTCCGCCCGAAGCTCTTCAAAGGGAATCTCATCATGCATCCTGCTATCTTCCGCCTGCCTGATATAGCCGCCATAATACTCCCGGAAATCCGGCGTCTTCTCGCTGTCAAGGAATACCGGGAACAACCGCCCCTTTGCCGCAACTGCCGCCAGCGCCGCCGTATGGCCGGTATACTTCGATAATACAAGCATCAGGACTGATTTTGCCAACTCTATCATATCCCATTCCCGTTCCATACAAAAAGAAGCCGCCGCCAGCGCCGCTTCCTTCTTCACACTGTGTATATATTCCGCTTCCGTCATTCCCGTCCCGTCATGATCGGCAAGCAGGCAGGAATCCAGCTCCGGCTCCCTGACTATATCGCCGTAATATGCAAAATCATCTCTCATCTTATCACCTCTCCTGCGCTTCTGATATCCAGTTTCTTGTCAAACCCGGTAAGACGGAACACATCCATGACCTCGTTCCCTACATGGATCACAGAGAATGTGCCGTTTTTATCCTTCATCTTCTTATATGCCGCTACTACTTCCCGAAGGCCGGAGGATGAGATATACTCCAGCTTCTTAAAATCCAGTATCAGGGCGGCCGTCTCCTCCGGGAGCGCTTTGACCGCCTTCCCAAGATCAGGGGAAGACTGGGTATCAAGCCAGCCCTCTACGTGGAGCGTGGCAGCGGTGCCTTCTGTTTTCATTGTGATTGTCATGGTGAATCCTCCTTGTGTTCTTTTCAATTATATTTCAGGCAGAGCATGGTGATATCGTCGGCCTGCTCTGCATCGCCTGCGAACTCGGCTACAGCATGGTCAATCATATGGAGCAGTTCGGCGCATGTTTTATCTTGATGCAGATTCAATGTCTCCTTAAGCCGTACTTCTCCCCATAGTTCTTTCCCCCGGTTCATGGCTTCGGTTATGCCGTCTGTGTATAGGAACAGGCTGTCGCCGGAATTCAGTTCCAGGTCGGCGCTTACATATTCTTCGTCTTCAAACAGTCCTAACGGGACTCCTGATTCAAGGCGAATGGCTTCAAAATTACCGCGGCACAGGTAAGGCGGATTGTGACCGGCGCTGGCGAAGCTATATCTTCCGGTGTTCAGGTTCAGAATCCCGATGAATACTGTGACGAACATTCCCGATGGATTTCTGACGCATAGCTCCTGATTGGCCTGCTCCAGTATCCGGGAGGGAGCGCTTCCTTCCAGTGTCCGCTCTCTTATCAATGTCATGGCACGCATCATGAACAGCGCCGCCGTGATCCCCTTGCCGGAGACATCCCCGATCACGGTGGCAAGCCGGTCATCGGATATCTTGAAATGATCATAGAAGTCACCCCCGACCTGTCTCGCCGCCTTCATACCGGCATAGAGGCTGAAGCGGGGATCGTCCTTATATGGGTCATCTCCATCCGGCAGGCTTGCCTCCTGGATGCGCTTTGCGGCTTCCATCTCGGCCCTCTTGCGCTCCGCCGCAGCCGCCATATCTGCCGTCTGCTTTATATAGTATGCAAGCTCTTCCGCCATCTGGTTAAATGTCTCGGTCATCTGCCCGATCTCATCCCGGCTCTTGACCGCGAGCCGTGCAAATTCTCTCCCTTCCTCCCTGTCTCTTACGAAGTGTCCCATATGCTCCGACAATTCTACGACAGGACGGATCACACAGTGCCGGCTTAAGTACCGAAGCAGGAAGAACAGTACCCCGCAGCCTGCAAGAATCCATGCGGATACCCATCTGACCTCCCTGAAATACGCAGACACAACCTCCAGGCGTTCCAGATCCGCGCCCGTTACTGCCTGGATCCTTCCGTCCGGCCCATAGACCGGACAGTACGCGGTCGCCACATAGCCATATTGATTCCTGACGATCCGAAAGCCGCTCTCTTCCCTTCCCTCATATACATGAAGCGCCTCCGAAGGTACCTCTTCTTCCACGATCTGTCCCGGCTTCCACCCGGTATCCTCTGTCATTCCCGAGATCATTGCGACCGTCAGCGACCTCCCATCCTCAGAGGGGACATAGGTATAGACATACTTTAATCCCATTTCCTTCTGAATCTGGTCCATCTCTCTTTTACAGTCCTGATAATAAATGCTGTCACCGTCTGACGCAAGCTCTGCCACGTCTGACTGCCGAAATATCTTCGCCGCAAGATGCGCACACCGAAGCAGATAAGCCTGGTTGCGCTCCTGCTCCCGGCGGTAATTCGCTTTGAAACCCGCCGCACATGCCAGTATTCCGAAGCTTAAGATACACACGGCAAATATCACCGTAAGCTTCTTGTATAATTTCATTCGATTAGCTCCTCTGAATATTCTCGTACACCCTGCGCATCGTCATGCCCTGAACGATCGTCGTGAAGAATACCACCGCATATGTCCCGCCCAGGATCACATGATAGATCTCATCGGGGACGATTCCTTGGGTACTCATAGCGAGCGCTACCGACAGGCCTCCCCTAAGGCCTCCCCAGGTCAGCAGCCTGATAAACTGCCCTTTCCGATACCCGTCCGGCAGCGGGCCGATGAACAGCGACGCCGCGCCAAGGCTGCCCGTCCGCCCGATCAGGTTGGCGGCAACCGCCAGTACCGACAAGAGCAATACATGCGGCATCTGCAGGATATGTATAAATGACAGGCCAAGCATGACATACAGGATCGAATTCAGCAGCGTATCCAGAATCCCCCAGAAGATATCGAACTGCTTAAGCATAAGGGGCGCTCCCTTCTGCTCCGACCGGTTGCGAAGCGCAGAGAACAAAACGCCGCAGACAACAGAGGCGATCGCCCCGGAGAATCCGAAGGCCTCACACAGTACATACGCCAGCGACACCGCCAGCAGACTGGTGAAGATCTGCCTTGACTCATCCTTCGTATGGCTGAATATGGGGAAACAGACCGCCGTCACAAGTATCCCCACAACTACAGCTCCGAGAAGCTCCTTCGCCATGACGGCAAAGAAACCGCCGCTTCCTTCGGCCGTGACCATCCCTGAGAAGAAGATAAAAAGAGCCACTCCCATCCCGTCGTTCAGAAGAGACTCTCCCTCGATGATGAAGCTGATCCCAGGCGGCAGATGGAACTTCTTCAGGATACTGGTCGCGGCGATCGGATCCGTAGGCGCAACGATACTCCCGAACATCAGACAGACCGGAAGCGTAAGAGTAAGCCCCAGAAGCTTCCCGGCGCCATAGAAGATCACTCCGTAGAACACGGCGCCAAGAAATGTAGCCCCCACCGCTAGAAGCGAGATCGCCCTCGCATGCTTCTTAAAATCCAGAAGCTTCATATGACAGGAGCCCGCGAACAGCATAAAGCATAAGACACCTTCGATCAGGAATCCCTCCAGATTAAAGAACTGAACCTCTTCAAGTATCTGCGATACGGCCCCCGTCCCCTTAGAGACGGCGCCAAATACCGCCAACGCCCCGCCAAGTATCACTGCAAACAACATTAATGCGATCTCATGGGTGAACCGCGTCACCTTCTCGTTCAAATAACCGAACACCACCACCAGTGCCAGGAAAATAACCGTATTCACTAGAAATGTATCCATCTCTTCTCTCCTCTCCAAAAACCAGAACCTTAGGAACTGCCTGCACTCCTGCCCGGTATCTGCAGCAGCACCTTAACGGTGAATAGCTTCCCATCCGCCAGGATCTCCATCACGCCTTGATATTTCTCTGCAATCAGGTTCACAGATTCCAATCCCTGTCCGTATCCATCCCTCTTGGTGGAACGATAATGCCCGTTCTCCCTGACCAGCTCTCCCTGACACGGATTCATTACCTTGACCGCCAGCATATTCGACGATGTCTGCCCGATTTTCAGGCAGATGTACGGATCTTCCAGCTCCCCGCTCCCGTCTATTGCATTCTCAAGCAGATTCCCCAGCATCACGCAGAAGTCCTGATCCGACACAGGCAGCCGGTTCGGCAGAGACACCGCGAATTCCGTCCGGATCCCCCTCCTCATGCAGACAGACTCATAATACGAGATCAGCGCATTCACCGCAGCCGAATAAGAATACAGCTTCACCTCGGCCTGCCCGTCGTCGATATATTTACGGACATATTCTTCAAGCTTCTCATATTCCTTCTGCCCCACCAGCTCTGCGATCACAATAAGCTGATGCCGGAAATCATGCCGGATCCGGCTGTTCTCCTCCACCGTCCGCAGCAGCTGCTGATATTGCGTCCCCTGCATGGCGAGCATACGGTTAGCAATCTCCGTCTTCTGCTTCTGCACATATGTATATGCGACCACATAGAACAGGAAATAGATCAGAATACCCAAAAAAGCAAAAAGACTCAAGGCTACCGGATACAATTTTCTAACTTTCCACACATACATGGTGCTGTACTTCCGCGGAAACATACAAAAGGTCGCCGCGAAAAACAGCGCCGGGAAGATCCACACCCTCTTCCATATCGCCTCTTCATGCAGATTCGAGATTACCCATCCAAGATATTTGGATAACGGCCGGTACAGGACTACATCTGCCGCGGCAAGGATGAGAATCTGCACGGTCAGCGCTTCTGTTGAAAAATTCAGATAATTACTGGTCGGATGTATCGTATAGTCAGCCACCGTGGCAAATAAAAACGAATATCCGCCTACCACACAGGCTGTGAGAAACACGAATAATTTCTTGGTAAATAAGATCTTCACTTCCCTGTTATATAGATAGAAACAATAGATACCAACAGGAGCCAACACATAATCCGTCTGACTGGGCAGGGGAATTATGAAGCTTCCGATCAGCGCCAGCAACACTGCCGCCGCTGAAAGCGCCAGAATGATCTTCACGATCAAGACAGGCATACGGCTCTTAATATATCCCTGCACAGGATAGAAACACAGCGGAATCAAAGGAATTATTATTGAACAATATAATAAATAGCTTAATATATCTTCCATACCGTTCTTCCTCACATTTCCTCTAATTTGGCAAACTGATACTGATGATACCGGTCCTTGATCAGCGCACGGTCCAATCTTCGGATCGGGAAACGCTGCCCGCTCTTCATCACATACACATCCGCCTCTTCCTTCACGATATCATTCATATTCAGCAGCACACCGCGGTTGCAATTCAGGAAATTCTCTGCCGGTTCCATCAGCTCTAAGATATTGCCAAAGGGAATCCTGTATCGGTACTCCTTCCCGTCCTCCATCACGAATACCGTGTAATTATTGTCTGAAAGCACGTGCTGGATCTTATTCATCGGAAGGCGTACAGACCGGTTCCCGCTGACAAATTCCAGATACCGGTTCAGGGAAGGAAGCTTCCTTCTAAGGTCTTCCATCACCTCGAAGATCCGCTCACAAGTGAAATCCTTCTTATCTATATAATCAAAACAATGTACCTGGAATGCCTGCCGGATATGCTCTCTGCTCGATGTCAGAAATATGATCTGACACTGCGGATTATATTCCCACAGCCGCCCGGCAGCCTCCATTCCGCTCATCTTCCCCAGGAAAATATCTAAGAATACCGCTGTATAATCATTTTTCCCAAGGGACGCAAGAAAATCCTCCCCATTCATATAATATGAAATTCTCAGATCACAGCCATGCTTCTTGCCAAATTGTTCCAGAAACCGGATCAACTCTTCTGCCTCCCGCCTGCTGTCTTCTACTACTGCTATGTTCATGGAATGATCCCCACATCCTTTCCTCTATAAATTCTAACAAATCATACTGTATTTATATCATTCTTTTACCCCAAAAATCTACTTTTTACCACAGATTTGCAGATTATTTCCTCACTGCATTTATAATTAGAGTGCGCATCTCATAATCAAAACACCCAAGTTGAGGAATCACTATGAACAAAATAAAGCTTAAAAATCAATGGAATCTAACTCTGTTCTGCATGATCGTAGGCGCCTTTATAAGCGCTGTTATCTGGCTGTTCTTAAAGGCAGTCTCAGTCGGTACGTCCTTTCTCTGGGAATGGATTCCAGGAAAGATTACTTGGCCTTTCTATCCGATACTCGTCTGCACCGCGGGCGGCGCCCTGATCGGGATCTTCCGGAAGAAATGCGGAGATTACCCGGAAGAACTGACTGCCGTTCTGGGCAAAATCAAGCAGGAGAAGCGTTATGAATACCGAAACATGCCGGTAATGCTCATCGCCGCTTTCCTTCCGCTGGTAATCGGAAGCAGCGTCGGCCCGGAGGCCGGACTGACCGGAATCATCGTCGGATTATGTTACTGGGCGGGAGATAATCTGAATTTCGCCAAGGGCAATGCAAGAGAATACTCCAAAGTCGGCATGGCCGTCACCTTAAGCCTTCTCTTCCACTCTCCCCTGTTCGGAATCTTCGCTGTAGAAGAAGAGAACAAAGAAAAAGAGATCCCTGATCTTACCAGGACCTCTAAGACCTTCGTCTATGGAATTACGATCGCATCCGGGTTCGGAGCCTATCTGCTCCTGTCCCATCTGTTCGGGGCCGGGATGGGCGGATTCCCGTCATTTCCGCCGCAGGAATTGGTACGGACAGACTATCTGATGATGATCGTCTACATCATATGCGGCTGCATCCTTGCCAGGTTCTATCAACTGACCCATCACGGATGCACACACCTCGCAGGGAAGCTTCCTTCTATATTAAGAGAGACCATGGGAGGTCTCTGCCTTGGAATCGCCGGTTCTGCCGTACCGGCAGCCCTGTTCTCCGGCGAAGAGCAGATGGGCGTGCTGATGGGAAGCTATCTGGATTACCTGCCGCTATGGCTGATCGCTATGGCTTTTTTCAAGATACTGCTGACCAATCTCTGCATTCAGAGCGGACTTGCGGGAGGGCACTTCTTCCCTGTCATCTTCGCAGGAGTCTGCTTAGGATACGGGATTGCAGGCCTTGTATTCCCGGAGAGCGCAGGGCATGTGGTGTTCACCGCCGCAGTCGTGACATCCGCCCTCTTAGGCGGGATCATGAAGAAGCCTCTCGCCGTGACCATGGTACTATCTCTATGCTTCCCCGTCAAGATGTTCGTGTGGATCTTCCTCTCCGCTGCGATCGGAAGCAAAGTTGTACCGGCTTCATCGGTATAAGGACAGCTGCGTCCAGGAAGTCTGCACAACCGGCGGAGAGTCAGACTACAACCGTACGATCACTGCCTCATCTCCTGCCTCAAGCCGCTGTGTCCCTGCCGGGATCTCGATCAGGCAGTTGCATCCGCACATCGTGCTTAAGATTCCCGACGCATTCGACCCGTCGGGGATCCGCACGCTTCCATTCTCATAATATCCCCGGACATACCTGGTCACCCGGCTCATCTTGGAGAACGTACTCTCCGTCACAGCTCGCACCCTTCTGATCTTAAGGTCCGGCCTTCCCGACATTTTACAAAGGATTGGCCGCACCAGAAGCTCCAGATTCACTGCCGCACCGTAGGGATTCCCGGACAGACAGATCAGAAGCTTCCCCTGATACTGCGCGCACAGAGTCGGCATCCCAGGCTTCACCGCAATCTTCCAGAAGATCGTCTCGCATCCGAGCAGCTTCACCACCTCATGCATGATATCCTTCTTCCCCACGGACACACCGCCTGTTGTGATCACAAGATCTGCATTCCCTGCCGCTTCCCTGATCCTCTCGGCCGCAAATGCCGCGTCGTCTCCCACCCGCTCCTTTGCCGTCACTTCCATTCCCCACATGCGAAGTCTCGTCACCAGCGTATAGAGATTGGAATCATAGATCTTCCCGCCTGCAAGCTCTTCTCCCGGAAGAATGATCTCATCCCCGGTGGTGATCACCGCTGCCTTCGGACTTCTGTACACGGTGACCCGATCCAGGCCAAGGCTTGCCAGTATCCCGATCTCCACGGCGCCAAGCAGCAGCCCTTCTCCTAAGATCTTCGTGCCCGCCTTATAATCCTCGCCTGCATAACAGTAGTTCTCATAAGAACCAATGGGTTCGTAGACCTCCACGGTCTCTTCCCCGTAGTCCGTATCCTCCTGTCCGACGATGCAGTCCGCCCCGTCCGGTATGGGCGCCCCCGTCATGATCCGCACGGCAGTCCCGGACTCCACACATTTGCTGCCTACATGCCCGGCGTCCACCTCTTCTAATACCCTAAGGCGCACAGGATGATCCTTCGAGGCCATGCTGATGTCCCCGCTTCTGACCGCATATCCGTCAAGGGGCGACCTTGGAAACGGGGGCTGGTCATGTTCGGCGTATATGTCCTTTGCAAGCACACGCCGCGCCGCATCCCACAGCGTTATCTCCTCTGCGTCCTTAATCATATTCACTCTCTCAAGCAGTAGATTCTGTGCCTGCTCTAATATCAATCCGCTCAATCTTTCTCCTCCAGCCATTCAATCAGTTTTTATCTTCTTTCCCCATAGCAAACGAGACGCGTCCGCACAAATACAACGGAACCGAATATTTTCTCCCGGATATCCCGCCGTAAGTATTTTTCAGGTGATAGATATAGTCTAATTTCCCTCTTTCCAGCAAAACATTCGCCGTATTCGCCTGATTCTTCCCTCTCTTTACTTCTAATCCGTAATCCTTATGATCCACACGGCTTCTCACGTAAAAATCCAATTCGCCGCTTGTCTTCTTATCCGTCGCAAACCACGGCACCTGCCCGGCGATCTCACCTTTTCTGATCCTCCTGACAAGTTCCAGATAGACAAAATTCTCACACAGAATCCCTTCTATCTCACTCATTGGCTCTCCAGTTAATTTTAAGAAATGTCCGGCAATTCCAAGATCATTGAAGTAATAACGGCAGTTATCCACAATGTCCAGATTACTGCAGTCGACACTCATACTGCAGTACCCGATCTGATGTGATAAATATAGCCAGCTTATCGCATAGTTCGTCGTTCTCTTGGCAATCCGTCCGCTCTCCTCCTTAAAGATTATCTTCGTAAGATCAGTCGTAAGGTCAGACGTCCCCTTCTTCTCCTTTAACAGTGTAATCGCAATAGAGGAAAAAACCTTTTCAAACATTTCTAATTCCAACGGTCCCTCAAAATATCGGGAAGATTCCTTGACAAATATCCGAATCAGATTGTCTATCACAGATATACACTCCTGAATATTCTCATTTTCCAGATATGTGGTCACAACTTCCGGGTATCCGCCTATCTGAAGATAGATCTTGAAATAAGATCTCAACTCATCATATGCGGCATGATCAGATTCTCCATACAATCCAACCGAATCATACAATTCCCGCTTATGAAATGCATCCAGAAATTCCGGGAATGTAAGGGTCGTCATTGTAAGTGATTCTACGTCGCCGGCCGAGAGGAAATATTCTTTTTCACGGGTTTTCCCCAGATAAGATCCTGTCACAATAAAGTGAGCTTTAAAATTCCTGGCAAACTCTCTGATCTTACTGTACACAACCGATGATTCCTGGATTTCATCGATAACAACCAGTAAGTTATCATCGTCTTCAAAATCACAGTCATATAACTGAAATGCCTTATAAACCGGATTCTCCTCCCGCTTCTGCCCCGGCTCCCACTTGGCGGCAGTCTCCAGACAACGCAGGAAATCACTGCCGGAAGAAGCAAGCATATTGATATAGATATGTTTCTCGTATTCTCTCTTCGCAAATTTATCTAAAATGTATGTTTTCCCTACCTGCCTCGCACCTTCAAGTTCCAAAACCTTGCGGTTCTTTTTACCTTTCCATGCCAGCAGATTTTGATAAATATCACGCTCTAATTCCATACTTCACCGCCTGTTTCAAAAAGCTGTATTCCTAAACAAATCTATCATATCACATTAGAAATAAAGTTGGAAATATATTTTTATGATCTCTTTATTCCGTTTAAGAGACACACACCCTCATCATATCCCGCCTTGCCGAGCACACCAGCGTAAGCCCGTACTTTCCCGCCAGCCGCACTGCCTCGCAGGTCGGCACCGCCTTAGCCGCCAGAACCGGAATCCCCGCCCGAATCGCCTTCACCGCCATATCCACCGGGATCCGCCCACTGGAATACACGATACACTGCCTAAGATCGATCTGATTGCGAAGGGCGTACCCGATCACCTTGTCAAATGCATTATGCCGTCCGATATCCTCGCACGCGAACAAGAGCTTCCCCCGCATAGACAGAAAACAGCTATGCACTGCGAATGTCTCCTGATGGAGCGGCATGCCGTCCGCTAACCGGTCCGCAAGAGCGAAGACCCATTCCTTCTCCCACATGACCGGCTCTACAGGAGACAACCTGCACTCCGTATTCCATTGCCCCTTTGGCTCCCTTAGGATCACTTCCCCGACTTCCCCGGACTCACTGACACAGACGGATTCCACCTCTTTCGCATCTTCAATGATTCCCGCGGTGAGAAGCCTTCCAAGTATCACCTCCGCAAGATACTGCCCGGTACAGGAGATCTCCATGACCTCTCTTCCGTTTACACAGACCGTCACAGAATGCTCGACCGGGATCGCAAATTCATTCTCACGAACGCTCCCGTCCCGCAGAATTTCCCGAACCTTCTCGTATCTGATCAATTCCAATTTATTCGGGCATGCCATATGGCATGCCCTCCGAATGTATTTCTCTTCTATATACATTATGATATCTTCTCCACTTTTACCGCGCACACCTTGTACTCCGGCGTACTGGAAATACCGTCTAACGCGTCGTTGGTCAGCCAGTTCGCGCCGCCCTCGATATAATGGAACGGCATCCAGCATTCCCCTGCCCTGGTCTTCTCAGATACATGCGCCGTCGTCTGGATCGCTCCGCGGCGTGAGGATACCGAGATCTTCTCCCCATCCTCAATACCAAGCGCCTTCGCATCCAGCGTATTCAGCTCGATAAATGACTCTCCGGCGATCTCGTTGATGCCCGCCGTCTTGTCCGTCATAGCGCAGGCATTGTAGTGATACAGGATACGTCCGGTCATCATGGTAAGCGGATACTCCTCATCCGGCAGCTCCGTAGCCGGAATATACTGAGCAGGACGGAAATACCCGACTCCTCTTGCGAACTTGCCCACATGCATGATCGGAGTTCCCGGATGGTCTGCCGCAGGACACGGCCACTGCAGTCCCCGTCCGCCGACTTCTTCGCTGTCAAGACGCGCATGGCTGATTCCGCCGTAGGAAGGCGTTACCGAAGCGATCTCGTCCATGATCTCGGCAGGCGTAAGATGCGGCTGAGGATATCCCATACGGTTCATGATCTCCGTGAATATCCAGGTATCCGGCTTCGCCTCTCCCGCGATCGCAGCAGCCTTGCGGATCCTCTGAACACGGCGCTCCGTATTGGTAAACGTCCCCTCCTTCTCCGCATAGGAGATTCCCGGAAGAACTACATCTGCAAGCTTCGCGGTCTCCGTCATGAATAATTCATCCACGACAAAGAAGTCAAGCGACTGAAGCGCCTTGATCACATGATTGGTATTCGGGTCCGTTCTCACCGGATCCTCTCCGAAGATGAATAGTCCCCGGATCTCCTTGCTGATCATCTTCGGGAAGCAGTCCGTCGCCTTCGTGCCTTCCTTATGGTTAAGCGCAACGCCCCATGCTTTCTCGAACTTTTCGACAATTCCCTCTTTGGAAATGTTCTGGTAGCCCGGGAACTGGTTCGGAGAAGCGCCCATATCACAGGCTCCCTGTACGTTGTTCTGTCCGCGGATCGGATTCACACCGCATCCCGGACGTCCGATCTTGCCGACCATCAGCGCCATATTAGACAGGGACATAACCCCTTCCGTACCCGTATGGTGCTCTGTAACGCCAAGACAGTACATCACCGGCGCCTTATCCGCCGCAGCGTAGATCCTTGCCGCCTCACGCAGCTTATCCGGGTCGATACCGCAGATCTCTCCTACCTTTTCAGGCGTATACTCCCGCACGGCTTCCTTCATAGCCTCATAATTTTCCGTTCTCTCGCTGATGAATTTCTCATCTGCCAGTCCTTCTTCGATAAAAATATGCATCATACCGTTGGCAAATGCAACGTTGGTGCCGGGACGCAGCTTCAGATGGATGTCCGCCTGTTTTGCAAGGTCGATATCCCGGGGATCCACAACGATCAGCTTCGCCCCTCTTGCCACGGCCTGCCGGATTTGCATACCGATGACCGGATGTGCACATTCCGGATTCGTCCCCACCATCAGAATGGCGTCGGACTCATGTGTAATATCATAAATGGTGTTCGTCATTGCTCCCGAACCTAATGTGGTTGCCAACCCGGCAACAGTAGGAGCATGTCAAACGCGCGCGCAGTTATCGGTATTGTTGCTCCCAAATACCGTCCGAACCATTTTCTGAAGCATGTAAATGTCTTCATTGGCTGAACGTGAGCAGGCAAAACCGGCCAGCGCCTCACCTCCGTATTGATTTTTGATCTCGGTAAACTTAGAAGCCGTAAGGCTTAAAGCTTCCTCCCAGGTAGCCCTCTCGAACTCACCCGTCGCTTTATTCTTAATGAGCGGATAACGGATCCTCTCCGGAGAATCCACGAAATCAAAGGACCCGCTCCGTCCCTTGACACAGAGAAGTCCATGGTTCGACGGTCCGTCTGCGCCGACCGCATCCACGATCTTCCCGTTCTTGACCACCAGATCCATCTGGCAGCCCGTAGCACAGTGTGGACAGGTGGTCCGTACCTTCTCAACCTCCCACGCACGGTAAGTCTTTCTGCGCTTCACCGTCAGAGCGCCTGTCGGGCACGCCTGGGCACAGTTTCCGCAGGACTCGCAGAGCGTATCCTTCCAGTCTTCTCCAAACGGAGCGTCGATGATAGAGAACATCCCCGTCTTACCAAGCCAGATCGCTCCCCGGCCAGTCACATGAGAACAGGTCTTCACACATCTCTGGCATTCGATACAGCGGTCAGGATCATAACTTAAGAACGGATGAGCGTCTTTCTTCTTGAAGTTCTTCTCCTTCCTCGCGCCGGTAAATTCCGTCGTCTCCACGCCATACTCAATACAGTATTTCTGCAGCTCGCAGTCCCCGTTCTTCTCACAGCTGAAACAGTCCCCGTAGTGCTCGGACAACAGAAGGTTCAGTACCATCCTTCTCGCTGCCGTTACACGTTCACTGTGGGTCAGGATCACCATACCTTCCTTCACCTTCGTATTGCAGGCGGGAACCAGTTCTTCCGATCCGCTAAGCTCTACCACACACAGACGGCAGGAGCCGATATCATTGACACCCTCGAGATAACAGAGTGTCGGGATCTCAATTCCCTCCCTGCGGGCCGTCTGAAGGATCGTGCTGCCCTCGGCGGCCTCTATATTTCTTCCATTTATTGTTATCTGCATCTTCTTCCTCCTATTTGTCTACCGCACCGTCAAGCTTTCCGCATCCAAATACATCACACCGCAGGCATCTGCCGCACTCCTGCTGAATCTCCTCATAGGTCATCGGACATTCCACATGCTCGAAATCATGCTTCCTTAAGTAAGCCGGACGCTCCTGGATATTGACGCGCCCCGTCGGGATCCGGTTGTTGGGCCTTGCATCCGGCGCTTTTACGCCGCAGTCAAGCTTGTGATGATATCCCAGATACTCGTCAATATTATGCGCCGCGACCTTGCCCGCCGCGATCGCACGGATCGCCGTAGCCGGTCCCGTCGCACAGTCGCCGCCCACGAAGATTCCCGGCATATTGGCGATCGCCGTATCAAGCCCCGCCTGGAACACATTTCTCTGGGCGGGCATTCCGAATTCTTCAAACGGCGCGCTGACAATATCCTGTCCCACAGCGATCAATATTACATCACAGGGGATACGCAAAGGCTCCTTGGAAACTGCGTCCACAGGCGCCGGCCTGCCGCTTCTGTACGGCCCGATCATCTGAGGCTGGGTCCACAGGGCACAGCAATTCCCTTCCTCGTCCTTCTCGATACTCTTCGGCGCCTGCAGAAGCATCAGCTCGATACCTTCCATCACGGCAGACTCGATCTCCGTATCCAGCGCAGTCATATCCTCCTGCCGTCTCCGGTACACGATCCGCACATCCGCAGCTCCGCAGCGAAGCGCGCTTCTTGCCGCATCCATGGCAACATTGCCGCCGCCGATGACCGCCACCGTCTTGCCGGTATAATCAGGCTTCCTGTCATGCCCGATCTCGTCTAACATCTCTACCGCCGAGAACACATTCTTCGCGTCAATTCCTTCAAGCCTCAACTTCTTGCCTGCCTGAGCGCCGATTGCCACATACATGGCGTCATAACTCTTATGTATCTCTTCGATCGGAACATCCACCCCCACATTGACGCCGTATTTTACCTCAATATTTCCAGTTGACAGGATGGCGTTCATATCCTCGTCAAGCCTGTCCTTGGGGAAACGGTAGTTCGGGATCCCGTACATCAGCATACCGCCGAGCCTCTCCTTCGCCTCATACACGGTCACCTTATGACCCATCAGAGACAGATAATATGCCGCCGTCATTCCGCTTGGGCCTCCGCCTATGACGGCAACCTTCTTCCCTGTTGCCGGATTCGCCCGGGGAACCTCCACCTTATCCGCAACGATCTGATCTACCGCGTATTTCTTGACGCCCCGGATATTAAGAGAAGTATCGATCAGGTTCCTTCTGCAGCGCTCCTCGCATGGGTGCTCGCAGATCATGGCGCACGCCGTCGGAAGCGGGTTATCCCTTCGTATCAGGTTGATGGCTTTGTCATAATTGCCCTCCTGTACATGGGCTATATATCCCGGTATATCCACATGCGCCGGACATAAGGTCACGCACGGGATCTTCTGCCCGGTAATGCCTGTACATTCCTGCCTGCGGATGTGGCTGATATAATCCTCCTTGAACGTCTCTAAGCCCTCCAGAACCTCGATGGCCGACTGATAGCCGATCGCGCAGTCCGCACTGTCGCGGATCATTGCCGCCAGCTCCTTCATCTCGATCAGAGTGTCCATATCCGCCCGCCCGCGGAGGATCCTGATCAGCATCTTCTCCAATTGCCTGAGGCCGTCCCGGCAGGGTACACATTTGCCGCAGGTCTGGTTCCTTGACGCCTGTAAGAGCGACAACTGAACCGTAAGCGGACAGGTTCCCGGCGGGTACACATTGACCTTGTTCGAGAACTTCTTAAGCAGCGGCCCGATCTTCGCGTCACTGAGCCTGCTGTTTGCAAGATAAATCTTACTCATTCTTGTTTCTCCCTTCTAGAAATATGTAAAATGACTGCTTCTCTTTCCTCATAATATCCTCTCTACTTCGCCTGTCCCTTGCGCAGATAGACGAACCAGTACGCGCATCCGACACAGACTGCGCCGCCGATGATGTTGCCGATGGTCACCGGAAGCAGATTGCCCCCGAAGAATCCGCCCCAGGTGATCGCGTCAAGATTCACCCCGGCCTCTGCCGCCGCTTCGGCATACTCTGGAATCCCTTTTGCAAAAAGCCCCGCGCTGATGTAGTACATATTGGCCACGCTATGCTCGAATCCGCACAGCACGAACATCATGATCGGGAAAAATAACCCCGCGATCTTTCCCGCAACATCCTTCGCCGCAAAAGAGATCCACACCGCTATACATACCAGGAAATTACATAAGATTCCCTTGATCAGTGCGTCGCCAAACGGCATCGTACATTTCCCCGCCGCCGTAGACAGAACCGAGACCGCCATCTGATTGCCGAATAAGCTGACCTGGTGTGAATACACGATGCCCGCCGCGATCAGGAATCCGCCGACGATATTACCCAGGTATACGACAACCCAGTTCTTCAGCATTCCTGCCGGGCTGATCTCCTTTTCCAGAAGCGGGATCACAAGCAGCGTATTGCCGGTAAACAACTCGCTTCCGGCAAGAAGCACCATGCTAAGGCCTCCCGGGAACACACACGCCCCGGCGAACTTCCCGACTGACGCAAGCGGGACTGACACTGCCACCGTCGTAGCTCCCACACCTCCTACTGCAATGAACGCACCTGCAAGAATCGCCAGAACAAACATCTTGCTGACCGGTGTATTCACTTTCGCTTTTCCTGTTGCAATATAATTTTTTGCCACCTCGGCCGGTGTAAATAAATTCATAATTGCATCCCTCCCTTTTCATTTCTTTTTCAACCTATACAATCATAAAATTATTTACCAGATTTTTGTATGTGAAAAAAAACATTTTTTTGTTGATTATCTATGCATAATGCACATTTATTATGCTATTCTATAATAAAATGGTGATTTTTTACGATCACACAGTAGTTTGACAAAAGAACGTCAATCCTGCTAATATTTTAACACAATTTTAATTTTAGAGGAATAAGTTATGCAATTACCATTAAATGTAATACTGTACCAGCTCTCGGCAAACAGTCTGTACGAATCACAGAACATCAACCTGACCACCGACTATGACGGTGTCAAATTCTTCGATATCAACTTCACTTTGGAAGACAGCAAGCGGTATCTCTATCTCCTGTCGGAAGAGATGCTTCGTACATATTCAGATCAGATCACGAATTCAGACACCTTCCTGTGCGTCTGCCAGAACAGAGAAACACACTTGAACGAATTCAACCATGAACTGTCCCTTGTACTGCTGTACTCCAACGACAGCTTCCCCACCGTATTCAACAAGGTGCTGACCATCTTCCATGATTTTGAAGTGTGGGATACAAATTTTCATCTGGCGCTGCTGAAAGACCGGCCGCTTAAGGAGCTTCTCGAACTGACGAATGTCTATATCGTACACCCCATGGTGATACTGGACCGGAATTTCTCCCTGCTTGGATACGTGAAGACCCCGGGAACCGACGACCCTATCATGGACGATATCTTAGACGCCGGATACGTCACGCCGGATACCATGACAAGGCTTCGCCAGGACGGGCTGATCTCCACCTCAGAGCAGGCGGCCAATCCGCTGATCAACTACTACTGTCTCACCACCCACGAATGCTACTACAGCATGATGTACCGTTTTACCGCGAACGGACACACCGTGGGTTACGCCCTTGTATTCCGGTGCAGCATTCATCCCAAGACCAATTATCTGGATCTGATGAATATCATCTCTGAGAACCTTATGCTTTATTTCCAGCAGGAACGCTTCAAGAGCCGCTCCTCCTCGGAGATCTATGAATCCCTCTTCACAGAGATCCTGGACCACCCTGACACCCCGAGCAAACAGTATGAAGACCAGATCAGTTTCATACCGGGGCTTTCCATGGAAGGATATTTCCGCCTTGCACGTGTCAGCTATGAGAATATTTCCGAGATGCCCTACTCCTTCGTGAGCTGGAATCTCAGGAACGCTGCGCCTGGCTGGAAGCCCTTCGTCCATCAGAATGCATTGTATGTCCTTCGTTTTACCAGCGATTCCGACAAGCTTGGCAGCTTCCTCTCCCCCGACCAGGAGACGCTGTTCCGCAACTGTATGGGCGGCATCACTTACACCTGCGGCATCTCCAATACCTTCTTCTCGCTGATGGAATTGCCGACCGCAGTGCTGCAATGCAACGAAGCCATCCGCTTAGGACGGCTCAAGGATGAAAAACCACGGGAATTCTACCAGTTTAAAGATGTATTTGTACCATATATATTACAGGAATTAAAAAGATCTGTCCCGTCTCCGATGCTGACATCGCCGTGCTATGAAGTGCTTAAGAGATACGACCGGAAGAACCATACCGACCTGTGCGAGATCTTTATGCACTATCTGGAGAACGGACGCAGCATCGGACAGACCTCCAATGCCATCTTCCTTCACCGGAACACGGTTCAGAACAAGGTGAAGAAGGCGGTCTCCGTAATGGGAAATGAATGCGACGGGTCGCAGGCTATGGTGGCTTTTGTGCTGGCCTATGCGGGGGATCACGAGTTGTAGCCCGCCGTCCCCATCCATACTGATAGTGTAACAGTTCAGATACCTTCACTGTTACAGGCATCCGGCCATTAAAAATCGCTTCGCGATGGGCCGTATGCTTTCAGGCTCTACTCTATGACACGGTCAGCGCAGTGAATGCGCAGACCTGTCTGAACTGTTACCTGATAGTACATTGCCGAAACTTTAAAACATATATCTTGTGTATACTCTCGAAATGATATATACTGATGATACATTTTATATTTTAGAAAGGTAAAAATCATGAGAGGTAAAAGAAAATTGTTTTTTATGTTTCTGGCACTCTGCCTTATGTTGGCCATACGGCCGGAAACAGCATCCGCAGCCGGCGGATCTATCTCCGTAAACGGAATCAATATCCTGTCGACGCCGGATTACCATGTCACCTGCGGGAGCGGTACTGCATCATACGATCCCAACACGAAGGTCTTAAGACTTGACAATGCCGTGATCGGAAGCACTACTGGAAGCGATGTGCAATATGGGGTAGAGATTACGGAACCCGGTGTAACTATTGAATTAATTGGGGGGAATACAATCAACGCGCATTACGGGATCTGGAGCGAACACCCATTAACGATCAAAGGAACCAACGGCGGCAGGCTTTCAATCAATACCGCCCCGTCTTCTTCTCTTCCAACATTTTCCTGTGCCGGAATCCATGTGCGAGGCGGCGGACTGACCATCAGAGATACAGAACTGCAATTAACAATCGGCAAAATGAGTGATGCCAGTGCATACGGGATTGAGAGTTGGGGCAGCGATAATCTGATCAGTAACTCCAAGATAAAGATTGCCATGAACTCACTCGCCGATCCTGATAAGAAGTGTATCGGAATCAACATGTCAGGAGCGGATTCCCTCACAGTGACCAATAATTCCAGTATTACCATGGAATCACTGGATACCGGTATTTCTTTTTCCGGGAATCTGAACATCTCTGGCAGCAGCCTTACAATCAAGGAATCTGCTATGCATGGAGTTGTCGCCGGTAAGACAGAGATCTCCGGAGGATCTGTACTGGATATCTCTGCACAAGACGGACAAGCCCTGCAAGCGGCCGGGAACAAGGTAACCATTTCCGATTCTTCCGCCACACTGGTATCAACCGGAACAAACGGTATCTTCTGCGATGAACTTGAGATCATAGATTCTTCGAAGGTGGATGTCAAAGGCTACTGGCCAGCCTTGTTTGTGGATAACAATACTGTTATCAGGGATTCTTCCGTGGATGCGGTTACAACAAATGACGTAGGAATCTTCTGCAAAGGCCCTACGGAAATTACGGATTCTGAGGTCATAGCTGTCTCCGATCAGAATAAGAGCGGTCTTCGCATCTTAGGGGATCTGGCCATAAAGGATTCGGATATCACAGCCTCCGGCAATGCCAATAACAACAGCATTTCCGCGGTAGGAAGCATCTCCATTACCGGAGGTACGACAGAGATCGGGGCGGGAGGAATCGCTTCCGAAAAAAATGTACATATAGGCGGTGTCATCCTTTCAAACGGGACGCCTTCTTATGATAATATACAGAACGGTTCCGATGATGTCACATTCTCAGAGGCAGATTACAGCGCCGTAGACGCCGCGGTCAAGAAGTTCGAAGCGCTTAAGAAGGAAGATTACACTAATTTTGAGATCGTAGAAGAAGCTGTACAGGCCGTAGTCAGAGGAAAGCTTTTCTGGGACCAGGACGTTGTGGACGGATACGCCGCCGCAATCGAAGCGGCTCTGGCAGCCCTGAATCCTGTTCCTCCTACTGAACAGATCAGCTATGAGATCACCGAGGGAGCAGATCAGACAGTAATCAAGAACGGCGATAGCAGTGTTACTATAAGAGTCAACGGGGATTTTGATAAATTTGTCAGCGTATCGATAGACGACAGCGAAGTAGCTAAGGAACACTATACCGCGGTATCCGGTTCCACGATCATTACGTTCAAACCGGAGTACATCCAGACACTTACGGCAGGAACCCACAGGGTCAAGATCCATTATACCGACGGTCTGGCTCAGACCAGTCTGACATTGCAGGCAGACGAAGACACCGAAGAACCGCCGAAGGAACCCGACGATGACCCGGATGATCAACCCGATGACGATCCGGATGATCAACCCGGCGGCGATCCATCGGATAAACCAGACAACGATCCGGATGATAAGCCTGATAATAAGCCATCGGGCACCCCCGATGATAAACCGTCAGATAAACCGGATGATAATCCATCGATCGATCCCGGTGATCAACCGTCAGGTGGTAACCCGTCAGACAAGCCGACGAACGTTCCTGACAGGAAACCGTCGTCACAGACGCCGAATACGAACGCTGCGAACCAAAAAGCTCCTAAAACAGGTGATGATCTGCCGATCATATGGTTGCTTGCCTTGGCTTTCTCCTATGTCATGATACGGAGGTCCAGACTGGGGAAGATCACGAAAAACAGATGATTCACAATCTTACAAAAGAGAGTTAAAAGTTATGACAGGGACAGACTATGTCCCTGTTTCATATTATGGGAAATAATGTTGAATTCCCAATAAAATAATGATAAGATACAAGAAAAGTTTGGGAGGTGTGTCTATGTCAAGAACAATCGGTATCGGTCATCAAGATTTCGGTCAATTAATCATAAAAGCCAATTTCTACATTGACAAGACAAGCTTTATCAAAGAATGGTGGGAGAATGATGATATCGTTACTCTGATCACCCGTCCCAGACGCTTTGGCAAGACACTGAATATGAGTATGATAGAATATTTCTTCTCTGTTGATCATGCCAACCGAAGTGATCTGTTTCAGAACCTTGCTATCTGGGAAGAAAGAGAATACCGTGAATTACAGGGAACTTATCCTGTAATTTTCTTAAGCTTTGCCAATGTAAAAGAAACTTCTTTTCTAAATACAAGGCAAAAGCTTTGTCAGATCATTACAAATCTATATAACCGGTATGATTTTCTGTTAGACGGTGCCCTGTTAAATGATAATGAAAAAAAGCTGTACCAAAAGGTTTCTGCTGATATGGAAGACTATCTGGCATCTGAATCACTGAACATGTTATCCGGTTACCTAATGCGCTATTACAAGAAAAAAGTCATCATTCTCCTGGACGAGTATGATACTCCTATGCAGGAGGCTTATGTGCATGGATACTGGGATGAGACCGTCTCTTTCATCAGGAATCTGTTCAATGCAACCTTCAAGACGAATCCTTTTCTCGAAAGAGCTATCATGACAGGAATCACAAGGATCAGCAAGGAGTCCATCTTTTCTGACCTTAATAATCCTACTGTGATCACAACTACATCTGATCTGTATGCAGACTGTTTTGGATTTACGCAGCAAGAGGTTTGGGATGCTCTGGATGATTATGGCTTATCTGACAGCAAAGACAAGGTAAAGGACTGGTATGATGGATTTACATTCGGTCAAAAAACAGATATTTACAATCCATGGTCAATTATAAATTTTCTGAAATTCAAAAAATTCTCATCATATTGGGCAAATACCAGCAGTAACAGTCTGATCGAGAAGTTGATCCGCGAAGGAAGCGCAGATTCAAAAATAATCATGGAAGACCTTTTATCCGGCAAATCTCTCTGTACACAGATCGACGAACAGATCATCTTCAATCAATTGGAATACCGGGAAAATGCCATCTGGAGTCTACTGCTCGCAACAGGTTATCTGCGCGTGAAGCAGCTTTATATAGACAGAAGAGGACGTGAAACCTATGAACTCGTGCTGACAAACTATGAAGTAACACTGATGTTTGAACGGATGATCGAAGATTGGTTCATGGAATTCACACCTGCTTACAATAACTTTATCAAAGCGCTTTTGACGGATGATAAAAAAGCCATGAACGCTTATATGAACCAAGTCACACTTGCAACCTTCAGTTATTTTGATACCGGGAAGCACCCCTCCGAAAAGGCAGAACCGGAACGTTTTTATCATGGTTTTATTCTTGGGCTGACAGTAGATCTTGCCGATCGGTATTCTATAAACTCCAACCGGGAAAGCGGCTTCGGCAGATATGACGTGATACTGGAACCATTGCACGATACGGATCATGCATTCATTCTGGAATTCAAAGTTCATGATCCTGATGACGAGGAGACCCTTATAGACACAGCACAGGAAGCGCTGAATCAGATTGACCGGATGCAATATTCTGCTTCTCTGGAGGCAAAAGGTATTGCACCCGAACGGATTCGGAAGTATGGATTTGCATTTGAAGGGAAAACGGTGCTTATTCGATAGAGCGATCAAAAGCTGCAGCAGGAGATATATTCTCTCCTTGCTGCAGCTAAAAACTGCTCTCATTGAGCAAGATGTTCCTCTGCCAGATACCGCCCGATATTGGCAATAAATCCCAGCACTCCGTCAAATTTAATCTTCTTTAACCCCCTGATAAACTCGTCCCAATCGGTACTTCTGTACTCCTTCATCCGTCACGACACCGACGGTCAGGGCTTCCCTCTCGCTTTGTCATATGTCTCTGTTGTCACGCCCACAATCAGATAATCCCCAAGCGCCTTCGCTCTTATTAGAATAGACAAACTTTCTCAGTTTATCCGCCCCATTCTCAATCGAAGCCTCATGCAGAGGATAATATTTTCCATACAATTCTGCCGGTTCTATCCCTTTCACGATATCCTTCGACGGCAGATTCCATTTCCACTGCATATACGTGTAGATATCCGCCATCCATTCCAGAATAAATTCATCATAATCTTCACTGATCTCCTCATCATCTTCGATACAGATACCCAGGCTTCCTAAGACCTGCTTCGGCGTCTTATTCAGATAAAGGGGATTCCCGGCGTCCATACGCTCCCGGTACTCCCCCTTCATATAATCACTGATCACATCAAATACCTGATCGCAATTCCTCGCAATCAGTTTGAAAAGGTATCTGGTCTTTTGGATCATACTGTTCAGATAGCACTCATCATAAGCCAACATCTATCTATCCTCCGATTTTTTGTCCTGTATTGCATACCGGGCCGTAATCCCCGGAACCTCGAAACCATCAATCAATATCGCTTTCATCCTACCTGTCAGGAATTTGTTCACTTCTCGTCTTGCATATAAATCCGCCTTCTTATCCCCTTCACTCAGATTCACTTCATACGCATCGATCCATTTAATATGCTCAAACGCTTTTTCAGATTTTAAGAAAATCTGATTCCCCAGATTACCTTTACAGAAGAGCCTCTCCACTTCATAAGTGTTGATCTGATTCAGCAAAAAAGCTTCGATTACTTGTGTATAGCTGTCATCAGCCCTATATCCCCTGATCAGGTCATAATCTTCTGTATTCATTCTATATAAGGAAGCCAGCCGTTTTCCAACGATGCCTGATGCCTCCTGATTCATCCCGCGATTAGCAACTACTTCTGCAATCCATGCTAAGATCCCATGTTCATTCAAATCCAATATTTTCAGGGAATCCATATTCAGCTCATAAACATTTACAATCGAATTCTTCGGACTTCCATTCAGAGCGGCCCAGCTTCTTGCCCTGTCTTCATATTCTGTCGTATAGAAGCCGTTTCCATAATCATTATCATTCTTCCCGCCCATATATTGCGGCTGTCTCACTTCATGATCCGATCCGTGAAACACTCTCATCACAGATGCCTCCTTATATATCCAAACCCAGTATTTCTGCCCTTTATCTTATCATAAAACATCTCCCCCCGCAAGTTCTACCCTCCGATGCCGAAGCCTCCCGGCCTGTGCAAGATCATGAGTCGCCACCAGGACCGTCATCCCCCTCCTGTGCACTAACTCGAACAAATCCATCACCTCCGCCGAAGCGCCAGGATCCAGATTCCCGGTAGGCTCGTCCGCAAGCAGGATCGCCGGATCATTCATAAGCGCCCGTGCAAGCACGATCTTCTGCTTCTCCCCGCCCGACAACTGCTGCGGGTAACGCTTATGCAGCGTCGAAAGCCCCAGGAAGGACAGCATCGACGCCACCCTCTGGCTGGTATCCCGCCTGCGGCCATAGATCACCTCCCGCACAAATGCCAGATTCTCGAACACAGTCCTGTCTTCTAAGAGCTTCATATCCTGGAATACGATCCCAAGACTCCTTCTGTAGACGGGAATCTCCCGCTTCTTTATCTTCGAGAGATCTCTCCCATCTACAAGTATCTGCCCTTCTGTTGCAGCGGTTTCCATAGTAAGAAGCCTGATCAGCGTCGATTTCCCGGAACCGCTCTTCCCCGTCACGAAGAGGAATTCCCCCCGGTCAACATGCAGGCTTAAGCGATCCAATACAACCGTATTATATACCTTTGTCACATCCTTAAGATCAATCATGCTGCGTCCCTTCTGAAGACCGCTACTCTTCTATCTCCAGAATATCTACAAACCCTGTCATCTCAAACACTTCCATTACCATATCTCCCACGTTCTTAAGCGTCATCTGACCGCCCTTGGCATTCGCCGTCTTCTGACCGATCATCAGCGCGCGCAGTCCGGCGCTCGCTATGTACGCCACGTTTTGGAAGTCCAGCTCGATCGTCTTCATCTTCTGAAATGCCAGCAGGATCGCATTCTGCAGCTGCGAACTGTTCGTCGCGTCAACCCTTCCTGATATGTCCAAAATAATCCTGTCACTTTGCTTCTTTTCTTTGATCTCCATTTCAATCTCTCCTTTTTTTATTTCTATTTTTCAGACAATACGCTATCCCTCCAGGACCGCGTTCGCATCCATCACCTTCCTGCGGTCCAGATACGCCGTCTCCTCCTGCCAGAGCCTTGCATTAGTATCCATATAACAATAGGTATCCATATGGCTCTTCTTGTCTAAGAACACCAGATGCAGCTCGCAGCGGACCGGGACAAACTGCTGCAGGAGGAAATACAACTGGGAGCGCTTATTTTCTTCCACATAATTACGGATCAGCAGCGTCACACAATATGCATGGTTCCCGTACAGACGGTCGTAATTCTCATCCTCCTGGCTTGCGGCATGTTCTTTCAGGATATTCCTCTCCAGGATCACCGCCCGTTCGCCCAGGATGATCTCCGTCAGACGCTCCAGGGACTTCCTGGTTCCCTTCCATTTATTCAGCTTGCAGATCTCCTTCACAAGCGTCCGAAGCTTCTCTCCGGTTAAGAAATTCCCCTTGATATCCACTCCCATCCATTCCGCGAACAGGCAGAGAAGCTCATCTTCTGCCGTATCCAGATCAAGCACCTCATCCACCGTATCGATCCGGTACTGAATATCATTGTAAATGCTGGAGAATATGGACAGATACCGATGGAAGAAGCTGTTCTGCTCCTGATAGACCTCCGGGAATGCATTCATGAAATTATCCCCCGGAAGTACCATGCACAAATCCCGGATCATACCCTCCCCGTCTCCCATCACTTCCACACAGATCCACAGATACCTGCCCTCCAACCCATACATCAGCACATCCTGCTGGTTTACATAAGAGGCTGCCCCTGCCTTGGCGAACAGCGCAAGCTTCGTCTCCGGATCGACTATCGGATCTCTCAAGAATGTATCTATCTTCGTAAGCTGCCCTTTTCTGTCGAATACCTTCTGATTCAGCGCAAAGGCGCGTATCACAAACGCCATGTTGGCAGACAGCAGGAACTCTCCTTTCAAGCGCCCCCACCGGTTATCTTCCTCCACGCCGTCCAGGCATCCCAGGAACAGATATCTCTTCCCCCGCGAAGGGAATATATGCAGCTCTCCTTTATCTGTCAGCTCCATCCCCGTCAGACACGCCTTCGCAAGCCTGTTTGCCTGGATCGAATAATTCCTAACATAATTCAAAAAATCACCAACTCCTCTCAGGCTGCCCGGCATGAATGTCCAGATAGAAATTCCCCGGATAGCACAGGCAGTCTCTCGCCGGATGAATATCCATCCCCTCCACCGAAGCCATCTTCAAATTCTGAGGGTAGATCACCAGATTCTGCAGGGACGCAATACATTCCAGATGTTCCAGCTCATAGAACAGCTCTTCGAATCTCAGCACATCCCCGAAATTCTGATTCCCTGCACGGTAATCCAAATGCTTCTTAAGAACCGCTTCAATCTCATCCATATACCGCTCATAATGACGTTTGACATAGATCACACCCCTGACGTCGATCCCAACATATCTGGGTCCCGAGAACCGGATCCGGGTCGTCAGAAGCCTCCTTGGTTCAAAATATTTCTCCAGCATGGACTTATACAGCGGTGTCAGTCTGGGAAATGCATCCTCCGACCACGGCTTTACCGCCACGAGGACTTCATTCTTCTCATAATCCATGACCGCCCGCACCTTCTGGATACACAGCCCTGATATCTTGTGCACCATATTTTCGTAATCACCGGCGCATACGGCCGTCTCCGGTCCCTTCATCTCATCGTAGAACCGCTTCGCCGCCATTTGCTCCGACTCCCTGAACCTTCCGCCCGTCCCGGGCGCCGGGTTACGGAACACAAGCTCTCCGAAGTCTCCTTCTGCAGTAAAGCGGCTGTTCTCCCGGACATTGCCGTTCTCTCCCTGGTAAACAGACAGGTTCGCAAGGAACAGCCTCGCCTCGATATAATCTCCCGCATCCAATATCCTGATCTTACCCTCCGACTCCAGGAGTTCGTATCTTAGCTCTCCGTCCCCCGTCCTCTTAGGCTTCACGAAATCATAGCAGAATCCGCCGTCTTCGTCTCTTCGTTCCGCCAGCAGACAGAAATTATCCGGTACGATCTGAGCGGCAGGGAGCGTGATCTCCTGCCTGTCATAACCATACACCACTCCAAGGTCGTAACGCTGCATCATCTCTTCATTGTAGATCACCACCCGGATCGCATCCTTGACCCGGACCGGGCCATAGCCAAATCTCTGCCTGTCGAATCCGAGCACCGCCTTTCCCTCTTCTTCCTTTCGGAGCTCGTAATAGCGGCCCTCCTTCTGTATTCCGTCATACTGATCGTATCTGCGGTAGGATCTTCCTTCCCCTTCCCTGCAGAACACCCGGAAATACCCGTCTCTTAGAAGATTGCAGCTGATCTCGATCTCACGGGATTTCTTGAAGCTTTTAGCGATACAGCTCGTCTCGCGCTGGTATGCCTCAAGAAGGAATCCATGCACGGAGAAGAGCTGCGGCGCGATATCATAGCTTACCTGCCTTAAGATACCCCGGATACAGTACCCGGTCCTTGGAAGTTCACGGTATATAGCCGGATTCTTGATCCCTCTGAATACCAGCTCGCCGTCTGTGAGAAATGCTCCCGTCCTGTCCCTGCACCAGATATCCTGAAATCCATCCTCCGTATAGCACTGCCAGGTGACAGACGCAAACCGGTTATTGACAGATTCCACGAAATCATTCCTGTAAGGCACCTTGACGATACGGATATAAAAATGCAGATCCTCGCCCTCCGGCAGGGAATCCATGATAAAATACACTCCGTTGCCGACCTCAGGGTTCTCCCCGAAGATCCTCACGCTTAAGGGAACCGCGCTGTCAAGAAGCATCTCTCCGTCGATCAGCTCTCCTTTGTCCATTCCGTAGACGCCCAGAACCTTATGGCCTCCCGCCCTGCAGGGTTGTTCCGTCTCAAAGACCGTATCGCCCACTAAGAATTGCTGATTTGCCGGGAATACGGCCGGTTCTTTCAGATTCTCAGGCTCCAGCAGAACTCTCGCACATTTCCCCGGATACTGGGTAATTCCGGCAAGCTTAAGAAGCTTCCTTCGGACCCCTGGCGTAGTCTCACCCATCTGGGACTGCTGCAGAACATGGAATGCCGTCAAGTTCTCAAGTATTGTAATTCCCGGGTCCGACGGGTTATAATTCGTCCATTCCGAAGAATACATGGGGATCTTCTGCCTGGCGTCTTCCATCCATTCCTCGAACGTCTTATCCTCCGGTCTCTTCATGTCTAACATGACTTTCCCTCCTCATCCATTACTGCAGGATATGTACCCTGTGACATCCGCTCTTACACACGAAAAACGGTGATTGCGGCAGCTTATCGATCTCTCTTTCGCAGATTCCGCTGCTGTCCCGGTAGGTTCCGGTGATCAGGCTGTTGACAATGACCATATTGCCCGCCGCCGTATGAAGCCGCATAAGGATCTGCGACGGTTTCGGCAGCGTTCCGATCTCCCAGCCCTCATGCCGCTCATTTGCGACAGGATTCAGAAAATCATCCAGGATCTCCGTAACCCTTCCCTGCAGCTCGAAGCTCTCCGCCGCCTTCTGGCTCTTCACCCACAGTTCCACCGAGATCTCCACGGGCACAGGCTGTACGATAGACAATTTGTCCTCCGCTATCGTCATCTCGCATCGGGAATACAGATAAGCCTTCATACTGTCCGCCTCCCTAAGAAAGGAACGGGAGCCTTCGGAGAAATCCTTCATCAGCACCACCAGGCAGATATACTCCGGCGTCATGACTTCCTTTGGTGTCCTTCCGACCACACAGGACACCTGATCGATATTCTCCGAGCAAGCCTTCATCTCCCGCATATAATCCGTTTTCGTAAGGAGGCGTCTCCGGCTGCTTGGAAGGCTTGCGCCTCTTGTAAGCGCCGCGCTCACACTCTCCTGATCCGTACCGCCGAACGCCGGAAGGGGATTGGAGAATTCACCGTAGAAATGGACTCCCGATACGAAGTCTGTGATCGCACCCGCCAGGACATTCCCCCGCACTCCGTCAGAGACTCTGACTCTTGCCGTGAATGCCGTGCTGTCCGTCACCTTGGGAATCTTCACGTGCACCCCGTCGCCGAACCTTACCTCGCCGCGGACACGGTCGAGGATGTAATGGCCGTCTTTCGGACCCGACGCGCCGAAGTCCTCCACCTCTTCCCATCTCACGTAAAAATCACGTATATTTCCCCACAGATCATACTCAGCGCGGACCCTTCCCGGGCTCTTTCTGAGCATCTCCTGCATCTGCGCCTGAGTAAGGCTCTCCCTTTCATTCACCCATATATCGGCATCCAGAATATTCCTGTCCGATAACACGAACGTCATATCCGGCTGTATCTGCTCGATATAGAAGTCCTCCTCATTCAGAGTTTCTATATTCTGCACCGGAACTCCGTTTAAGCATATCTGCTTTAACACAGCCTTGAACAGTGTATTCTTATGGGCACTGTTCTTCTCCTCCGTGATCCTTATCCAGTATTTGCTGACTCCCTCTTCCGTCATCCTCCCCAGATCGTCTGGGGGCAGGAAGCTTACGATCCCCGTATGAAGGAAGCCTTCCGTCCCGTCAAGTACCCGCATCGGACAGAAGCCATGCCTGGTAGAATACTCGAACCGAAGCCCTGTGCCCTCATACCCCGTATCGGGGACAAATTCGAAATACAGATTCACCGGGCCGTATTCGAATCTCTCCTCGAAGCCCAGATACAGCACATTCTGCGCGTGCCTGGGCACACGAAAGGCAGTGATGGGCCGCCGTCTTCTGAAATCCTCCGTAAGCTCCTTCTTACTTGTCCCGCAGAGCCGCTTTAAGCTGTCCGGTCTCTCGTATTTGCCCTCGTAGCTGTAGCTGATCTCCAGGTATTCCACCACCGGAAACGTATGATTACACGGAAGAAGGTAACAATTATCCGCCTTCATAAGCCTCATGCGGAGACACCGTCCATCGTAGGAACCGATCTGGGAGACGGCCCAATCCGGCGGGCATAAGAAACGAATCTCACACTCTCCCGGCTTCCCGGCAGCGAATATCCCCGTATGGTCCCTCTCACAGACGAGACGCTTCCACCCTGTCCCGTTAAAATATTCAAGGGCGATCTCTTCCGCGAACGTCTCTGCCGGCTGCGGCTTCATCTGTACCGGCGGCTTCCTCTTGATGATCTTTAAGTCTTTTTCCTCTTCCTCCGGCACGAGTCCCACGGTATGCACCGGAAACTGCATCTGAAAATGCATCCGGATCACAGAATTTCCCTTAGAGAAATAACTGTCGTCCCCGATATAGAATTCGTCGAAAAGCTGCAGGGTGCTTCCGAAGGGAAGGAATCTCTCTACCGCCGAATCCGTGATCCCATTCCCCGCGAAGGCCGCCGCATGTGCTTCTCCCGAAGAAGATACCAGTATCTCCTCCAACACGATATCTTCACTAGGCGGTACTGCGGCTTCTATGGCAAGAGCCGCTCCCTTTGGGCTCTTCCGCCCGATCACAAGGGTATCCGACAGAAGCTCTACCTCTTCTGCCTCCCGCATGCCCTCCTCCGCCTGATAACAGATCCGGTATTCTCCGCCAAGGATCTTCTCCGCCAGATTCTTCCTGCCGATCAGCTTCATATAGATCTTGTCGTTCTCCGGGTCGAAGATCTGGCTGTGCGTGAGTATCAGTGCATTCTTCTCTATCCCTTCCGGCGGAAATGAGAACAGCTCCTGTCTGCCGAATGTCTCCTGCCTTACCGGGATATCCTCTTCAAAATAATCCTGCCGGGTAAATGCTCCGAACACCGGAGTGATCACACCGCTTCCTCCTTCTGCCTGGTAGCAGTGGGTCAGCCTGCTGCCCGTAATATAACAGTCTGAGACCGTCTCGAACACAATATCCCGCTCTTCCCCCGGCGCGGACAGCTTGGTTCCCTTTTGAAGAAATGTTCCGCCGTAGGATTCCTGAACAGGACGAAACAGCACATAGGCCTGCGCCGGATACACCGGTATCAGAGAAAGCCCCAGCATATTTACAAAATCTATCCGAAACTGCTCCATCTGCCGGTTGAATTTCTTAAGATTCCATTCCGCCTGCTCCGCGAACAGGAGCGCAAGCACGGAACCAATATCCGGGTTCGACTCGTCAAAACGCCATTCCGGTGTATAGCTCCTTGAAAGGCGCGCGATCTCATTCCGAATGTCAGCGGCTTTTCTGTTATTCAGTTTAAATTGTCTGGATTCCATCGGTTTCTTCATATCCTTCCCCTACTGTATCTGCATTCAGATAAAACGGAAATACCATATTATCCTTTGCATTCGTCTCTGCAACCGTATACGAAATATTTACCATCAGGCAGCCTTTATCCGGTACCGGATCGACCGAGATCTCTGCCTCCGAGACCCGCGGCTCCTGCGTCAGGATATCCGTACGGATATCCCTCTTCATCATTGCAAGCATGGTATCCGACATATCCATGAAAGTGTACTCCACGATCGCGCTTCCAAACGACGGTCTTACCATCCGTTCTGTCTTCTGTGTCATCAGGATCAGATAGATGGATTCCCTGACCGACTGCACGCCGTCTGCCAGGGCGAACCTGCCCGTCGCCGGATCTGCCTTAGGCGGAAACTTCATCCCTCTTCCTAAGTATTCCTTCTTCTCCATATATATTCCTTCTTCCTCATAGATGATCTATTCCGTCTATCCTACCTTGATCAGACTGCCCGCCACGGCCGTCTGCCCGCTGCTGCTAAGCTTCGCCTGGCTGCCTCCTTCAAGAGTAAGCCCCGCCGATGCGTTCAGCTTCCCATTGCCGCCTGTCTCCATCTTAAGCGCCTTATCGGCCTTCACCTGCAGCGTTGCGCACTTTAAGTTCACCGTGCCGTTCTCTCCGTTCATGGTGAGCTCGATGCTGTCTCCCACCTTGACGGTGAGCTTCTTCTCTGCCGTCACTTCCATCCTGCCGTCTTCCGTCTTGATCACGATCGCATTCTTCTTATCTTTGTCGCTGACGGTGATGCAATTCTTCTCATTATCCAGTTCTATATTGTGCAGCTCCTTTGCCGTGCGGATCTGGATCTTATCCTTCTCCCCGTCTTCATTGTCCTTGCTGTCCACAAATGTAACGACGGAACCATGCCTGGTGCGGATCCTTTTATACTGGTTATTCTCATCCGCCGAGGAAGTAAAAAGCTTCGAATTGTCCTTGGGGATGCACCCGATAATATAAGGCTTCTCAATATTCCCCTCGCCTTTCCTCTCTTAAACCCGCATAAAACGACAAAATGACATAACTCCCAGTGCAGGATGCACGGAAATTGTGTCTCTTTCATCAGATCATGTATCTCACATTGATATGCCTCGGCGACGAGGCCGTAGCCTCTTGCCGCCCTCAATAGATTGCCTGCCGTCGCCCCGTCCCGGGAAACTCCGCATTCTCCCCGAAGCTGCTCTAACGGAACCCAGCAGTGATAATAAGCCAGGATCATCGACAGAGAAGCGGCGCCGCACTCCACCTTCTCCATCTGCATGATCTCTGGAACCTTCACGCATTTTCCCACCTTATTCTTCTCCTTGCTGCTCTGTGATCAGATCTATTCTGGTTTCCCCGAAATATTTCCACCTGTACGGTTGGATGCTCTAAAGAGCCTCCAACCGACTCATCCATTCGCAAAAACCGTGCTAACGCACTCCTACGTCTGCTAACGCAGCCGCTTTTTGCTCATTTATGAGTAGGTTACTAATCCATAATCTAAGTTTTATTGCAATAAATTGTGATATAAATTTTATATCTAATTTTTGATTATCCGCATAAACACTATACATTCAAGCATTTTGAGGTATAGAAAAAAACTCATTTTACCACGAATTTACCACGATTGAATGAGCCTTGATATGACAGTAAAACCACTATGGGAGATAGCACAAATAACTGTGTATCTCCCAATTTTCTTTTATACAGTTGATTACTTCACTCGTATTTCAAATTTCAAGATTGCTTTCATCATATCTGTATAAATTTCTCCTTTTAGTTCTTCATCAACCTGCATAATGATTTTACCACTTTCAGAGTGGTAAAACGGTCGCAAGCATAATTTAGAAATATAAGCGTCATAAAACTTCAAAATTTCTCTGATTGCCACCTCATCTCCGCTTGACGCTCTGCAAATCAATTCAAAAGAGGGATAGCCATAATCTTTGCTCATTCTTTTTACTTCCTTTCGCTTAAAAGCATTTTTAACTTCTTTAGTCCTCTACTTCTTCTGCTAAAAATAGCAGAACGTGATACATGGTACAATTCTGAAATTTCTCTGTCATTCATGCCTTGAAAATAACGTAATAAAATCGTACTACGCTGTTTTTTCGATAGCATATTTAAAGCTGTAGCGAGTTTTTCATCTGTTACACAAATCGTAAAATGAAAAACTTGAAACGATACATAATCATAAATGTATGTATCAACTGTTCCCTGTTCAAGCCGTTCTGTTTCTGACATTTCGCAAAACAGAACTTCATTTTTAGAGCGTTTCATAATCTGCTTTTTATGATATTTTACCCTGCCCTTAATGATAATCATCATCAAAGAATTAAACTGCAATCTGACAATATCCTTGAAAGAAGATGTATTCATAAGTTCACCCCCCCCTTTCTGCAAAAACTGAAATATACAAACGGAATATTTCAATACGGAAAATAGAAATACCGTCTATACCTTTGGTTTCGTATCAGAAAAGAAAGTGTCTATGAAAAAAAGCCCGCACAAAACATATTGTTTTGCACGAGCCTTTATATTGAAAAATAAAAGTAAGATGTTTTAATTACTATTAGTATCTATCTTCTTTAACGCTTCTAAAGTTATATCTAAATTGTCTTTATGCCAATTTTCTAAAGTGATTCCAGCTTTTTTTGATGTCAAACTGCCAGAAGTTCGTAAATTGCTTAGCTCTTTTTGCTGTGTTGATAGTCGAATAATATCTGTATCTGTTGTAATTGAAATGATATAATTCAATAAATCTTCTGAAATCTCAATACTTTTAATTCGAGAATATGGAATTACTAAAAGTTCTTCTTTTTTTAACGTCATATTCAATGTCATAAGATTGAATGGTATTAACACAATTTCATGCTCACAAAGTTGTAGTACATAAAATTCCGAATTGAAAAATTCGAGAATCTTTGCACTCAAATTATGCGGAGCGTATTTTACAATAATACATTTGTTTTCAAGTGCTTTCAATCCAGCCTCATTTATAACCTTATAGACCTTTTTTTCTGTTGCCATAATACATTCCTCCTTGAGTTTTTATATTCGCCCTTATTTTATACTATTTCATTCTAAAAGTAAAGTATTTCTTACATTTAGAAGCAAAAAAATTCTTGCTCTCATTTAGATGAAAAACAAGAAATCTTTTATTTATTCAATTTTATTTAAAATTAAAATTGCAATAATCTCAATAAATATCATCGTATCATAAAGCCATTGGATTACATTGGCACAAAAAACATAACCTACTTCCAAAGTATCAGGCACCATTGCTCCAACTGCTTTTGCAAGTAAATTTGCCATAATTATAAAATAGATAAAGGCAATCGCACTAGCTTTTCCTTTAATTTTCCACCCACGTTCATCTCGATTTTGTTTTCGTACAAACATTACAATCAATATCAATGTAAGTGGCAAACTTGCCCATGCACCAATTATCAAAACAGTTTTACTGTTAAATACATTCCATAAAAATTCGTATAATGATAACACAGTCAATCCTCCCTAAAATCAAATAAATCTTCAATCGTTACATCAAACACTTTCGCAATACTGTATGCCAACAACATAGAGGGATTATAACGATTTCTCTCAAGCTGTATAATCGTTTGTCGTGATACGCCTACAAGGTCAGCGAGTTCCTGCTGGCTCATTCGTTTTGTCGCTCGGTAAACATGAATTTTGCTATCAAACGAATATTTATTTTTCTTTGCCACTCATACACCGCCTTTATCGTAATTTTCCATTTCCGATTATAACATATTTCTTACATTTTGTGTGGCTGTTTTTAATACCTTATGAGAAAATCGTGCAACTATCCCTTTTTCCCTCTTGATTACCCAACACAGAAAAGAAAAAGCCCTGTCAAGAGCTTTGCCACCATTGGTGGTGCTTTGCACTCTTGATCGGGCTTTTTGTTTGCTGTATCTTCTCACAAGAGGAAAAAGATTACTCGTCCTCATCATCAAAATGGTTATTCCCTAATACTTCCCGTAACAGTTCCATATCTTCTTTTGAGTTGGGGTTTATCCGTTTCACGAATTGAAAAGGTGTTTTATACTTATGTCCCTCTATGCTTTCCCCAAACATATCCATGCTGTATAAATCATCATATCGGTCTAACAATCTTTGAAACTTCAAATGCTGGATAAATTCTTTAATTGGGTAAAGGTCGCCTGCCTGTATGTTATTTCCGTTGATGTAGTCGGTAATATATTCCCGTAACTTTTCTAACTCATATTCCAGCCATTCTTCCTCACTATCAAAAAAGTTGTCATAATGCCCGTGTTTCAGTTCTGTATTTAGGCGTTCTTCGGCTCTTAGAAACTGACAGACTTCCTTTTCAGCCTGATTGATATATTTCCATTCCCCCGACAACAGTTCATTGGGCGTTACGTCCAGCACTTCCATTATCTTTTCCAGCGTATCATAGGCAGGATAATTCAATCCTCGTTCAATCTTGGAAAGGCTCTGCATATTGATACCGATTTTGTCCGCAAGCTCCTGCTGTTTCATTCCTCTGTATTTTCTGATGGTCTGTATGTTGTTTCCCAAAAAATTTATTTTCACTGCATAACCCTCCGTAACTCTGTATATCTTCTTATTTCGTTTCCGTTATAAGTCTATCATGCTTAATATGGTTTGTAAAGACAAAAAAAGATATTGACAAATAAGCATACAAGAATTATTATGTGTTTGTAAATAATTAAGCACAACAGAATGAAATATAAAACCATTTAAAAAGTAAATCCTATCTGATTAAACCCGTAGATATGAATATCGGTTGATATGGCATGGTTAGAAAAGGACAAACAGGGTTTGCAGACAAAGCATTGCAGGACTGCTGGCGTGCGTCAGCAACAACGCCATGACGGCTCTGCCGTCAAAGGACGGAAATGCTTTGTCTGCTGGCGAGCCTGCGAGCCTTACCTGTGCCCCCGTTATCTAACAGGGGGGCACTATTTCACAAAAGACAAGTCAAAAACCATACAACCCCAAAGCTATAAGGAGTAATGAGGAGTTTTAAGAAGATAGTAACTTCACATTCTTTTGAATAGTGGTTTACAGGTATTTCAAGGCTATTGTGGGATTGGAGGAATACAATGAACAATTTAGAATTTGCACTTGAAATGAAGAACAAACGTCTTGCAAGCGGTCTTTCACAAGGAGAACTTGCAAGTCTTACCCATGTATCAAGATATAGTATCAACCGCTTTGAGAACGGAAAAGCCAACGCCAGCAAGGAAACACAAAATATTATCCTGCGTTGTCTGAATTACTATATCTGCGATAAGCCTTTTTATCTGCTCGTTGATTATCTGTCTGTCCGTTTTCCAACGACTGACGCATTGGAAATTATCCGAAAGGTGCTTGGCATGAAAGCAGATTATTTTATCCATTATGACTATGGATATTATGGCTATAAAGAGCATTACGCCTACGGGGAAATCAAGGTCATGGCTTCTGATGATGAACACATGGGCGTATTCTTGGAATTAAAAGGAGCAGGCTCACGCAACATGGAATATGTCTTACAGGAACAGAACAGGGATTGGTATTCATTCTTAAACCGCTGTCTTGACTGTGGCGGTGTTATCCGACGTTTTGACTTGGCAATCAATGATATGTGCGGTCTGCTGGATATTCCCGTTTTGTCTGAAAAATACAAAAATGGCGGTGCGGATTGTCGCTGTAAAAACTATGAAAATGTACAAGGTGGAAAATTAAGCGGAAAAAACCGCAATCTAGCAAGTACCCTTTATATCGGTTCAAAGGCAAGCACAAAATATTTCTGCTTATATGAAAAGCAAAAGGAACAGGCAACCAAAAAGAAACATACGGATATTATCAACCGTTTTGAAATTCGTCTGCGTGATAAAAAGGCAGTACAGGCAGTTGAGGAATTGTTATTGACATATAACCCTCATGGGCTGGTGTTTTACCTTATTACTGATTTTGTGCAATTTCCCGACTATCCGCTGTGGGAGATATTCATTTCCCATGACAGTTTACCTTTTGAAATGAACCCCGTACCTGTCAATATGGAACGCACTCTGCAATGGCTGGAAAGACAGGTCATGCCGTCAATCGTGATGATAGAGGAAATCGACAGGCTGACAGGCTCAAACTACATGAAAATGATTGATGAATGTACCCACCTCTCTGAAAAGCAGGAAATGCTTGTGGAACAGATGTGTACGGACATAGCAGACGTAATCGAAAGTGAGGGGGTGTTTTATGAGTAATGCACAGGATATTCCCGTATGGGAAAAATACACCCTTACCATTGAAGAAGCGTCAAAGTATTTCCGTATCGGAGAAAACAAGTTAAGACGATTGGCAGAGGAAAACAAGGACGCTGGCTGGCTCATTATGAATGGCAACCGCATACAGATTAAACGCCGACAGTTTGAACAAGTCATTGATAAATTGGACGCAATCTAATGCAAATGAGCCTTGTATGTGTTATGATGAACACAAGTCATATCAAGGCTCTTTCCAACAAGGAAAGGAGCAGACACCATGAAAGAAAAAAGACGGGATTGCAAAGGACGTATCCTGCATACTGGAGAGAGCCAACGAACAGACGGGAAATACTT